>JBGSUG010000385.1:0-2331 GCA_041736225.1 Candidatus Aminicenantales bacterium | reverse complement strand
GCAGGACGATGGCCTTGACCGAGGCGTCGTTGCGGGCCGCCCGGATCCAGCGGGCGACCGTCGTGCCGCCCATGACCTGGGGCAGGCTCTCGCCGGTCATGATGGTCCCGACGGCGTAGACGAGCGCGACCTTGCCGGGGCCGGTCTCGAGGCCGACCGAGGCGGGTTTGATCTTCGTATAGTCGTCGAAGCGGATCCGGGCCGGCGCCCGTCCGTCGCGGGCCAGGAGGTCCTGGAGCTCGTCCTCGTAGAGACAGTCGTCGACGAGCCCGGCCGCCTTGGCCTTCTCGCCCTGGAAGAAGCCGCGGTCGACGAGCGCGCGGAACTCCTCGGGGGTCTTGCCCCGGGCCTCGGCCGCCGCGGCCACGTACTGGGCGAACAGGTCGCCGTAATAGGACTCTGTCTCCTCGCGGTGGGCCGGCGTGAATCCCTTCTCCGTGAATATATTGTAGGCCGTCTTGTATTCCTCGACGTGCTCGAACTCGGCCCGGATGCCGAGCTTGTCGAAGGTGCCCTTGAGGAAGGGGACGTAGCCGCCGAGGCCGTTGATGCCCAACCAGCCCAGGGGATGGAGGACGATCCTGTCGCAGGCCGTGGCCACGAAGTACTCCATGTCGCAATCGGGGGCCTCCTCGATCACGGCGTAGGCCTTCTTGCCGGAGCGGCGGAAGTCGAGAACGGCCTCGCGCATCTCGGCGGCCTTGGCCCAGTCGCATTGGAGGAGGCCGAGGCGCAGCACAACGGCCCGGATGCGGCGGTCGACCTTGGCCTTGCGGAGGTTCTCCCAGAAGTCGTGCAGGGCGAGGGGCCGCGAGCCCAGCAGAAGGGACGTGAGGGAATCGGTCGGGGCGATCTCGGCGACCGGGCCCGCCAGTGGGACGTCGAGGTAGGCGGTCGCGGGCACTTCCACGCGCTTTCCTCCGATGTCCTCGAAAAAGACGAAGACCGTGCCGGCGGCGGCCAGGAGGAAGAAGAACAGTATGATCAATCCCACGTAGGAGGATCTTTTCATGGGGGCTCCTCGGTTCCGGATCCTTCCATCTATAGCAGAAACGCGCTTGATTTCAAAGTTTGAAACATGGAGAATGGGCCCCGGAGACAGGAGGTCGCGGGAATGGCTTTTTCCAAGCTTTATGTGGGCAATCTCAACTTCAGGACCGCCGAGGAGACCCTGAAACAGCTGTTCGCACAGCATGGCGAAGTGGTCTCGGTCAATTTCCTGCAGGGGCGCGGCTTCGGCTTCGTCGAGATGGCGACGCCGGAGGCGGCCCGGGAAGCCAAAGCCAAGCTCAACGGCACCGAGTTCGAAGGCCGCAAGCTCATCGTCAACGACGCCCGGCCCCGGGCCGAGAGGCCCGGGACCGACAGCCGTCCCGGCGGGGGGTTCGGCGGCGACCGCCGGGGATCCTCCCGGTCCTGACCGGCTCCCGTCGCGTTCCCGGGGATGCCCCCCGAGTGGGCGCCCCTCGCTTTATCCGCCAAACCCTCCTCGAGGAGTAAACTTTACGGGGGAGCCGTCCGTTGTACCCTGAGAGGTCCCATGAGTGAAGTCCCGAGGAACCGCGAGGCCGAGGCGGCCGAGATCGCCTCTCTCCTCGAGCGGATCCAGGCGGGGGACCGAGAGGCGTTCATGACGGTCATCCGGCTCTACCAGCAGAAGGTCTTCGTCATGGCCTACTCCATCCTCCGGGACCGCGAGGACGCCCTCGACGCCGTCCAGGAGACGTTCCTCAAGCTGTATCAGAAAGCCGGCCTCTACAAGCCGGGGAATTCTTTCCAGGGCTGGCTCCTGCAGATGGCCAAGAACGTCAGCATCGACAGCTACCGCAAGAATCGGAAGAAGCGGCGGGAATGGGAGACGACGACGCCGCTCGACGACATCCCCGTCCCCACCGAGGACCGGGCCGGGGACTCGGCCCATTCCGACCTGCGGATCGCCTTTTCTAAATCCGTCGAGACCCTGGCCGAGCGGCAGAGGATGGTCTTCGTCATGAGGCATTACAACGAGCTCCCTTTCAACGAGATCTCCGCAACGATGCGGATATCGGTCGGGACGGCCAAATCGCTCCATTTCAAGGCCGTGCAGAATCTCAGAAAACGGCTGGCGCCGGTGCTGGGGATCCAGTGAGGAGACGGACCATGGCTGAACATGACGACAAGTGCCCGGACTGCCGGGCCGAGGCCGACGCTTACGAAAAGTTCGTCCGGGAGACCGAGGCCGTCAAGGCCGAGATCCGCCGGGCGGCCGCCTCGGTCGACTGGGACGCGCTTCCCGCCCTGATCGCAGACCGGGCCGCGGCCGAGCTCCCCAAACCCGCCCGCTCCAAACCC
>JBGSUG010000379.1:0-4016 GCA_041736225.1 Candidatus Aminicenantales bacterium | reverse complement strand
CGTTGGGCGCCGGGCACGATCCGCTTGCTCCGGCCGGCGGGCTGCCTCAACCGGGCCGCGTCGCCCGACGCCACGCCGACGGACAGGACGACGAGGAGGACCGCGACCGCCTTGAGGTGCTTCGCGAACGGGATCTGTGTCATGTTCCTCTCCTTCGTCCTAGAACCTGTAGAGGACGCCGACCGTGGCCACCGTGTCCACGCCTCCGGCGAACGGCAGGATACCGATCTTGCCCCTGACCAGCAAGCGGCGGGAGACCTCGCCGTCCGCGCCGACGGCGGCGCCGACGGCGAAATCGCCGCCGACCCTCCTCTTCTCCTCGCCGGCGAGCTCGCCGAGCGTCTCGCTCATCCGGAGGCGGGCCGTGAGCCAGCGTCCCGTCAGCTCGATGTAGGGGACGACCCGGCCGAAGAAGAGGTAGTCGAGGCGCGGGCCCACCGCGACCTCCATCCAGCCCGGCTTGCCCTCAGCCTCGCCCTCGACGGCGAACCCTTCGAGCGGCCAGGTCTTGGACATCCCTGAAGAATAGACGATCCGGCCCGTGGCTTTCATCTCGAAGTCGCCCAATTTTTTGATCGGGACCAGGACATCGGCCCCGAGGACGAGGCCCGGGATGGCCGATCCGTCATAGAGGAGGCTGATGGGCAGATCGTCGAATACGAGCCCCGAAACGTCGCTGAAGGAGAACCCGGCGGTCAGTCCGACGATCACGCCCTTGGCGAGACCGAACTCGGCCCGGGCCGAGAGCATGTTCGAGGTCAGCTTGGAATCGGCTATGTCGCCGCTCCAGACGACCGTTCTCGAGAGATAATCGTAGCCGAGCCCGGCCGCGAGCGGCTTGACGGCCAGGCCGGCGGCGGCCGCCTCGCCTCCGACGAGCGCCAGCGCGGCGAACAGAATGGAGACGCGCCCGATCTTTCCGTGCCGATTCTTCATGAACGACCCTCCCCGCGCCTGCGATGTCAGCGCTTCTTTTTCTTGGCTGTCTTAGTTTCTTTCGGAGCCGTTTTCAGCGTCTCGATCTCCGCCAGCCGCTTCGTCGCGGCCTTGGCCAGCTTCAGCTGGGGAAAGTCCGTGACCACCTTGGTGAAGAAGGGGAGGGCTTGATCGTATTCCCTCATCATGAAGTGGCTTTCGCCGAGATAGTGATAGACCTCGCCGAGCCCCGTGTAATCCGGATACGTCGTCATGATCTCGGTCAGCCGGCTGATGGCCGCCCGGTAGGCCCGGCGCCGGCAGTAGCTGATGGCGATCTCGGCGTTGTGCGCGGCCAGCCGTTCCTCGCACTCCTTGATCTTCTCCTGGGCGGCCTTGGCCTGGTCGCTGGCCGGGAAGTCGGTGATGACCTTCCGGAACTCGGCCAGGGCCTGGATCGTCTTCGACGGGTCGCGCCCGATCTTCAGCTTCTTCTTGTAGAAGGTCATGGCGACCTGGTACTGGGCGTAGGCGGCCGACGGGGAATAGGGATAGGTCCGGATGAATTCCCGGTATTCGGCCGCGGCCATGATCATGTTGGTCTCGTCGCCCTTCTGGAAATAGGCGTCGGCGATGAGCAGCTTCGCCCGCTGGGCGTAGAAGCTCTTGGGGAACGAGTCGATGACCTGGCGGAGGTAGAGGATGGATTTTTCCGTGTCCTTCTTCATGCCCGCCTCGCCCAGCTTGTAGAGGGCCTCGTCGGAGGAGGTCAGGTCGGGAGCGATCTCGACCGTTTTCTTGCGGCAGGCCGGCGCGAGGCCCAAGATCAGGAGGCAGGGCAGCAGGACGGCGAGCGTTCTTGTCCGGTGGGGGTTCTTCATGGGAGTTTCCTCGCGATGTCTTTCATGGCCCGGATGACGGCCGCCGGATCGGGGGCGTCGTAGACGGCCGAACCGGCCACGACGACCTCCATACCGGCCCGGAGGATGTCTTCGACGTTGTCGAGCTTGATCCCGCCATCGACCTCGATGGGGACGGTCAGGCGGGCGGCCCGGATGCGGTCCCGGAGCCTGCGGATCTTATCCCGGCAGGAGGGGATGAAGGACTGTCCGCCCCAGCCGGGGTCGACCGACATGATCAGGACGAAGTCGAGCTCCGTCAGGACCTCGTCGATCGATCCGATGGGGGTCGCCGGATTGAGGGCGACGCCGGCCTTGCGGCCGAGGGCCCGGATCATGGCCAGGTCCTTGTGGAGATGGGCCGTCGCCTCGACGTGGATGGAGATCCAGTCGGCCCCGGCCTCGTGGAAAAGCGGGACGAAGGCGCGGGGGTTCTCGACCATGAGGTGGACGTCGATGGGCAGGCTGGTCTCGCGCCGGATGGCCGCGACGAGCCCGGGCCCGAGGGTCAGGTTGGGCACGAAGTGCCCGTCCATGATGTCGACGTGGATGAGATCGGCCCCGGCGTCCTCGGCCAGCCTGACCGCCTCGCCGAGCCGGGAGAAGTCCGCGGACAGGATGGACGGGGCGATGAGGACCATCAGCGGCTGACCTCGATCGAAATGCGGCTGCGCTTCTGGACGCGGAAGCCGTTCGGGGGGTCCTGCTTGACGACGAGGCCGGCCGGGGCTCCGGGGTAGTAGACGTAGCGGACGTCGGCGACCTTGAAGCCCCGGCTGTCGAGGCGGCCGATGACGCTGTCGGCCCGTCGGCCGATGAGGTCGGGCATGATGTAGCGGTCTTCGAGGCCGCCCTGGCTGAGGAGGAGGCCGACGGGGAAGCTCCGCTCCACGACCGAGCCCGGTTCGGGCTTCTGGGCCAGGATGCGGCCCGCGGGGACGCGGGGCGTGTGGACCTGGGTCAGCCGCCCCCGGGTCAGGCCGGCAGCCTGGAGCAGGGTCAGGGCCTCGTCGAGGCTCTTCGAAGCGAGATCGGGGACGGTGACAGTGCCGCTGCCCGAGCTGATGAAGATCTGGACGACCGTGGTGCTGCGGATCCGCGAGTCCGGAGCCGGTTCCTGCCGGGCGATGAGACCCTTCTCGATGCGGTCGCTCGTCTCGGTGCCACGCTGGGCGAGTGACAGGTCCTTCTTCTGGAGCTCCTCCCGGGCTTGGACGATCGTCTTGCCCACGAGGTCGGGGAGGGTGACCACTTCGCTCTTGAGCAGGACCTGGGAGAAGATGATGGCGCTCAGGAAGAAAAGGATGAAGAAGAGCAGCGAGAAGACGCCGGCCTTGAAGAAGAAATTGTTCGCCATGTCCGCTGATCGTTTTTCCGAATTCGGATTCCATTATTATCATATTACCCGAACTTAGTAAACGGCGGGACGGTTGCCCGCCGCCCGGGTTTTCCAATATAATGACCGTTCCGGAGGAACGCACATGACCATCACGTATTCCGATTTTCGCAGCGATACGGTCACGAGGCCGACGGAGAAGATGCGGCGGGCCATGGCCGAGGCCGCGGTCGGCGACGACGTCCTCGGCGACGATCCGACCGTCTTCGAGCTCGAAGCGGCGTCCGCCGCGATCATGGGCAAGGAGGCGGCGCTCTTCTGCCCGTCCGGGACCATGGCCAACTCGATCGCCGTCAAGATGTGGACGAACGTCCTCGAGGAGGTCATCGTCGAGGAGCGCTCCCACATCTACAACATGGAATCGACCCACATGACCTTCATTTCGGGGGTGACCCCGCGGCCGGTGCGGTCCGTGCGGGGCGCCATGGATCCGGCGGACGTGGCCGCCGCCGTCCGCAAGCCCAACGTCCACACCCCCCAGACGACGCTCATCTGCCTGGAGAACACCCACAACAACTGGGGCGGGTCCGTTGTGCCCCTCGACAACTTCAAGGCCATCCGGAAGGTGGCCGACGAGAACGGGTTGAAGGTCCACCTCGACGGGGCCCGGATCTTCAACGCCGGCGTCGCGGCGGGCGTCCCGGTCCGGGAGTACGCCGATCAGGTCGATTCGCTGCAGTTCTGCCTGTCCAAGGGCCTGTCGGCCCCCGTCGGCTCGATGCTCGCGGGGCCGCGGGAACGCATCGAATTCGGCCGCCGGTTGAGAAAGGCGCTGGGCGGCGGCATGCGCCAGGTCGGCGTCCTGG
>JBGSUG010000371.1:0-6522 GCA_041736225.1 Candidatus Aminicenantales bacterium | reverse complement strand
CGCGGCGGCGGGCGGCGGCGCGACGGTCGTCTTCCCGCTGGCCGCGCCGGCCCGCGTGGGCACGGTCGCGTTCAAGATCACGGCCAAGTCGGGCGCTCTCTCCGACGGCGAGCTGCGGCCGCTTCCGGTCCTGCCGGGACGGATGCACCTCGTCCAGTCGCGGTTCGCGACGCTCAAGGAAGGGAAGACGCGGGAGCTGCGGTTCGACGACATGGCCAAGGCCGACGATCCGACACGGATCGACGAACAGCTCGTCGTCACGGTCGACGCGCAGCTCTTCTACGGACTGCTCGACGCCCTCCCCTACCTCGTCAACTATCCCTACGAATGCACCGAGCAGACGCTCAACCGGTTCCTCGCGACGGGCATCCTGACCGGCCTCTACGACAAGTACCCGTCGGTCGGGCGTATGGCCAAGGAGCTGAGCAAGCGCGAGACGGTCTACGAGTCGTTCGACGCGGCCGACGCCAACCGCAAGATGGCCCTCGAAGAGACGCCCTGGCTGCAGACGGCGCAGGGCGGCAAGGACGAGGGACTCGATGTCGCGAAGGTCCTCGATCCGCGCGTGGCCAAGGCGCAGCGGGAGGCATCGCTGGCGAAACTCCTCGAGGCCCAGACCTCCCTCGGCGCTTTCCCCTGGTGGGCCGGCGGGCCGCCGTCGCCCTACATGACGCTCTACATCGTCCACGGCTTCTCCAAGGCGCTCGAGTTCGGGGTCGAGGTGCCCAAGGACGCCGTCGTCCGGGCCTTCGCCTACCTCCACCGGCACTACCTCGACGAGATCGTGTCGGAGATGATGGCCCACGACATCGGCTGGGAGTTCGTCACCTTCCTCAATTACACGCTGAGCAATTTCCCCGATGTGTCCTGGACCGGGAAGGTCTTCACAGAGGCCGAGCGCAAGCAGATGCTCGACTTCTCGTTCAAGCACTGGAAGGACCACGCCCCCTATCTCAAGGGATATCTGGCTCTTACGCTTAAGCGCGCGGGCCGGGCCAAAGATGCGGAGCTCGTCTGGGCGAGCGTCATGGACAGCGCCAAGACGACCGTCGACGGCGGGACGAGCTGGGCGCCCGAGGACCGCGGCTGGCTCTGGTACAACGACACGATCGAGACGCACGCCTTCGCCCTGCGGACGCTCATGGAGCTCAAGCCGAGCGATACGCGGAGCGAGGGGCTCGTCCAGTGGCTCTTCCTCAACAAGAAGCTCAACCACTGGAAATCGACCCGGGCCACGAGCGAGGTCATCTACTCGGTGGCTTGGTACCTGAAGCAGACGGGAGCGCTCGGCGTGCGCGAGACGGTCGCAGCCGAGGCCTGCGGTCAGAAGACGACGTTCACCTTCGAGCCCGACAAGTACACCGGCAAGAAGAACCAGATCGTCATCCCGGGCGCGAAGCTCGGGCCGGAGTGCGCGACGGTCAAGGTGACCAAGGGTGGGAAAGGCCTGGCCTTCGCCAGCGCGACCTGGCACTTCTCGACCGACCGGATGCCCGAGAAGGGCGACGGCGACCTGTTCTCGGTCGAGAGGAGCTATTTCAAGCGCGAGAAGCGGGGCGAAGAGGTCGTGCTGAAGCCGCTCGCCGAGGGCACGGCGCTGGCCGTGGGCGACGAGATCGAGGTCCATCTCTCGATCCGGGCCCGGCACCAGGCCGAGTACGTCCATCTGAGGGACCCGCGGCCGTCGGGCTGCGAACCGGTGACGCTGAGATCGGGCTATAAGTGGGACATGGGACTGGGGCGCTACGAGGAGATCCGCGACAGCGGGACGAACTTCTTCGTCGAGTGGCTGCCCCAAGGCGAGTATACATTGAAGCACCGCATCCGGTGTGCGATGGCCGGAACGTTCAAGGCGGCGCCGGCGACGCTGCAGTCGATGTACGCGCCCGAGTTCGCGGCCTATTCGGCCGGGACGCTGCTAACGATCAAGTGATTAATTCGGGGACACAATACTAATTTCCGAATTAGCAATTCGGGGACAGGGAAATCGGGGACATGACCCATTTCTCCTGAAATGGGATCGTGTCCCCTGATTTCCCGTTCATGCCCCTGATTCCCCGAATGAAAAATCGGAAACGGGTATCATGTCCCCCATTTTTCTGTCCCCGATTTGACAGCCGCGCCCTGGCGAATTACCATCGCCGTATCATGACCAAAAAGAAAGCACTTTGCCTAAAGGCCGGATTAATTTTTTCGCTTGTGGCAGCGGCCTGCATGGCCGGACTGTCCCAAGCCGGAACCGCGATAGCCAACGCGTCAAGCGACGGGACATCGCAAGCCGCCGTAAAGCCTGCCGCATCAGCTAAAACTACCGCGCTCTCCCCTGCCGCCGCGGTCCTGCCGCCCGGCTTCGACGCCTACGTGGCCAAGGTCCTGAAGACCTTCGAGGTCCCGGGCATGGCCGTCGCCGTGGTCAAGGACGGCCAGGTCGTCCTGGCCAAGGGTTACGGCGTCCGCAAGCTCGGCGAGCCGGCGCCGGTCGACGCGCAGACGCTCTTCGGCATCGCCTCGAACACCAAGGTCTTCACGGCCACGGCGCTGGGCCTTCTCGTCGAGGAGGGCAAGCTCGAATGGGACGGCCCCGTCACGCGCTACCTCCCCTGGTTCCAGATGTGGGACCCCTACGTGACGCGCGAGATGACCGTCCGCGACCTCCTCGTCCACCGCAGCGGCCTCGGGCTCGGTGCGGGCGACCTCCTGCTCTGGCCGGAATCGACCTACAGCCGGCGCGAGATCGTCGGCCGCCTCCGCTTCATCCAGCCGGCGACGAGCTTCCGCACCGCCTACGCCTACGACAACATGCTCTACATCGCCGCGGGCGAGGTCATCGAGGCCGTCAGCGGCATGACCTGGGAGGACTTCATCTCGAAGCGTATCCTCGAGCGCGCCGGCATGGCCTCGAGCCGGCCGCGCCACGATGCGTCGCTCGCCGGGGGGAATGTGGCCATCCCGCACGCCGTGCTGGAGAAGGGCCCCGCGCCGGTCGCCATCGACGAGAACGACAACATGAACGCGGCCGGCGGCATCGTCTCCTGCGCCGAGGACATGGCCCGCTGGATGCTCGTCCACCTCGGCGAGGGTAAGCTCGCCGACGGGACGCGCCTCTTCTCGGAGCGGACCGGGCGGGAGCTCTCGACGATCGTCACGCCCATCCCCATCTCCGCACCGCCCGCCGAGCTCGCGGCCCAGCGGATGAACTTCAACGGCTACGCCCTCGGCCTGCGGGTCAGCGACTACCGCGGCCGCAAGGCCGTCAACCACACGGGCGTCCTCTCGGGTTACGTCTCGCGCGTCTTCATGGTCCCCGAGCTCGAGCTGGGCATCGCCGTCCTGACCAACCAGGAGTCGAGCGACGCCTACAACTCGGTCATCTACGCGGTCGTCGACAAGGCGCTGGGCGCGCCGCCGACCGATTGGGCGGCCGCCTACCTCAAGATCAGGGCGCGTGAGACCGCGACGACAGGCGAAGCCCTCGGGAAGGCGGCGGCCAAGCGCGATGCGTCTCTCAAGCCTTCGTTGCCGCTCGAAGCCTATGCCCGGACCTACGAGGACGCCTGGTACGGACCGATCGCCGTCACGCACGAGGGCGCGGGCGAGGATGCCCGCCTGGTCATGAGCTTCACGAAATCTCCGGGCTTCGTCGGCGACATGGAGCCCTGGAGCCGCGAGACGTTCGTCGTGCGCTGGCGCGACCGGGAGCTCCGGGCCGACGCCTTCGTCACGTTCGCCATCGATCCGGACGGCAACATCGTCGAAGCCCGCATGAAGGCCGTTTCGCCCGATACGGACTTCAGCTACGACTTCCACGACCTGCTGCTGAAGCCGATGAAGAAATGACCGCCCCCGCAGGAGGACTCACATGATGACACGCAGGCAGTTCGTCGGGAGCGCGGCGGCACTCGCCGGGGGGACAGTCCTGTTCGGCGGCTCACCCGCTTGCCGGGGCCGGGCCGCGGCCGCCGCCAAGAGCCGGGTCGTTTCGGTCGCCGCCGGCGACATGCTCGTCGACCTCGACTACAACCCGGCCGCCGTCCATCGGGCCTTCGAAACCGGGCTCAAGGAGCTCACGGGAGAACGGACGCTCGCGAACGCCTGGGCCTCGCTCGTCACGCCCGACGACGTCGTGGGCATCAAGATCAATTGCATCGGCGCGCCGCGGATCTCCTCGTCGCTCGCCTCGATCAACGAGACGATCGCCGGGCTCAAGGGCGCGGGGGTCAAAGAGAACGCCATCGTCGTCTGGGACCGGATGGACCGCGACTTCCGGCGGACGGGCCTGGCGATCAACCGCGGGACGACCGGCGTCCGCGTCATGGGCTGTTCGGTCGATTGGGAGGGCGTCGTGCCCTGGGTCGCCGGCTACGACCCGAAGGTCTTCGTGTCGTTCGAAGACGGGACCCTCAAGAAATTCCGGGAGCTCGTCGGGCGAGGCTTCACCCGGGAGGGTTCGCACCGGGAGATCTTCAACTCCGTCTCGTGGCTCTGGACCCTGGCCACGCAGGGGAATGAGAAGGCCCGCAAATACGAACAGGAGTTGCGCCGGCTCTACATGGACTACGAGGACCGCGAGGGGATCAAGCGGATCGCCGAAGAGGTCGCGAACGCGTTCGACGGCCTGACCATCGAGAACGAGGACCGGTCCTGCTTCGCCGATATCGTGACCAAGGACATCACCAAGCTCGTCAACATCGCCGTCCTCAAGCACAACGAGGACAGCGGCGTCACCTGGGCGGCCAAGAACATCGCGCTGGGCGTGACGACGAACAAGGTCCGCTTCCACATCGACTTCTGCGAGAAGGCCATTCCCGAGATCCTGGCCAGGCCGTGCATCAAGGACAAGACGGTCCTGCACATCGGCGAGGCGGCCAAGATCTCGACCGTCAGCGTGGCCGGGGCGCAGATCGCCCGCGACAACCGCATCTTCTTCAGCCGCGATCCCGTGGCCATGGACCGGATCGGGCTGGACATCCTCGAGGAGAAGCGGGCCGCCCAGGGGCTCGAGTCGATCCGCGCGATCGCGACGCACGTCGCGGCCTGCGCGCGGAAGGGGCTGGGGACGGACGATCTGGCGAAGATCGACCTTCGCGAGCTGACGGCTTAGAAAAATTCTGCAATGGGGGGCGCTTGACAACGCTAATAGATGCGAATAGAATACATTTGCATCTTTTAGAAGGAATGCGAATCATGTCAAAGACAATTACCCTGAGGATCTCCGAGGACCATTACGAGGCCTTCAAGAAATATGCCCGGCAGGACAATCGCAAGATCTCCAACGCCATTGAGACCCTGGCCCTGAAACAGCTCGAGAGCGCGCAGTTCGTCGACGGTCTCGAAATGGAGGCGATCCTCGCGGACAAGGACCTTCTGGCAAGGATCAAGGCGGGAACGAAACAGGCGGAGGAGCGGAAAGGCCGCTTCGTTGCAAGGAAAAGATAGTTTTCATGGTTGCGGCGGAAACTAGACAGCGGAGCTATTGAATCGGGGGCAGCTCGGCGTAATCAGTCCGATAGGCCCAGGTATTTCTTTATGTGCCTGACCAGCGGCTCTTCGATCTCGCCGTGTCGGGGAACGGGCTGCTTTTTCCCGTTTTGGGGATTCAGATAGATGTCGTGGCGCGAGCCGTGCCGGTGGAGGATGCAACCCGCCTCGGTCAGCTGGCGAACCAGCTCTTTCCGTTTCATACGCTGATATCGAGTGTGCGATAGTTCGCGGGAACGTCATCGAGGGTCATCTGATAATAGGCGTCTTTGATGTTCTCGACGAGTTCCTTCAGGGTACGGCCTTGCGACATGATCTCAGGATTCTCGGCGAGCTTGCCAAGCCAGTATTTATTGCCTTTCCAGTAGATCAAGGTCAGGTTCTTCTGGACCTTTTGTTCTTGCTTCATGTTCCACCCTCATCGGGTATTATGCCCTTTTCTCCTCGTTTATACAATGCTCCGAACGGGCTCAAGAAAGGGGGTAAAACAGGCGAAGGCCAGGAAGGGAGCGCCGTTCTGGCGCGCTATTGAATCGGGGGGAGCTCGGCCAGGACGGCGTCGAGCCGTTCGGTCGAGCCGTAGCTCCGGGTCCAACGGGCCTGGAGCTTGGCGGGGAACGCGGGGTCGCGGACGAGCATGGCCCGGTAGAGGCCGGCCGCATAGCTTTTCTCGGCATCCTCGAGTGTCGGCCACCACGAGAAGTACAGGTACAGGACGTTCAGGTTGATCGTCTCGTCGGCCGGCTTGAGGACGAGCGCCTGGTGGAAATAGGCCTTGGCCCGGTCCTGGAAGGTCATGAGGGGGTAGTTGTAGAGCAGGTAGGCCATGGCCGTCTCGTAGTGGATGGCGGCGTCGATGGGGTTGGCGGCGACGGCCCGGCCGTAGCGGGCTACGGCCTTGTCGCAGAGAGAGTCCCGGTCCTCTTCGCGGCCGGCGTCGTTGGCGACCCGGGCCATCTCCACGGTCAGGCGGGCCAGCTCGATGTCGAAAACGGCGCGCGGCGACGACGCGGCCGCCTTCTCGAGACGGGCTTCGAGCGCCGG
>JBGSUG010000367.1:0-2197 GCA_041736225.1 Candidatus Aminicenantales bacterium | reverse complement strand
CCGCGCGGCCGGCGGTTCGGGCGCGGGGCGGCCGCAGGCCGCCGCGAGGACGAGGACCGTGAGGACGACCCCGACGTGAAACCTGCGCTCCTTCATCGTTCTCTCCTCCGCACGAAAGACGCTCTGCACATCCCTCTGTGCTATTCGTCAAAAGTCCGCGTCTGACAAGTCTTTAGAATATCCCTTCACGCGGTTTTCCACAGGGATATTCACAAAGTCTGTGGAAATCCGTTGTTCACTTTCTGTTCTTCACGTACGTGTCGAACCATTCGAACATCTCGGCCAGCACGTCGAGGACGGACTCGCGGGCCGAATAGCCGTGGCTCTCGTACGGCAGGTAGACGAAGCGCGACGTCCCGCCGAAACCCTTGAGCGCGGCGAACAGGCGCTCGGACTGGATCGGGAACGTGCCGGAGTTGTTGTCGGCCATGCCGTGGATGAGCAGAATGGGCTCGTTGATCTTGTGCGCGTGCATGAACGGCGACATCTTGATGTAGGTGTCGGTCGCCTCCCAGAGGGTCCGCCGCTCGCTCTGGAAGCCGAACGGGGTCAGGGTCCGGTTGTAGGCGCCGCTCCGGGCGATGCCGGCGGCGAAGAGGTCGCAGTGGACGAGGAGGTTGGCCGTCATGAAGGCGCCGTAGCTGTGGCCGCCGACCCCGACCCGCTTCGGGTCGCCAACGCCCATGGCGTCGAGCTTGCGGATGGCCGCCTCGGCGTTCGAGACGATCTGCGGGATGAAGGTGTCGTTGACGGTCTCGGGGGTGCCGACGACCGGCATCTCGGCGTTGTCGAGGACGGCGTAACCCTGGGTCAGGAAGAAGAGCTGGCTCGTGCCGCGGAAGAAGGTGAAGCGGTTGACCGAGCCGCGGACCTGGCCGGCCGTCGCCGCCGAATCGTACTCCAGGGGATAGGCCCAGACGACGACCGGCAGGCGGGTCCCGTCCTTGTATCCCGGCGGCAGGTAGAGCGTGCCGCTGAGCTCGAGGCCGTCGGCCCGCTTGTACGTGATCCGTTCCTTCCGGATCCCGGTCAGTTGGGGGGCCGGGTCTTTGAAGTCGGTCAGGGCCGTGCGCTTCTTCGTTTTGAGGTCGTAGAGGTAGTAGTTCGGCGGCTCGGACTTCGACTCGTAGCTGGTGATGAATTTAGTCCGCGAGGCGCCGGCGAAATCGACGAAGGTCTCGTAGGCGGGGTCCTGGCACTGCCAGAGCCGCTCGACCTTGAGCGTCCGGACGTCCATCCGGTTGAGGAAAGGATGGTCGCCTTTGGGGGACGATCCGGCGCCGCTCAGGTAGATCCAGTCCTTGTCCTGGAGGATGACCCGCTCGCCGGTCTTGAGGGTCGTCGTGACCGGGCGGCCGGGATTCTTGTAGCTGTCCCGGTTGCTCAGGTCCCAGACCGTGACGGGCGCGGCCGCCGGGTTCGCGAGGTCGACAAGGAAGGTCGTCCGCCAGCTCCGCTTCCACTCGCTCTGCGTCGCCAGGACCTTGCCGGGCGTCGCGAAGTACTGGAGTCCGGCGGCCCGCTCCTTGAGCTTGAAGAGCTCCTGCGGCTCGGCTGCGAACGGCGCGTCGAGCGCGAGATAGCGGTCGCGGAAGGGCGCGTCCCTCTTGGGATCGCCGCCGTCGAGGGCTTCGGTCCAGACGAGTGTCGCCGGCTTATGGGTCATCCAGTTGACGGCCCGGGGGCCCGTAGGGACGCCGTTGATCGGGACGTTCTCCTCGGTGGGCAGGTCGGCCAAGATCTTAACCAGCCCTCCGTCCATGTCCCAGACCTCCATCGAGTGGGCGAACCCGTCGGCGGGCAGGGCGTAGGAATACGGCCTCTTGATCCGGCTGACGAGAAGATATCCCATGTCGGGCGAGGCCGAGATCGCGTCGAAGAGGCCCGGTTTTCCGACCTTGCGGACGTCTCCGGTGACCGCGTCGACGAGCGCCGTCTGCGATGCGGCGTAGTGGTCGAACAGGGCCTCGTCGAAAGCGCTCTTGAGCAGGTCCTGGTAGGTGGCGACCTTGGCTTCCTTGCCGCCCGAGATCTGGACCTCGGGACCGATGGGGACGCGCGGCGCGACGGGGGCCGGGCCGCGGCCTTCGGGGACGAGCGTGGCCAGGATGCGCTTTCCGTCGGGTAGCCACTCGGGGCCCCCGAGGACAGCGTTGAGGACGGGCGGGGTCAGGGCCTTGGCCGTGCCCGCCTTGAC
>JBGSUG010000358.1:0-6214 GCA_041736225.1 Candidatus Aminicenantales bacterium | reverse complement strand
CGAATTCCTTGTCGCCCAGTTCTCTTCGCAAAGACCCGGCGGTGACGAAGATCTCCTCCTTCGAGTTGCCGAACCGCTCGATGTAGACGGGGACCTGGTTCTCGTCGATGGTGCGTCCGATGGTCTTGCCGACCATGGCGGCGGCGATGGGGGCGCGGGCCATTCCGACCAGCTTGACGAACGGCGCACCCATGGCCAGCCCCTTGAAGATCTGGTCCTCGAAGGAGAAGCCGCCGGCGACGGCCAAGGCCGGGAGATACTCGCCCTTGTCGACCAGTTTCTTTGCGTACTGATACAGCAGCGAGTGCAGGTATACCGGCGGGACGCCCCACTCGTTCATCATTCGCCAGGGGCTCATGCCTGTGCCGCCGCCGGCGCCGTCGACGGTCAGCAGGTCGAGCTTGGCCTTGGAGGCGTACTTGACCGCCCGGGCCAGGTCGGCCGGCCGGTAGGCGCCCGTCTTGAGGAAGACGCGCTTGGCGCCGGCCTTGCGCAGCTCCTCGACGCGGGCCATGAACGACTCCTCCTCGACCATGCCCAGGCGGGAGTGGCGCTCGAATTCCTTGAAGCTGCCCTTCTCGAAGGCCGCGATGATCTTGGGATCCTCGGGGTCTGGCAGGACGATGTAGCCCTTCTTCTTCAGGGCCTGGGCCTTCTTGACCGATTTGATCTTGACCTCGCCGCCGATGTCCTTGGCCCCCTGGCCCCACTTCAGCTCGACGGTCTCGATGCCCAGCTTCTCGATGGCGTATTCCTGGACGCCGAGGCGGGTGTCCTCGACGTTGGCCTGGACGACGACCTCGCCGTAGCCCTTTTCCTGCCAATCGCGGTAGGACTTGATGCGGAACTCCATGTCCGGCGAGCGGACGACACGGCCGTTCTTGATCTCGGTCTCGTCGTCCATGCCGCAGACGTTCTCGCCGATCGTCAGGATGGCGCCGGAGATGGCCGCCCCACCGCCGAGGCCGGCCCAGTTCTGCTTGGCGACGTTGGTCGAGCCCATGCCGGCGATGACGAAGGGCACCTTGAGCTTGATGTCCTTGTTGCGGCCGATCTTGGTCTCGACGGAGACCTTTTCGAAGGTGGCCTTGTCGCTGTCAGCGGGGACGCCCCAGGCGCCCTTGGCCGTCCCCATGATGCTGAAGTGGGACAGGTCGACGGGATAGTCCTTCTCGCAGCCCGCGGTGATGATGCCGAAGGGCTGGGGATAGAGGACCTCGTGTCCGCGGTAGGCGGATTTCCCGATCTCGCACATCCCGATGCAGCCGTCGACGCAGGTCACGCACATGCCGCTGAAGGGGCTGACGGACCCCTCCGTCCTGTTCTTGGTCAGGGTGGCGGCGCTCCTGTTGAGCTTGGTGAGACTCGGCATGAAATTACCTCCTCGTTATCCTTTCTTATTCTTTGGGTTCATGTGGTAAACCCGGTCAGACCTTGTCCCGGACGCAGGTGCCGCAGCGGCCCGCGTCGTACATCCAGCACTGGAGATCGTCGTAATGGTCGAGACAGCTCGGCTCCATCGTCAGGCAGCCGTTGCAGATGGCCGTGTCCGCGTTCGGGCCCTGGCAGCGGAGCTGGCAGGCGGGGCAGATGTACATGCAGGCGCCGCACAGCCGGCACTCCTCCGAACGCATGTCGAAGGGCGTCGAGATCTTCCTCTTGAGGCCCCGCTGCTGGAAGCCGATGGCCCGGGCGTCCATCTGCTCGGCGCAGATCCGCGTGCAGAGGCCGCAGAGGACGCACTCCGTGTTGCGCAGGGGGAAGCGGACCTGGGTGACGTTGAATTGGGAGGCCAGGTCCTGGAGCACCTTGGAGCCCGGCGCCATGGCCAGCATGAGCTCGATCATCATCCGGCGGGCCGCCCAGACCCGGGTCGTGTCGGTCCGAACGACGAGGCCCTCCTCGGCCGGATAGGTGCAAGAGGAGACGAGCTTGCTCTTCAGCCCCTCCCCGATCTCGACGACGCAGAGCCGGCAGCCGCCGTGCGGCGTCAGCCCCTCGTGATGGCAGAGGGTCGGGATCTCGAGGCCGTAGAATTTGGCCGTCTCGAGGAGGGTCGATCCTTCCTCCGCCCTGACTTCCAATCCGTTCATGCGAAAGGTGATCATGTTCCCTCTCAAACGATCTGAATGGCTTCGTCGCGCTGCTCTTCGATGGCCTCGAACCTGCAGGCCTCCTTGCAGGCGCCGCACTTGATGCACTTGGACTGGTCGATGAGGTGGACGTCCTTGAGCGTGCCCTTGATGCAATCGTTCGGGCAGGCCTTCTTGCAGGACTGGCAGCCCGTGCACTTCTCGGCCAGGACCACGTAGCGGATGAGGCTTTTGCAGACGCCGGCCGGGCACCTCTTGTCGAGGATGTGGGCTTCGTACTCGTGGCGGAAGTAGCGCAGGGTCGTCAGGACGGGGTTGCCGGCCGTCTGGCCCAGGCCGCACATCGAGGCGTCCTTGGTGATCCGGGCCAGCTCCTCGAGCAGGTCCAGGTCGCTCTCCTTGCCCTTGCCCTCGGTGATGCCCTTGACGATCTCGTACATCCTCTGCGTCCCCTCCCGGCAGGAGACGCACTTGCCGCACGACTCGTCCTGGAGGAAGTTCAGGAAATACTTGGCGACGTCGACCATGCAGGTCTTGTCGTCCATGACGATCATGCCGCCCGAGCCCATCATGGCCCCGGCGGAGGTCAGGCTCTCATAGTCGACGGGCAGGTCGAGCATCTTGGCGGGCAGGCAGCCGCCCGAGGGGCCGCCGATCTGCACGGCCTTGAAGTCCCGCTTGTCTGGGATGCCGCCGCCGATGCCGTAGACGATCTCCCGGAGGGTGATCCCCATGGGCACCTCGACCAGGCCCGTGTTGGCGATCTTGCCGACGAGCGCGAAGATCTTGGTTCCCTTGCTCGTCTCGGTCCCCAGGCCCGAGAACCAGGCCGCCCCCCGGCGGATGATGTTGGGGACGGTGGCCCAGGTCTCGACGTTGTTGATGACCGTCGGCTTGCCCCAGAGGCCCTTCTGGGCCGGATAGGGCGGCCGTTGCCGGGGCATGGCGATCCGGCCCTCGACCGATGCGATCAGGGCCGATTCCTCTCCGGAGACGAAAGCGCCCGCGCCTTCGACGACTTCGAGGTCGAAGCCGAAGCCCGAACCCAGGATGTCCTCGCCGAGGAGGCCGCTCTCCCTGGCCTGCGCGATCGCGATCTCCATTCTCTTCAGGGCCAGGGGGTATTCGTGCCGGATGTAGATGTATCCCTTGGCCGCCCCGATGGCCCGGGCCCCGATGATCATGCCCTCGAGGACGGCGTGCGGGTCGGCCTCGAGGACGGACCGGTCCATGAAGGCGCCCGGGTCGCCCTCGTCGCCGTTGCAGATGAGATATTTCGGGGTCCGCTTCTCCCGGGCGCAGGCCGCCCATTTTTTGCCCGTGGGGAATCCGGCGCCGCCGCGCCCGCGCAGGCCCGACGTCAGGATCTCGTCGATGATCGCCTGGGGCGTCATCTCCGTGAGGGCCTTGGCCAGGGCCTCGTAGCCGTCGAAGGCGATATATTCCTCGATCTTCTCCGGGTCGATCCGGCCCCGGTTGCGCAGGACGATCAGCCGCTGGTGCTTGAAGAACTCGATGTCCTTCATCTTCGGGACGGCCTGCTTCTCGGTCGGCGGGACGTACATCAGCTTCTGGACCGGACGGCCCTTGAGCAGGTGCTCCTCGACGAGATGAGGCACGTCGTCGACCGTGAGGAGCTGGTAGAAGATGCCGTCCGGCTGGACCATGACGATCGGGCCCCGCTCGCAGAAGCCGTTGCAGCCCGTGGCCACGACCTGGACTTCGTCCTGGAGGTTCCTCTTCTTGATCTCCTCCTCGAGGGCCTCCTTGATCTTGAAGGACCCGCAGGAGACGCAACCTGTGCCGGCACAGACCAACAGGTGGGCGCGATAGTGTTTCACGGCTCCCTCTCAGTACACGGTTTCGCTGCCGACGGCCAGCACGAGGTCCGCGGCCATCTGGCCGCCCAGGATGTGCTGGACGAAGATCTTCCGCAGCTTTTCCGGGGTCAGATAGCCGTATTTCACGGGCGGCTGGTTCTTGAACTCGATCGTCATCATCGGCTCGGCGCCGCACAGCCCGGCGCAGCCGGACGTCGTCACGATGACGTCCTGGATGTCGGCCTTGCTGATCTCCTCGAGGAGGGCGTCCATGATGTCCCGGGCGCCGGCCGCGATGCCGCACGTCCCCATGTGGACGGTCACGCGGGCCCGGCCCTCGCCCTCGCGGATGGTCATCAGGGATTTTGTCTTTTCCCGGATCTTGGCCAGGTCTTGGATGGTGAGTTTTTGCTTTCCGGCCATCAGATGTCCTTCCTTTCCGTCGTCATGAGGCTTCCGTCTTCTGGTACTTGCCGAGGATCGGCCCGATCTTCCGGATGGTCGCATGGCCGTGGTACTCGCCGTCGATCACGACGACGGGACCGATGGCGCAGCAGCCGAGGCAGGCGACCGTCTCCAGCGTGAACAGGTCGTCCTTCGTCGTTTCCCCGGCCGGAACATCCAGCTTGCGCTCGAGCTCCTCCAGGATCTTCGGGCCGCCCCGGACGTGGCAGGCGGTCCCCAGGCAGACGAGGCAGATGTGCTTGCCCCGCGGCTTGAGGCTGAAGGCCCGGTAGAAGGTGGCCACGCCGATGATGTCGATGAGGGGCATGTCCAGGGTTTTGGCGACCTGGCGCAGCGCCTCGGGGGGGAGGTAGTTGAAATTCTCCTGGATGTCGAGAAGGATGGCGATGAGGTTCTTTTTGAGGCCCTGGTGCTTGTCGATGAGCGATCGGATCTTGGTCTTGTCGATGTCCAAATCATCCCTCCGATTCAAGGATTTCCCTTATGGTCGGGCGCAGGAGGAAGGGGAGAGGCGGCGCGAGGGCCGGGGCGGAGGCGCGGCCCGGCTTTCGGCCTTCTGCCGGCCTCGGGGTCGGTCGACTATGGTCTATAAAAATAAAAATCTCCTTAACGGCATGGCCAGGAGACCTACGGACCGAACAATAAGAGGGCATTTATAACAAAACGATTTTGCGCTTGTCAAGTTTCGAGTTCTATCGTCTCGACGACGAGCTCGCGGCCCGCGACGATCTCGACCCGGCGCGAGCCGCAGGCGGCGCAGGAAAAGTCCGTGTCCTCGCGGGCCGTCTCGCCGCCGCAGTCGGGGCAGCGGAGCTTCACCGGGACGCGGACGATCTCCAGCCGGGCTTCCTCGGCCAGCGTTCCTTTCCCATAAGACTCGAAGGCCGACTCGAGGAGGTCGGGCACGACGCCGGACATGACGCCGACCTTGAGGACGACCTTCGTCACCCGGGCCGCGCCGTGCTCGCGGGCCTTCTCTTCGAGGATGTCGAAGACGGAGGCGATGAGCGAGAGCTCATGCACGGCCGGACCTCAGGCGCTCGAGGGCCTCGTCGAGGTACGCGGCCAGCCCGTCGACGCCGTCGCCGCGGAGCGCCGACACGGTGAAGACCCGGAGCCCGGGTTTGATGGCCAGGGCTTCCGCGGCCGCCCGGGCCGGGTCGAACGGCAGGTGGGGCAGGAGGTCCGACTTGGTCAGGACCAGGGCGTCCGCCGAGAGGAAGGCCTGCGGGTACTTGGCCGGCTTGTCGTCCCCTTCCGGCGACGACAGCAGGACGAGGCGGAGGTCTTCGCCCAGATCGTAGGAGGCCGGACAGACGAGATTGCCGACGTTCTCGACGAACAGGAAGTCGATCTCCGCGGGGACTTCGCCGAGGACCTTGCCGACCATGCGGGCCTCGAGGTGGCAGGCGCCGCCGGTCGTGATCTGCCAGGCCGGCACGCCCTTGGCCCTGATGCGCTCGGCGTCGCGCTCCGTCTCGATGTCGCCCTCGATGACGGCCATGCGGCGGCGGTCCCGGAACCGGTCGGCCAAGGCCTCGAGCAGCGTGGTCTTGCCGGACCCTGGGGAGCTCAGGAGGTTGACGCCGAGGATGCCGCGACCGCGGAGCTCTTCGCGGATGGCCGCGGCGGCCTGCTTGTTGGTGGCCAGGAGGTCGCGGACGACGGTGAGGGTCTTGGTGGTCATGCCCGGCGCTCCTTCAGGAAGGCGACGAGGAATTCGAGGGCCAGGTCGAGGTCCCGCTCGGCCCGCCCCGTGAGCCCTTCCCCGACGGCAAAGCTGTGGCCGCGGACGGCCAGCACCCGGGCCTCGGGCGTCTTGCCGTAGAGCGCCGC
>JBGSUG010000313.1:0-1635 GCA_041736225.1 Candidatus Aminicenantales bacterium | reverse complement strand
CCGATCTCCGGTCTCGCGGCGGCTTGCGCGGCGGCGGAATGCGGCCGCAGGACCGCCGTGCTCGACGCCACCCCCTGGCTCGGCGGCCAAATCTGGAGGGGCCAGGAAACGAAAAGCGATTCAGGATCGGCCAAGCGTTGGCTGGCGAGGCTCCATGCGGCCGGCGTCGTCGTCGTCCGTCGGACGGCCGTCGTCGCGGCGCTTAGGCCGGGCGTCCTGCTCGCGGAATCGCCGGAGGGCTCCAGGGAATTCGGATGGGAGAAGCTCATCCTGACGATCGGGGCGCGCGAGCTCTTTCTTCCGTTCCCCGGCTGGACACTGCCCGGAGTCGTCGGGATCGGCGGCTTGCAGGTGCTGGTCAAAGCCGGCTGGCCCCTGGCCGGGAAAAAAGTCGTTCTCGCCGGCAGCGGCCCTCTCCTCTTCGCTGCCGCCGCGGAATACCGCGCCGCCGGCGCCGATATCGTCATGATCGCCGAACAGACGAACTGGGCCAAACTCATTCGTTTCGGCCTGACTCTTCCTCGGCTTGCGCCCGGCAAGCTCTTTCAGGCGGCGAAGTACAAGACCGCCCTTCTCCGCGTCCCGTATCGCCCGGGCTGCTGGGTCACATCCGCTCAAGGAGTCGATGGGCTGGAGAGTGTCACGCTCCAAAGCGCTCGCAAGACCTGGACGGAGCGGTGCGACTACCTGGCAACCGGCTTCGGTTTGCTTCCGAGCCTGGAACTGCCCAGGCTTTTCGGCTGCCGGTTGGAAGACGGCGCGGCGACCGTGAACGATCGGCAGGAGAGTTCCCAAGCCGGCGTTTATATCGCCGGCGAGCCGACGGGGATCGGCGGAGAAGGCCGGGCCTTGGTCGAAGGCCTGATCGCGGGCTTCGCGGCCGCCGGCCGTCCGGAGCGGGCCGAACGGCTATTCCGAAGAAGACGGCGGACATGGGCCTTCAGCCGGGCGATGGATCAGGCTTTCGCCTTGCGTGACGAGGTGAAAAACCTGGCGGATCCGGAGACGCTGATCTGCCGCTGCGAGGATGTAACCCGGCGCGAGCTCGAGAAATACGGCGACTGGCGGAGCGCCAAGCTCCAGACGCGTTGCGGCATGGGACCTTGCCAGGGTCGGATCTGCGGCGCCGCCGTCGAGAAGCTTTTCGGCTGGAAAAACGAATCCATCCGGCCGCCGGTTTTTCCGGTCCGGATCGAGACATTGCGGGAGGCGGGGTCCGCCCCTGGCAGCGGAGATCCTCCGCCGCCCGAGAAGTCCGTAGATACATAAAAGCCGGCCGCCGACGCCCCGTTCCCGGGCTCAGCGCCGGGGTTTCATGGCCAGCGCCGAAGGCGCCACGGCAATGCCGCCCCGGGCCGTGCACCGCAGCTCGATCGGCATCATCCGGCCCACGTCCGCAACGGCGTCAAGGGTCTCGTCCAGGGGGATGGGGTTCGGATAGCCTCCCAGAATGAGGTCCGCGCAGACCATGGCGCTCGAAGCCGCGACGCCGTTCCTCGTATGACAGGGGATCTCGCAGGCCCCGTGGACCGGATCGCAGACGGATCCCATGGCGTTTTGCATTGCGATCGCCGCCGCGTCACAGGCCTGCCGGGCCGAACCGCCCGCGATCTCGACGACCGCGGCGGCCGCCAT
>JBGSUG010000234.1:0-3092 GCA_041736225.1 Candidatus Aminicenantales bacterium | reverse complement strand
GGGCATCGCCCAGCTCAGCAATCGGCTGCTGATTCCTCCGGACGCCCTCCCGTTCGAAGGGAACCCCAACGGGGAGTTCCTGGGCTACGCTTATATGGCCTTGCCTTTCACCGAGCCCGTGGCCGGGGAGCCGCCGACCGGCGATCAGGCCTGGACCTGCTTCTTGAATGCAGCCAATTTCAAGGGACCGATCGCCTATTATATCCCCGAGACCTGGAGCAAGATCGGGAAGTTGTTCAATTACCCCTTCATTTACGGGCGCGGGCTCGACGCCCGGCCGGGGATCATGGGCGGCGGGGCCATGGAGATCAACACCGTCCCCGCTTTCGAGTCCCGGGACGTCAAGGGCAACGCTTATACCAAGCTGCCGGACCTCAGGTTCCCCGTCGACGGTCAAGGACGGACCCTGCTCGTTCAAGATGTGACGTATTACTCGAAGGCAGCCCTCTACGATGCGTTCAAAGCCTGGAGGGACGGCGGTCCGGTCTGTTCCGGCCGTTTCGATGCCCAAGGGGCCTGGAAGTCGCCCCTGACGACCGAGACGACTCGCTTCGACCAGGACGGGAAGGTCATCAAAGGCGTCGAAAAGATCTTCGACACGCGGATATTCGACGGCAACGTCTGGGGATTGGAATGGTTCGATGGGACCAAGAACGCCATGGGCCATTTCCCGATGTATTTCCGGCACGCCGGGGACGAGCGGGTGGTCGTTCCGTCCAAGGCCGTGCCTACCGAGACCCGGCTCCACGACCAGGCCTTTGAGCGGGCCGCCCCTGGAGTGCCCTATACGTCGCCGAGCGGCGGGGTTTGGGGCCGGCCTGGCCCTGTCAAGGGTCCGTTCCAGGTCCGCCTGGCCGACGGATCGACCGTGACCTATTCCTGGTATCGTTTCGTCGACCAGCCGTCCTTCCAGCAATATCCGTGGAGCGCGGAAAAGAAGGCCAGGCTGCAGGCCTTCGTCGAAAAGATCCATGCGGCCTGGACGATCGACAGGGATTATATGTCCCCGCCAGGGACCGGACAGCTGGTTGCGCTCGATCCGGCCCTTCTCGTGACGCCCCCCAAGGGGCTGGAAGTCGGATATGTGCCCATCGTCACGAGGCAGGAGGCCGGACCGCCGGCCGGGAAATAGGCCGGGTCGACGCGGTCTCGCGGCTATAGGACGACGTCCTTTCCGGCCTTCCGCAGGTTGTACTGCTCCTCGATCCAGGCGTAGGTCTTGGCCATGCCGTCGCGGAGCGGTGTCGACGGCTCCCAGCCCAGGGCGCGTTTGATCATGGTGTTGTCGGAGTTGCGGCCGCCGACGCCCAGCGGCTGTGTCCGGTCGTAGCGGCGTTCGACCTGGAACCCGGCGATGTCCTCGATGAGACTCAGCAGCTCGTTGATCGAGACGAGCTCGTGCGAGCCCAGGTTGATGGGCGTTGCGACGAGCTCGTCGCAGTGCATGATCATGTCGATGCCTTCGACGCAATCGCCGATCCACATGAAGCTGCGGGTCCGCGTCCCGTCGCCCCAGAGCTCGACGGCGCGGCTGCCGTTGTCTTGGGCCTCGATGACCTTGCGCGAGAGGGCGGCGGGGGCCTTCTCGCGGCCGCCGTCCCAGGTGCCGTGGGGGCCGTAGACGTTGTGGAACCGGGCGATGGCCGTCTTGAGGCCGCGCTCGGCCCAATATTCCTGGCAGACGATCTCCGAGAAGAGCTTCTCCCAGCCGTAGCCGCGCTCGGCGTTGGCCGGGTAGGCGTCGGATTCCTTGAGGGCCCGCGAGCAGACGTCCTTCTGCAGGTCGACGTTATAGGCGCAGGCGGAGGAGGAGAAGAAGTAGCGGTCGGCGCCGGCCTTCTGGGCGGCCTCGATCATGTGCGTGTTGATGAGGACCGAGCGGAGGCACTCGATGCGGTAGCGCTCGATGAAGCCCATGCCGCCCATGTCGGCAGCCAGGTTGTAGACCTCGACCGCCCCCTCGCAGGCCCGGGCGCAGTTGTCGCGGACGCTGACATCGAGGACGAGGTCCTCGACGCCGGGGGTCCGCCGGTACCACTCGTCGAGGGGCTTCTTGTCGACGGCCCGGATGCGCGTGAAACCCTTGTCGTGGAAGTAGCGGACGAGCGACCCGGCGATGAAGCCGCCGGCCCCGGTGACGACGAGGAGGTCGTCCTTTTTCCTGAAGTCTTCGATCTTCTTGGGAGGGATTGCGGGCATGGCCTGTCCTTTCGCGTCGGCGCGGGCCCATTATAACGCGGCCGGGCAGGCTCCTCCAGGGATTTTATGACGAGGGCGGGCCGTCCGGCGACGGCCCGCCCCGGTGAGGATCCAGAGAGAGGGCGGTTACTGCTTCGCCGTCAGCTTGACTTCGGATTTGGCCGTCGCGGTCGCGGGAATGGTCATGCCGGCGGCGGGGACGTCGATGGACATCTCGGTCGTCGTCTCCGAGGTCGACTTGATGAAGAGCCCTTCCTTGATCGCGAAGTACCAGGTCTCTTTGCCCTTGGTGGTCCCCGCGAAAGTCATGTCCATGCCCTGCTGGTTGCCGGAGCCCGTGAGGGTCCCGGTGACCGCGGTGGAAACGCGGGCGCATTCCATGCCGTCGACGGTCTCGAAGCCCTCGAGGGTGCAGACGTTCTTGAAATCCATCCGCATCTTCATCTCGCCCATGTCCTCGTCGACCCCGGCGTTCGACGGCCAGGTGTCCCCGACCTTGACCGGCTTGTCCGGCAGGTCCGGGAAGAACATCTTGAAACCGGAGGAGATGTTGCGGGTCGCGCCGGCATAGTCGTACTTGATGGCTTCAGCGGCGGCGACGTCCACTTCGGACCCGAGCGGGGAGAGGACCATATCGAAGGCCTTGCCCTTGAGAGAGCTCAAGTCGGGGGACATGTCGCCCGCGGCGCTGCTGGTGAGGCTGGCGGCCATCTCGTCGAGCGTCACCCCCAGGAGCAGGTTCTTGTCCTTGGGGCCCTTGGACTTGAAGGTCACGGTGCTGCTGTTGGTCGAATGGGTGTCCATCGATTGGCCCATGACCTCCATGACCTGCGTTTCCTCGGATTTGCTCTGGTAGGTCAGGGTGCGTCCGGCCGGCATCTTGTACTCGAGGA
>JBGSUG010000296.1:0-2664 GCA_041736225.1 Candidatus Aminicenantales bacterium | reverse complement strand
GGCGGCGGCGGCGGCAGAGGCGGCTTCGGCGGCGGCAGAGGCGGCGGCGGCGGACGCTACTGATCGCTTAACGACTTTATTCGAACGCCAGAGGGCTGGTTCCCGCAAGGGGACCGGCCCTTTTTTATTTTGGGGGGATTTCGGCACGCTTTTTGAATCAGCCCTCCCATGGACCGGGCGGGGATCTTCCAGAGGGTCGATTCAAGGCATTTGACACGCCTCGAAAATATCCATATAAGGTTTAGGAAAAGGAAAAACCGGCCTGGATCGTTTTCGCAAACGCGCGCTTTTCAGAACTCAAAATAAAATGGAAAGTTCATGAGACGCATTTCCGTTCTCGATTCGCATACGGGCGGAGAACCCACGCGGCTCATCGTTGCCGGAGGGCCCGATCTGGGCCGGGGCCCGATGGCCGAGCGGCTTGACCGGTTCCGCCGGGACTTCGATTCCTTTCGATCCGCGGTGGTCAACGAGCCCCGCGGCTCCGATGTGATCGTCGGCGCGCTGCTCTGCGAACCGGAGGATCCCGGCTGCGCCGCGGGAGTCATTTTTTTTAATAATGTCGGCTATCTCGGAATGTGCGGGCATGGGACGATCGGCCTCCTGGTCAGTTTGGCCCACATGGGCCGCATCCGTCCGGGAGAGCACGGCATCGAAACTCCCGTGGGGACCGTTACCGCGACGCTTCATCCGGGCGGCGAAGTGACCGTGGTGAACGTGCCAAGCTATCGGAGGGCCAAGGCGTTTGCGGTCGACGTGCCGGGCCTCGGCCGGGTGTCCGGCGATGTCGCCTGGGGCGGCAATTGGTTCTACCTTGTGGAGGGCCACGGCCAAACGCTCAGCCTGGCGAACGTGGAGACTCTGACGGATGTCGCATGGAGGATACGCACGGCCTTGAACGCGAGCGGCCATCCTGAAGTGGATCATGTCGAGCTGTTCGGCCCGCCCTCGACCCCCGGCGGAAATTCGCGCAGCTTCGTCCTCTGTCCGGGGAAAGCCTATGATCGTTCGCCGTGCGGGACGGGTACCAGCGCGAAGATCGCCTGCCTGGCCGCCGACGGCAAGCTGGCCGAAGGGGCGGCTTGGGTTCAGGAAAGCATCCTCGGCAGCACCTTCACCGGCCGCTATCGGATGCTGGACGGCGCGATCGTCCCGTCCATCACCGGCACCGCCTTCGTCACAGCGGAATCGACGCTGATCCTCGACGAAAACGACCCGTTCATTTGGGGGATTCGGGGCTGATGTCCGGCTGGGATGTGGCCGTCGTCGGCGCGGGCATCGTCGGGTCCGCCTGCGCGTCGGAATGCGCGCGCGCGGGCCTGTCGGTGATCGTTTTTGACCGGGGCCCCGTCGGCGCGGGGACGACGGCCGCGGCGATGGGCCATATCGTCCTGATGGACGATTCTGAGGCCCAGTTCGCTCTGACGTCATATTCGGGCCGTCTCTGGCGGGAGCTGGGGCCGGAGCTTCCGGCCGAAGTGCAGTATGACTCCTGTGGGACCCTCTGGGTGGCCGCCGACGAGGAGGAGATGTCCGAAGCCCGGCGGAAGGCCGAATTTTGCCACGCTCGGGGTGTTCGCGCGGAAATCCTCGATGAGGCGGGACTCCGGGAGGCCGAACCCAACCTGCGCCCCGGGCTGAAGGGAGGACTGTTCGTCCCGGATGACGGCGTGTTATATCCGCCATCGGCGGCCCAGTTCCTTCTCGGGCTCGCCCGCGCGAACGATGCCGAAATCCGGACCGGGGTCGAAGTCCGAGCCCTGGACCCTGAAGGTGGAGTCATCCTCGGCGACGGCTCGCGGATCCCGGCCGGCCTGACAGTCAATGCCGCCGGATGCTGGTCGCCCGGCCTGACGGCGGGCCTTCCGGTCAAAAAGCGGAAAGGCCACCTCGTCGTGACCCACCGTTATCCCGGCTATGTGCGACGCCAGATCGTCGAACTCGGCTATTTGAAAAGCGCGCACTCGGTGTCTTCGGATTCGGTCGCGTTCAATGTCCAGCCGCGCCCGAACGGCCAAGTGCTCATTGGATCCTCCCGCCAATACGGCGCTGAGAATACGGATGTGGATTTCGACATCCTCCGGCGCATGCTCGAGCGGGCCGCGGACTACCTTCCGGACCTGGATCGGCTCACCGCCCTCCGGGCCTGGACCGGATTCCGGCCGGCCACCCCCGACAAGCTCCCGTATATCGGCCCGTTCTCCGGAAATCGTAAAGTATGGCTGGCCGCGGGCCACGAGGGCCTGGGCATCACGACATCGCTCGCCACGGGCCGGCTCCTGGCCGACATGATCCTGAGCCGGCCGGCCGAAATACCGGTTTCGCCATATTCGCCGGCGCGCGCTCTGCCAGAAGGGAACGAACATGACTGAGGCCGTCACCCTCACCGTCAACGGCCGGCCGGTCCGGGTTCCGGCCGGGACGGTCGTCGCCGTCGCCCTGGCCCTCGCCGGGGAATCGCGTTTCCGGCGCTCCGTCGACGGCCATCCGCGGGGCCCGCTCTGCGGCATGGGCGTTTGCTTCGAATGCGCCGTCACGATCGACGGCCGGCCGCACTGCCGCAGTTGCCAGACGATCTGCGCGGAAGGCATGGAAGTCCGGACCGATGACTAACGATAGCTTCCGGTTCGAAGTCGTTGTGGTCGGGGCCGGACCCGCCGGTCT
>JBGSUG010000272.1:0-5378 GCA_041736225.1 Candidatus Aminicenantales bacterium | reverse complement strand
AGCACGACCTGCTCGTCGGTGATCGACTGCAGGTACTTCGGCAGGACCGGGATCTTGCCGCCGCCTCCGGGCGCGTCGATGCAGTAGTACGGCACGGCCAGGCCGGACGTCCAGCCGCGCAGGCTCTCCATGATCTCGAGGCCCTTCTCGACGGTCGTCCTCAGATGATCCGTCCCCGAGACGTAATCGGCCTGGTAGATGTAGTAGGGCCGGACCCTGGCCGCCAGCAGCTTCTGCATGAGCCGCCGCATGACCTGCGGGTCGTCGTTGACGCCCTTGAGGAGCACCGTCTGGTTGCCGAGCGGAATGCCGGCGTCGGCCAGAAGACCGAGCGCCCGCGTCGACTCCGGCGTGATCTCCTCGGGGTGGTTGAAGTGGACGTTGACGTAGAGCGGGTGGTACTTCTTGAGCATGGCCGCGAGCTTTTCCGTGACCCGCTGCGGCAGGACGCACGGCACGCGCGTGCCGATACGGATGATCTCGACGTGCGGGATGGCCCGGACGCCCTTGACGATGGCCTCGAGCCGGCGGTCGCTGAGCATCAGCGGGTCGCCTCCCGAGATGACGACGTCCCGGATCTCGGTGTGGTGCCTGATGTATTCGAGCCCGTCCTCGATGTAACGGGGGTGGATCTTCGACGGGTCTCCGACCATCCTCTTCCGCGTGCAGAAGCGGCAGTACGAGGCGCAGTTGTGCGAGACGAGGAACAGGCAGCGGTCCGGATAGCGGTGGACGATGCTCGGCACCGGGGAGTCGTGGTCCTCCTCGAGCGGATCGGCGACGCCCGTGTCCGCCCGCAGCTCGGCCGGATCGGGCACCATCTGGCGCCACATGGCATCCCCGCGCTCCTTGATCAGGCCGGCATAGTACGGCGTGATCTGGATCTTGAACACCTTGGCGATCCGGCGGACCTCCTCGACGTCAAGACCGAATTTTTGGGCGATCTCCTCGGGTTTCCTGAGGGCGCCCTTGAGCAAACGTTGCCAGTCGTCCATCTCCCTAACTCCTAACCAAAATACTTCGCGTAGATGACGCGATCGTCGCCGGCCCGGTAGAAATCCGGGATCCTCGCGACTTCCTTATATTCCAAGTCGATGTAGAACCGTCTCGTGCCGTGGTACTTCGGCTGGGACGAAGTCTCGATGACGATCATGCGCCCGCCGCGCTTCCTGACCTCGTCCTCGAGCCAACGGACGAGCTCCCTGCCCCAGCCCTTCCCCTGCTCGGACGGCGCGACGGCCATCCAGTAGAGGTCGTAGGCGTCTTCGGCCAGGGGCGTCGGGCCCCAGGTCATGTAGCCGGCGATCCCGCCCGTCTCGTTCTCGACGACGACGACGTCGTAGTCCTTCTGGCCGGGCTGGCCCAGGTAGACGTCCATGAGCTCTTCGGCGACGCCGACCTCGGGCTCCGTGAAGAAACCCGTGGCCCGGACGAGGCCGAGCACGGCGGCCTTATCTCGCGCTGCCATCGGTCGGATCATTGGAGACCCTTCTCTTCAAGGCGTTGTCGATCATGACGCCCCAGAACGCGGCGTAATCGATCCCGGCCGCGGCGAGCGCCCGGGCGTATCCGGCGTTGTTGCTGATGTCGGGATTTGGGTTGACCTCGAGGATGAACGGCCGGCCCTTCGCGTCCATCCGGAAGTCCACCCGGGCGTAGTCCCGGCAGCCCATGGTCCGGAAGGCCGCCGCGGCCAGCCCCTGGAGCCGCCCGCGTGTCTCGTCGTCGATCGGCGCCGGGCAGACCGGCGGGGTCTTCTGGTAGAACGGATGGTCCTCGAACCACTTGGCGTCATAGCCGAGGATGCGGGGCGTGTCCTTGGGCATGGCCGAGAAGTCGATCTCGGACACGGGCAGGGGCGTCACCGCTCCGTTTTCCATGACCGAGACGTTGAACTCCCGGCCGTCGATGAACGCCTCGACGAGGACCGGCTGCTTGTAATTGTCGAGGCAGCGCCGGACCTGCCGCCGCAGGGACTCCTCGTCCCGGACGACGGACTCGGGGTAGACGCCCAGGCTGGCGTCCTCGGCGTTGGGCTTGACGATGAGCGGGAACTTCAGCTCGAGGGGCTCCTCCCCCGTCAGCATGAGCTGGGCCGGCGCCGTCGGCAGCCCGGCCGCCCGGAGCACGGCCTTGGCCTTGAACTTGTCCTGGCAGAAAGCTAGGGTCTTGGCCGCGCTGCCCGTGAACGAGAGGCCGAGGAGCTCGAAGATGCCGGCGACGTTGGATTCCCACTGCGGCCGGCCGAAGTAGCCCTCGCACAGGTTGACCAGACCGTCGGGGTTGAGCTCCCGGACCCTCCCCAGGAAATTGAGCAGGCTCCTTTGGAGCGGGACGAGCGTCGTCGCGATGCCGAGGCTCTGGACCGCCTGCTGGGCCTGCTTGGCCATCTCGGCCACAGACTCCTCGGACAGACGCTCGCCCGTCGCCGTCGGTCTCGGTTCGTAGGCGTTGTAGACGATGGCGATGTGGGGGGAAGGGATCATGCACGATCCGCGAGGACCGCCGGCCGCTCGCTCGCCGCGGGCCGGATGCGCGTCGGACGGAGGCCGTAACGCTTGCAGGCCTCTTCGACCACCCTGTGGATCAGGTCCGAATAGGAATAGCCGGCGGTCCGGGCCGCCTTGGGCAGGCAGGAGTTGTCCTCGGGGTTGGGCAGGATGCCCGGCAGAGGGTTGACCTCGAGGATGTTGGGTTCGCCCTTGTCGTCGAGCCGGACGTCGATCCGGGCCCAGTCCCGGATGCGCAGCACGTGGCACGTCCGGACGACGAGGTTCTCGATCTTGGCCGCGAGCACTGCGGGGATGGGCGCCGGGCACTTGAAGATGTCGAGGGGCTTCTCCCGGGTGTCCCAGAGCCACTTCGCTTCGTACGAATAGATCGGGGCCGCCCCGGCCGGCAACTGACCGTGGTCGATCTCGACGATGGGCAGCACTTCGTAGCCCGGCGCGTTGCCCAGGACGCCGACGGTGAACTCGCGGCCGCCGAGGAACCGCTCGACGATGACCGGCTGCTTGTAGGCCCCGACGACCTCGTCGACGCGCTCGTAGAGCTCGCCCAGGCTGTGGACGAGGGAATTGTTCTTGATGCCCTTGCTCGAGCCCTCGGTCAGCGGCTTGACGATGGCCGGCAGGCGCACGCCGGCCGGTATGGCCGCGGCGGACTCGACGATCCAGAAGGCCGGGTTCGGGATCCTGTGGTAGGACAGGATCTCCTTGGCCCGGGACTTGTCGAGGCAAATGCCGAGCGTCAGCGGATCGGAACCCGTGAAGGGGATGTCCAGCATCTCGCAGACCGTTGGGATATGGGATTCGCGGTTGGGCCCGATGACGCGCTCGGCGATGTTGAAGACGAGCTGGGGGCGCTGCCGCTTCAGGCGTCCGTACGCCTTGTCGTCGGACTCGACGAGGACGACCTGGTGTTTTTCCCGGAGGACATGCCCGACGGCGGCGATCGTCTCGTCCGAGTCGCACTCGGCGAGCATGTCGTTCGGAAGTGGAGGCTCTTCCTCCTCGCTCTTCTGCTCGTCGGGGCGGACGTCGAGCGTCGCTTCCATCCCCGCTTTCGAGCTATAGACCAAAGCGATCTTCATCTCTCGTTCCTTCTTTCAACTCTTTCTTACGCGTTCACCGCGCGTCGCGTTCATCTTTTTTCATTTTCATTTATAGACCATTCTAACCGATTGTCAAGTATTTTATGGGTTTCGACCGCTTTTTTTTGTAGAGCCGGGTCCGGCGGGCACCATTAGTAGCGTCGTTTCGCGGCCCCCTGCTTGGACCCGCACGCGCCCGCGGCGCGTCGCGGGACCGGCCGCGGCGCACATGTCCGGGGGGGGGGCGACGAACGGTGAGTTCATGACGGGGTCCCAGCCGGTCTTTACCTGAAAAAGAGGAGCGTGACGACGAGATAGAGAGGGGCGAGGACCACGAAAGAGTAGAGCATGTAGCCGAAGAACGAGGGCATCTTCAGCTTGTGTTCCTCGGCGATGACCTTGACCATGAAGTTCGGGCCGTTGCCGATGTAGGAGTTCGCGCCCATGAAGACGGCGCCCGCGCTGATGGCCATGAGCAGGATGGTCGGGATGCCCAGCACCTCTCCGTTGAGGCCGAGGCCCTGGGCCATGGAGAAGAAGGCCAGGTAGGTCGGCGTGTTGTCGAGGAAGGAGGACAGGGACCCGGTCATCCAGAAGAACTGCCACGGCCTGGAGACCCCGAGCTGCGCGGCCCGGGCGCTCAGGATGAGCAGGGCCGGGACCATGGTGACGAAGATCCCGGCGAAGAGGACCGCCACCTCGATGATCGGGTTGTACGTGAACCTGTTGTCGGTGCGGCACTCCCGTTTAGTCGTGAGAAGGGACAGGATTGCCATGAGGACGAGCGCGCCCTCGCGGCGGGGGAAGGGCAGGAAGATGCCCGCGATGACCCCGGCGAGCCAGAGGAAGTTGACCGCCCCGGTCATGTGCAGGGGGACGACCCGCTGCCGGTCGCGGATGAGGTCCCGGCATTCCTCCTTGCGGTACCGGATGCCGTCGAAGATGTAGAAGACGGCGAGGACACCACCGACCATGAGCCCCCACAGAGGCAGGAGGCGCAGGGTCCAGAAGAAGGGCACGCCCTTGATGAAGCCCATGAACAGCGGCGGGTCGCCGAGCGGCGTCAGCAGCCCCCCGATGTTGGAGACGACGAAGATGAAGAAGATGGGGATGTGGGCCGTATGCTTGCGCTCGGAGTTCGTCTTCAGGAGCGGCCGGATGAGGAGCATGCTGGCGCCCGTCGTGCCGATGAAGTTGGCCAGGACGGCGCCGACGAGCAGGAAGAGCGAGTTGACCTCGGGCGTCGCCTTGAGGTCGCCCTTGAGGACGATGCCCCCGGAGATGATGAACAGGGCCGTGAGCAGGATGAGGAACGAGGCGTAGTCCTTCATCGACAGGACGAGCTCGTGCGGGGCGTTGAACAGGAAGTAGACCGCGATCGGCAGCGACCACAGGAAGGCGACGAGGCCCTTGTTCTTGTGGTTCTCCCAGAAATGCGGGGCCTTGAGCGGCAGGAAGGCGATGGACAGCAGGAGCCCCAGGAACGGGACGACCGTCCACAGCGACAGGGTCTGGCCGAGGTTATGCGCTTCCATGAGAGGCGTATTGTAGCGGAACGAAGTTATTTTTCAACCCGTTCGGGATAGATTCAGGGCAGGAAGGCCGTGGACAGGTAGAAGGCGCGGGCCGGGATCTTGCGCCGCAGGGCCTTGGCCTCGATCGGGAGCAGGAGAGAGCGGTCGTCGCTCGGCGGCGTCAGGAAGATGAGCGCGGCGCCGGCGTCCCAGAGATCCGCCAGGACCGCGAGCTCGAGACCGCGTTCGACGTGAACTGCGGCCCTCGAGCC
>JBGSUG010000260.1:0-2234 GCA_041736225.1 Candidatus Aminicenantales bacterium | reverse complement strand
GGGCGTGGAGCGCCTCGAGGTCCTGCGCGTCGAAGTAGCCGCGGCCGACGCCGGACTGGTGGGTGACGACGACCGGCACGAAACCGGCTTGCCGCAGCCGCCGGACGGCCTCGAACGCGTCCGGATAGATGTGGACCTGGCGGAAATCGGACGGGTAGCCGGTGTCTTCGTTGAGGGTGCCGTCGCGGTCGAGGAAAACGGCCCTGCGTGTTGTCATGGCGAGCGTTCGCCCGTGGCGAAGACCTCCGGTGTGCCGGCTATTTGGACGGCCGGTCGGGCTTGGCCGCGGCGGCCTCGCCGGACTCGGCTTTGGGCTCAGCTTTCGTTTCGGCCTTCGCTTCGGTTTTCGTCCCGGTTTTCGCTTCGTCCTTCGGCCCGGGTTTGACTTCGGTCTTGGTCCCGGAGGGCGTGGAGCTTTTCTTGGCGTAGTCGTTGACGTACCAGCCGCTGCCCTTGAACTGGATGGCCGGCGAGGAGATGCGCTTCACCATGGGCCCGCCGCAATGGGGGCATTTGTCGAGCGGCTTGTCCTTGGCCTTCTGCAGGACCTCGCAGACCTCGCGGCACTTCGTGCACTGGTATTCGTATATCGGCATCGCGTCTAACTCCGGCTCATTAATTTTCCATTATAGCAGAAAACACCCCACGCATAACGCCGCCGGTCATCAGGTACATGTCTCCGGCGTCCTGGCGCCCAGCCCGTCGAATGGAACGGTGCTGAAAATGGTTCATCTTCCGTTTCCGGGCTATCCTCTCGAGGCGGTGAGGGGATTGTCCTCGCAGATCCCCGTGGTGGAGGGGGGACCCGCGGAGCGGGGGGAACCGCGCGCACTGGTTCCCGGGGCCGGGGAGCTAGAGGATATCCCCGAACACAGCCGGAGAGAGGAACTTCCCGGAACCAGAAGATGATCCTCATAAATCACAGCAGCGAACGAGGATGATGCCTGAGGCCCCAGGCGGCGTTACTCGTGGAAAACTATGGCTTCGAAGACGGACAGCTTGGCCCCGCGTCTCCAGGCCCCGGGAGGAAGGCCCGCCTTGATGCAGATCTGGTCGAGGAAGGTCTGGCGGTCCCACCCGTTCTCGACCGGGACCTGCGGCAGGAGCACGCCGTGCCGTCCGTCCTTCTCGATGATCAGGCCGTGGGTGCCGACCTTGATCCTCTTGGGGTCGTCGATCGGCCGGGCCGGGGTCAGGACCGAGATCTCGAAACGGATGTCCTCGAGCTCGGCCGCGGCGACGCGGGGGAAGCGGGGGTCCTCGGTGGCGGCGTAGACGGCCGTCCGGATGACGGCCTGCCCCAGCGGGAGGACCGGCTCGATGAAGCCGATGCAGCCGCGCAGCTCGCCGTTCCGGGTGAGGGTCACGAACGCGCCGCGGGGCGCGCGGAGCTTTTCGATCCCCGTCCGGTCCGCGATCGCGGTGCCCCGCCCGAGAAATTCCGTGACGGCCGAGCGGGCCAGGCCGAGCAGGGCGGTCTTTTCCTCCGCGGTCAGCGAAAAATCCTCCGGCGCCGGATCCGCTTCCGACGAGACGGCCGCGGCGAGATACCCGACGACGGGACCGCCGAAGGAGGACGAGTCGGTCCGGCCGAGGATCTCGACCTTGGGCTTCCCGGCCTTTTCCGCGAGGAGCAGCAGCGCCGCGACCGGACCGCCGCCGCACATATTGTTCTCCCCGGCCTCGGCCTTGCGGATGAGGACGTCCGTCTTCAGGCCCTGGATGAGAGCGGCCGTTTCCGCGTCCGTGGCCTGGGCCCGGGCTTTGGGCAGGAAATGGGACAGGTCGGTCGAAGCGACGACGAGCACGTTCTTGCCGAGACACGTCGCGGCCAGGGCCGAAGCCAGCCGCCGGATGGTGTCCCGGGTCTGGCGGCCCATGACGATGGGGACGATGGCGGCTTCGGGCAGGGCCCTCTGGACGAACGGCACCTGGACCTCGACGGAGTGTTCCTCGGCGAACGCTTCCGGCAGGAAGCGGGCTCCGGAAGCCTTGGCGATGGCCCCGGCCAGGCGGGCGTCGACGCGGGCGACGCCGAGCGGCGTCCGGAACCCGCCGTCCGGCCAGATCGCCGAGCCTTCGAACGCGACCCGGTGGGACGGCCCGACGATGACGACGGTGTCGATCTTCCGGCCCCGGACGAAGGCGTACGCGGCCGCGGCCGTCCGTCCGGAATAGACGTAGCCCGCGTGGGGGACGATGAGGCCGATGGTCCGTCCGGCGGGCGCCGTTGC
>JBGSUG010000082.1:0-4714 GCA_041736225.1 Candidatus Aminicenantales bacterium | reverse complement strand
AGCTGGCCCGGCGCCGGCCTTCACGCTTGGGCTGGCGTCTTACACCTGCCGCGAGTTCGACCTCGACGCGACCCTGGCCATGGCCGAACGCGTCGGACTCAAGCGCATCGCCCTCAAGGACGTCCATCTGCCGCTCGACAGCCCGCCCGAAGCCGTCCGGACGGCGGCGGCCAAGGTCCGGGCAGCCGGCTTCGCGCTCTACGGCTGCGGCGTCATCTACATGACGGACGAAAGCGAGGTCGACCGCGCCTTCGGCTACGCCCGGTCCGGCGGCATGGGCGTCATCATCGGCGTCCCCGAGCACGGCCTCCTCGGCCGGGTCGAGGCGAAGGTCCGCGAGACGGGCATCCGGCTGGCCATCCACAACCACGGACCGGGCGACCGGCGCTACCCGACTCCCCGATCTATCCTGGACCTCGTCGGACACCTCGATCCCCGGATCGGCGTCTGCCTCGACGTCGGGCACTGCCAGCGCTCGGGCGTCGACCCCTCGGAGGCGGCCGCGGCCTGCGGCCCGAGACTCCTCGACGTCCACCTGAAGGACGTCACCGCCTCGACGGAAGCGGGCGTCGCCGTCGAGGCCGGCCGCGGCGTCGTCGACCTCCCCCGCTTCCTCCGGACGCTCGCGGCCGTGGGCTTCGAGGGGACCGCCGCGTTCGAATACGAGAAAGACGGCCGGAACCCGCTCCCCGGGCTGGCCGAGTCCGTCGGCTACGTCCGGGGCGTTCTCGCCGGTTTAGACGGTCCAGTCAACCGCGTGATAGAATAAGGGCTTCGGAGGATACGGATGGAGCGCGCATGACTCAAGAAGCCAAGGCCGTTGGGATCCGGAAACTCGGGGTGGCGGCGGTCCTCATCCTGGCCGCCGGCCTGTTCTCCGCCGCGCCGGAAGCCCCCGTCGAGGATCTGGCCCTCAAGTACGGGGACTGGTTGGACCTCGTCACCTACCACATCCAGCCTGTCGAAAAGGACGTCTTCATGAAGCTGACGTCCGACCGGGACCGCGACGCATTCGTCGAGACGTTCTGGAAACAGCGCGACCCGACGCCCGGCACGCCCGAGAACGAATACCGGGACGAGATCGTCAAGAGGTTCAAGTACTGCAACGAGTTCTACGGCCGCGGGACGACGCGCGAGGGCTGGAAGACCGACATGGGCCGCATCCACATGGTCCTCGGCCCGCCCGCGAGCGTCGAGCGCTTCGAGGCCTCGATCGGGCTCGTCCCCTGCTATTCCTGGAGCTACTACGGGGACGCCCGGCGGGACCTGCCGCCCCAGTTCTCCCTCCTCTTCTTCCAGCGCGGCGGCGTCGGCGAGTTCAAGCTCTACGACCCGGTCACCGACGGCCCATCGCGCCTGCTCCTCGACCAGAAGGACATCGAGGACCCCTTCGACTACAACACGCTCTATGAGAAGATCCGGGGCCTTGCCCCGACCCTGGCCGAGATCGCCATCACCCGCATCCCGGGTGAATACAACTACGACCTGTCGCCGTCGCCGCGCAACGCCATGCTTCTCGCCGACATCATGGAATCGCCCACTCTGGACGTCAACCCGTCCTATGCCACGCACTTCCTCAATTACAAGGGCCTCGTGTCGACCGAGTACCTGACCAACTACGTCGAGAGCGACGCCGCGACGGCCGTTCTCGAGGACCCGGTCACGGGCCTGCGCTTCTTCCACTTCTCCATGGTCCCGGCCGAAGTCAACGTCGACCTCTACGAGCCGAAGAACCAGTTCTACTGCAACTTCCAGGTCAATATCAGCCTCCGCGACGGCGAGGCCATCGTCTTCCAGTACAACCGGGAATTCCCTCTCTATTTCCCGGAGGATTCCTGGGACAGGGTCAAGACCAACGGCCTGGCCGTCGAGGAGTCCTTCCCCATCGCCGAGGGCAAATACGCGCTGAGCGTCCTCCTGACCAACACGGTCGGCAAGCAGTTCAGCCTCCTCGAACGGACGCTGGAGATCCCGGCCGCCTCGCCATCGCCTTCTATCGAGGGCCCCTTCCTCGGCTACAAGTACGAAACCTATCCGCGCGACGTCCACATCCCGTTCAAGGTCCTGGACAAAAAGCTCGTCGTCGATCCCAAGAGGACCTTCGCCACGGGCGACGGCATCGCCGTCCTTTTCAACGTGCTGAACGCCACCCCCGGACTCGTGGCCGGCGGGGAGGCGCGGATCGTCGTCCAGGGCCTCCGGGAGGCGAATCCGGTCCGCAAGACCTACACGGTCCGGCTGGACACCCCCGCGGCCGGGCGGATCCTGAGCTTCCCCTATCTGATCCCGGCCGGGGAGCTCGAGCCCGATTACTACGAGATCTCCGTCGTCCTGACCGGGCCGGGCGGAGAGGTCCTCGACGAGAAAACGGACACGCTGACCGTTTCGCCGGCCGCGGCGATAGGGCATCCGATCGCCAACGCCAAAGGCATCCCGGTGGCCAACCAGTTCCTCTTCCGCTACATGATCGGCGAACAGCTCGAGAAGACGGGCCGCGCGGCCGCGGCCGCGGCCTTCTACGAGGAGGCTTTCCGGTCGAGGCCGGAATACGCGGAGGGCGTCGTCCGCTACGCCGAATTCCTCATCAGGACCGGAGCGTTCGACCGGGCCCTCGAGATCGCCGAAACCCTGCGCAAGGACGAAAAGCGCCAGTTCGTCTACCGCGTCATCCGGGGCCAGGCCCTGCTCGGCCGGGAGGAGTACGAAGAGGCCCTGGTCGAGCTGGTCCAAGCCAACAAGCTCTACAACAGCGAGACGGGCGTGCTGAACTCCCTGGGGAAGTGCTACATGAAGCTGGGGAGGAAGTCGGACGCCCTCGACGCCTTCAACGCCTCTCTGAGGCTCGATCCCGAACAGTCCGAGATCAAGAAGCTCGCTGCAGAGCTCGTCCGATAGGCTCCGCCGGCGGGCGAGCGGGGCCATTTGACATCGGCCCCGGCCTCCATTAGCATAGCCCTCTCGGAGACCGGAACAACACCATGAAATTGAGCCTCTTTCCCAAGGACCACAAGTTCTTCGAGCTCTTCCGCCAGGACGCCGCCAACCTCAGGGAAGGCGCCCTGGCCCTCCAGGAGCTCGTCGACCACTTCCCGGAAAAACGCGGGGACGTCGAGAAGAAGTACGAGCACATCAAGCGGATCGAACATCAGGGCGACAACATCACGCTCGAGATCATCACCAAGCTCCGCGACACCTTCATCACGCCGTTCGAACGGGAGGATATCCACGCTTTGGCCAGCGGCCTCGACGACGTGCTCGACTGCGTCGAGGGCGTGGCCAGCCGGATGTGGACCTTCAATCTGGAGCGGCCGACGCCCGCGATCAAGAAGCTCGTCGACATCATCGTCAAGGCGGTCGATCAGATCGTCGAGGCCGTCGACCACCTGGCGACGCTCAGCCACATTCACGCCTTCTGCAAGCAGATCAACATCCTCGAATACGAAGCCGACGTCGTTTGCCGCGAGGCCATCGCCGATCTCTTCGAGAAGGCCGAGACGGCCGCCGAGATCAAGGACCTCATCAAGCTCAAGGAGATCTACACCCGGCTCGAGGTCGCCGCGGACCGCTGCGAGGACGTGGCCAACGTGATCGAGGAGATCATCGTCAAGTCCACCTGAGCCTCATGCCCGACGCCGGACTCCTCTTCGTTCTCTTCATCATCTTCGTCGCGCTGGCCTTCGATTTTACGAACGGCATGCACGACGCGGCCAACTCCATCGCCACCGTCGTCTCGACGCGCGTCCTGTCGCCGCGGCAGGCCGTCCTCTGGGCCGCCTTCTTCAACTTCATCGCCTTCCTCATCTTCGGGACGGGTGTCGCCCATACGATCGGCGCCGGGATGATCGACATCTCCATCGTCACCCCCCCGGTCATCTTCGCCGCCCTCCTCGGGGCCATCGGCTGGAACCTCTTCACCTGGCTCATGGGCCTGCCGACGAGCTCCTCCCACGCCCTGATCGGCGGCTACGCCGGGGCGGCCATCGTCAAGGCGGGCCCGGGCGCCATCATCGCCCACGGTTGGGTCAAGACGGTCATGTTCATCTTCATCGCCCCGCTCCTCGGCATGGCTCTGGGCGTCCTCTTCATCACGGCCACCACGTGGATCGTCCGTAAAGGGAATCCAACCCGCATCAATAAGGAGGCCCGACGCCTCCAGCTCCTGTCCGCGGCCCTCTACAGCCTCGGCCACGGCGGCAACGACGCCCAGAAGACGATGGGCATCATCGCCAGCCTGATCTACGCCGCGGGCTGGACCAAGACCTTCCACATCCCGCTCTGGGTCGTTCTCTCCGCGCACGCCGCGATCGCCTTGGGAACCGTCTCCGGGGGTTGGCGCATCGTCAAAACGATGGGCCAGAAGATCACCAAGCTCCGGCCGATCGACGGCTTCTGTGCCGAGACGGCCAGCGCCATCAGCATCTTCGTCGCCACCCACGCGGGGGTGCCCGTCAGCACGACCCACGTCATCACCGGGGCCATCTCCGGCGTCGGGGCGGCCAAGCGCCTGTCGGCCGTCCGCTGGGGCGTGACCCTCAAGATCGTCTGGGCCTGGATCTTCACCATCCCCGGCGCCGCCCTGACCGCCGCGATCGCCTACACGATCGTGGACTTCATCGACAGGTACCTGGTCTAGGCCGTGCCCAAAGCACTCGCCGCGCTCGCCCTCGCCGCCGTCCTTTTTGCGCCGGCGGCGCTTCCCGCCGCGCCGGACCAG
>JBGSUG010000166.1:0-14091 GCA_041736225.1 Candidatus Aminicenantales bacterium | reverse complement strand
CCCAGGCCGTCGAGAAGGACCCCGGATCGGCGGCGGCCCGGATCGCGCCGGGGCCGGGTGCCGGGGTCCGGATCACGGACATCGACGGGCAGATGATCAAGCTGGCGCAATGCTGCTCGCCCGTCAAGGGCGAGCCGGTCGTCGGCTACATCACCGCCGGCCGCGGGTTGACCGTCCACTCCTTGCGCTGCCCGCTCGTCTCCAAGGAGATCCTCGACGGCCAGCGCCTGGTCGAAGTGTCCTGGGACCCGTCGTTCGCCGGGACGTTCAAGGCCCGGCTGCTGGTCAAGACGCACGATACCCCCGGGGTGCTGGCCAAGGTGGCCACGGCCGTGGCGGGCCTCGAAGGGGACATCTCCAAAGCGGAGGCGTCCATGGCGTCGGAGGGGAAGGCGCGGATCACGCTGGACATCCGCATCCGGGACATCCGGCACCTCGAGGACATCTCGAAGCGTATCGCGGGCTTGAAAGAAGTCGTGTCGGTGGAACGGGTCTGACCGGGCGGGCCTTGTTATTATGAAGAGGCCAGGTCAGGCGGCTTTGGCCACCTTGCCCGATCGCAGGCACCGGGTGCAAACCCAGATCTGGCGGACGCCCTTGGGCGTCTGGGCTTTGACCCGCTGGAGGTTGGGCTTCCACTTCTTCGGGGAGGCCTTGTGGGAATGGCTGACGCTATGCCCGAATATGGGGCCTTTCTCGCAGATCTCGCAGACTTTCGGCATGGTCCTGTCTCTTTCGTCTCGATTTGAGCCGAATTTATACCACAAAATCCGCTCCGAGGCAAATTTCAACTGTCCCGCTCGCTTGACCGGGGCGGCGGATGGTCGTAATCTGGGGCCGAGGCCGGCATGAGGTTCAAAGCCATCGCATCGCTCGCCGTCGTCGCGCTCCTCGCCGCGGGGAGCTGTGCGCGGTCCCCCGCATCTGGCTTCCTGGCCGCGGGCCTCGTTTCGGCCCGGCAGGACGCCTGGGAGGATGCCGCCCGCCAATGGGCCCAGGCCGTCGAGAAGGACCCCGGATCGGCGGCGGCCCACAACAACCTCGCCGTCGCCTACGAACGGCAGGGCGCGTGGGAGGCGGCCGAGCGGGAATACGGGGAAGCCCTCCGGCTCGCCCCGGACGAACCGACGATCAAGACGAACTACGCGGCCTTCAAGGCCCGCCTGGAGCGGCTCCGCGGGAGGATTCCGTGAGGGGCTTCGTTCCGTCGGCCCTCGCCGCCGCCCTTCTCGCGGGCGCGGCCTGCAGTTCCGGCGGGCCGGTCGGGGTCAGCCTGAACATGCCGGGCATCGCGGTCCTGCCTCCCGGTTCTTTCAGCGAGATCGTCGTGACCGATTTCGCCGATACCGCTCCGCCGCCGGATCTCGCGCCCGGTCTCGAGCTCCCGAACTATCTGGCGGCGGAGATCGGCCGCGTATTCCCGGGCCCGATTTCGCGCGCGACGGTGCCCGCCGAAGCGGCGGCCGGTCCGGCCCCGCCCTCGTTCTGGAAAGAAAAGGGCGCCGGGCACGAAGGCGCCGTCTTCCTCACCGGTTCCGTCAGCCTCACCGGACAGGTGCGCAAAGCCGTCGACCGCGTCATGCCCATCGACCGACTTTTCGACGCCTCCCGCAGCGGCTTGATCGAACATCTCCGTTGGACAATGGTTGTCGACGTCTTCCTCGTCTCCGCCGCGACGGGCGAGGTCCTCCACCGGACGAGTCTCCGGGAAGACCGCGATTACAGCGAGCTCGACAAGCCGGTCGAGTTCGCCTTCTCCGATCTTTCCGACCGCATCCGCGCGCGCCTCTTCCCGGCCCTGCTCGGCACGTCGACGATCGAGCGCCGGGCCCTGCTCCGCCGCTGACCGCCCTCTCCCTCTAAGCCCGACAAAAGGCAAGGTTTCCACAGCCTCTCCGCCCCGGCCCGACCGCGTTTTCGGACTTATTTTCGGCCGTTTTTCAGGCCTTTCCGGAGCCCGGGCGAGCCCCTCCGGATGGCCCTTTTCCGGGCCCCCGCCGGGAGTTGCCGGAAAGCCGTTTTCCCCATAAAAAAAAGCTTGTATTGCCCTCATCGGAGTGCTATCATTCCCGGGCCTTTCCCGGACGGATGTCTTCCCGGGAGAGGATTTTCCACAGATGTGGAAAAATCTGTGGAAAAAGCAGCGGCTTTCATGGAACTGAAAGATAATCAAAACCCTTGGAGTGAGATCCTCCGGGCCGTCGAGACCAAGATCGATCCGAACTCCTTCGAGACGTGGTTCGAACCGACGATGTTCATCGGCCGGGATGAGGACCGCCTCTACATCAAGGTCCCGAATTCCTATTTCCGGGACTGGCTGTCCTTCCATTATTCGAACGTCATCGCCGATTGCTGCCGCGAGATCTTCGCCAAGGCCTTCGATATCCGCTACATCCACGAGGACACGCCCGCGGTCTTCATGCGGCGTTCGCCCGACGACCGGAAGACGAAGCAGGGACAGCCCGTCAACCCCAACCTCAATCCCAATTACACCTTCGAGCACTTCGTCGTCGGGAGCTGCAACCAGTTCGCCCACGCGGCCGCCACGGCCGCGGCCAAGAGCCCGGCTAAATCCTACAATCCCCTCTACATCTACGGCGGGGCCGGTCTCGGCAAGACCCACCTCATGAACGCCATCGGGCATTATTGCCTCCATCAGAGCGGGCGGAACAAGGTCCTCTACGTCACGACCGAGAAGTTCATGAACGATCTCGTCACGCACCTCCAGTACGGCAAGGTCCTGGAGTTCCGCGAGAAATACCGGAGCGTCGACATCTTGCTCATGGACGACATCCACTACCTTGCGGGCCGGGAGCGGACGAAGGAGGAGTTTTTCCACACCTTCAATCACCTTTACGACAGCCAGAAGCAGATCGTCATCTCGAGCGACTGCCCGCCCAAGGAGATCCCCCACCTCGAGGAGCGCTTCCGCTCCCGTTTCGAGTGGGGATTGATCGCCGACCTGAAGCCGCCGGACATCGAGACGCGCATCGCCATCCTCAAGAAGAAGGCCGAGGCCGAGGCGGTTTCCCTGCCCGACAGCGTCGCCCTCTACGTGGCGGACAAGGTCCAGTCCAACATCCGCGAGCTCGAGGGCTACCTGCGCCGGGTCATCGCCTACGCCTCGCTCAAGGGCGAAAGGATCGACCTCGACCTGACCAAGGAGGCCCTCAAGGGCCTTCTCGACACGTCGGCCTCGATCATCACTGTGGAAAAGATCCAGAAGCTCGTCTGCCACGAGTTCAAGATCAAGTCCGCCCAGATCAAATCGAAGAACAATTCCCCCAAGATAGCCTTCCCCCGTCAGATCGCCATGTACCTGGCCAAGGAATTGACGAACGCGTCGCTGCCCGAGATCGGAAAGAAATTCGGTGGAAAACACCACACGACCGTCATCCACAGCGTCCGCAAGATCGACAAGATGCGCAACGACGATCCCGAATTCAACAAACAAATCAACACCTTCATCGCCCTGATCCAATGAGGATACACAGCGGGTTGGCGGAGATTCCCACATTTGCACCGGACTTTATTGTTTCTCTTCTTGATTTAACCTTTTATTATGAATTAAATAATAAGAATAAAAGGAACCCGGAAAGAAAGGTGAAGACATGAAATTCTCCATCCCCAAGGAAGCGTTCCTGGCCGAACTCCAGATACTCCAGGGCATCGTCGAAAAACGGAACACCATGCCCATCCTGGCTAACATCCTGATGAACGTCTCGCCGTCGGACATCGAGCTGACGGGAACGGACCTCGAGGTCGGGATGAGGACGCACCTGGGAGCGGAGATCGAGAGGCCCGGGGCGATCACGGTCAACGGCAAGAAGATCTTCGAGATCGTCAAGTCCCTGCCGGAGGGTCAGACCGTCCGGGTCGAGCTGAAGGACGAGACGCTCAACATCCAGGCGGGGGAGAGCGAGTTCAAGATCCTCTGCCTGGCCAAAGAGGATTATCCCCAGGTCCCGGACGCCAAGTTCGAAAAGGGGATCGACCTGCCCCTCCAGGACTTCAAAGACATGATCGACCGGGTCTTCTACGCTATCACCCAGGAGCAGCGCTACTACCTGAACGGGGCGCTGCTGTCGTTGAAGAACCGGCAGATGGAGCTCATCAGCACGGACGGGCACCGGCTCTCCTACACGAAGAAGGCCCAGGAAGGGCTGAAGATCGAGAAGGACATCAGCGTCATCGTCGCCAAGAAGACGCTGAGTGAGATCCGGAAGCTCGAGGACGAGACCGTCGCCTTCGACCTCGACGAGAACAACCTCTTCTTCAGGGTCGGGCCGCGGACCCTCATCTCCCGGATCATCGAGAGCAAGTTCCCCAATTACCAGGCCGTCATCCCCAAGGACAACCCGGGCCGGCTGGTCGTGCCCCGCGAGGAGTTGGCCGGCGCCATCCGCCGGGTCTCCCTCCTGTCCGCGGAACGGTCCAAGGGGATCAAGTTCACCATCGAGAAGAACCGCATGCGGCTGTTCTCCTCCAATCCCGAGATCGGCGAAGCCCGCGACCGGCTGGCCGTCGAGTACAAGGGCCAGGACCTGGAGATCGGGTTCAACGCCCAGTACCTGCTCGACTTCCTCACGGCCGTCGGCACGGAGAAGGTCGTCTTCGAGGTCAAGGACGAGAACAGCGCCGTCCTCATCAAGCCGGACGGCGAGGACGCCATCACGAACCTCTACGTCCTCATGCCTATGAAGATCTGACCGGGCCCCCGCTGAGGGGATCCGGAAGAAGCCGGAAAAAGCGTTTCTTCTCTCCTTTCCGGGCGTCCCTCACGAGGCGGCGAGGGATGTCGCCTCGAAGATCCCCGTAGTGGAAGGGGGACCCGCGCAGCGGGGGGAACCGGATGAACTGGTTCCCGGGGGGCCGGGGAGCTAGAGGCGATTCCCGAGCAAAGCCGTAGAGAGGGACCTCCCGGGATAAGGGAAAAGAAAGAAAGCCCTCATCCGACCTCCGGATGAGGGCTTTGGGGATCTCTGGAGATCAGGCCTTCGATCCGGTCGTCGCGGATGGCTCGGCGGGAGCCGCGGCCGGGGCCGCAGGAGCGGCCGCCTTGGGTTTGAGCACGGCCCGGACGTAAACCCAGTCCCTTTTCAGCTTGTGGCGGTCGTCCGTGGCGATCTCGAACAGGCTGTCGATCTGCATGGCCTTGGGGTTCGTCGGGCAGGAATCGACGCACTGGGCGCAGTGGATGCAGCGGTCGTTGTGGATGACCATGCGGAAACGCTTCGCGGCCGGATCGACGTCGGTGATCTCGATGGCCTCGGCCGGACAGTCGCGCTCGCAGGCCTTGCAGACGATGCACATGTCGGGGTTGAGGAAGGGGGTGCCGCGGAAATCCTTGGGAACGGCGGTCTTCTGGAAGGGATAGTCGACCGTGGCCGGCTTCTTGAAGAAGTTGCGCAGGAGCTCGGGCAGAAAGACGGCGATCTTCATGGCAGGAATCCCTTCAGCAGGATCGTGATCAGAAGCTGCAGGACGGCCAGCGGGGCCAGGACCTTCCAGGCGAAGGAAACGACCTGGTCGACGCGGATCCGCGAGGTCAGGGCCCGGAGGAGCGACAGCAGGAAGATGATGAAGAGGGTCTTGACCACGAAATGGAGGAACCCGACGATCGCTCCGCCCGGAAAGCCGCCCAGGAACACGGCGGCGAGGAGGCCGCTGGCGACGACGAGCTCGATGTCGAAGGTCAGCCGGAACAGGGCCAGCTTCTTGCCCGAATACTCGGTGAACGTGCCGCCGACGATCTCGGTCTCGGCGTGGGGGATGTCGAACGGCGTCCGCTCGAGCTTGGCCTGGACGGCGATGAGGGCGACGAGGAAGCCGGGCAGGTTGGCGAGCAGGAGCAGGGGCCGGGCCTGGTAGAAGGCCGCGATCTCGGCCAGCCGCCAGGAGTCGGCCAGGATGGCCGGGCCGAGGACGGCCAGGAAGAGCGGCACTTCGTAGCCGAAGAGCATGGTCAGGACGCGCGAAGCGCCGATCGTCGAGAAGAGATTGGTCGACGACCAGCCGGCCAGGAAGAGGACGAGCGTGGGCAGGCTGAGGAGGTAGAGGATAACGACGATGTCGCCGGAGAAGGACGTCCAGCCCGGCTTGAGCAGGTCGAAGTTCCAGACGGGCAGGAGCAGTCCCGCCGTCGCGACGACGGCCAGGCCGATGACGGGCAAGACGGAGAAGAGCTTCTTGTCCGCGGCCTCGGGGACGACGTCCTCCTTGGCCATCAGCTTGAAGAAGTCGGCGATGGGCTGGAGCAGGCCGAAGCGGCCCGTGTGGGTCGGCCCCATCCGGTTCTGCAGCCTGGCGTAGACCTTGCGGTCGAACCATTCGCAGAAGGTCGAATAGGCGAACAGGAACAGCAGCCCCGGATAGACCAGCAGATAGAGGAAGGTTCTCACAACGGCCATACCGCATTCCTTTTCACGCCGGCGTTGAGGGGGCGGGCCAGCGCCTGCCGGCGCAGGTCGCTCATCCGGACGACGGATTCCCCGCCGTTCCGGGCGCCGATCAGGGTCACGGTCCGCTCGGCGCAGCAGATGCAGGGATCGATGGCGGCGAAGATGAGGGGGATGTCGGCGATGAACCCGTGCCGGAGCATCTCCACCGTGGCCGGGTAGTTGCCGAGCGTCGGGGCCCGGACCTTGAGGCGCTCGGGCTTGTCCGTCCCGTTGGCCTTGATGTAGTGGATGTTCTCGCCGCGGGGGGCCTCGTAGCGGCTGACGACCTCGCCGGGCTTGGCCTTGCGCGGCGCCTTGCAGGCGATGTCCCCGTCGGGGAGGTTCTTGACCATCTGCTCGATCATCTTGTAGGACTCGAGGACCTCCTTGACCCGGACGACGACCCGGCCGAGGACGTCGCAGGTGTCGGCGGTGCACAGCTCGAAGTCGAGCTCGTCGTAGACGGCGTAGACGTCCTCCTTGCGGACGTCCCGGGCGACGCCGGAAGCCCGGGCGACGGGGCCGGTCGCGCACAGGGAGATCGCCAGCTCCTTGCTCAACAGGCCGACGCCGGCGATACGGGCGACGAAGCTGGGCTCGGTCGCGCCGAGGCGGAGGTAGTATTCGCTCCGCTTCTTCAGCGTGGCGACGCCTTCCAGGATCTGGGCCTTCTGGCCCTCGTCGAGGTCGCGGCGGACGCCGCCGATCGTATTGATGGCGTAGTGGACCCGGTTGCCGGTGATCATCTCGAGGAGGTCCATGACGATCTCGCGGTCGCGCCAGACGTACATGAAGAACGAGTCGAAGCCGGCCTCGTGGCCGGCGACGCCGAGCCAGAGCAGGTGGCTGTGGACGCGCTCGAGCTCCGAGACGAGGTAGCGGATGTAGAGGCCGCGGCGTGGAGGCGCGAGCTCCATCAGCTGCTCGGCGCCCTGGACGAAGCAGGTCGCGTGGGAGTGCGAGCAGATGCCGCAGATGCGCTCGGCGAGGTAGATGTTCTGGGTGTAGTTCTTCTCCTCGGCCACCTTCTCGACGCCGCGGTGGTTGTAGCCGAGCCGGATGTCGACGCCGGTGATGACCTCGCCCTCGACGGTCATGCGGAGGCTGATCGGCTCCTTGAGGGCCGGATGCTGGGGGCCGATGGGGATCTCGAAGCTCATGACTTACCTCCGGGAATGACTTCCTGGGGCCGGACGTGCTTCCAGTCCTTCCGCATCGGGTACTGCCCCTCGGGCCAGTCGTCCGGCAGCATGAGGCGCCGGGGGTCCGGGATGGCCTCCACGACGATCCCGAACATCTCCTGGATCTCGCGCTCGTAGAGGACGGCCCCGGGGATCGCGGAGCAGATGGACGGGAGGCGGGGATCGGACCTCGGGATCTCGGTCCGGACGTGGATGGTCGTCACGGGCGAGGCGAAATGATAGATGATCTCGAACGCCTCGCCCTTGTCGAGACCGGTGATCGTGGACAGGAAGGCGCAGTCGTAGCTGTCCCGCAGGACGGTCACGGTCGGAACGAGGTCCGCGGGCGCGACCTTGAGGAAGATGCGGCGGATCGCGGGATTCGTGATCTCGAAGGCCTTCGCCCCGAGGTCCCGCGTCAGGTTTTCGACGATCTCGTTGTCAGGCATGGCGATTCCTTGAAGCCTAGAGTTTTCCCAGGAGCTTGACGACGCCGTCGACGATGGCGTCGGGCCGGGCCGGGCAGCCCGGGACGTACATGTTGACCGGGATGATCTGGTCGAGTCCGCCCATGATGTTGTAAGAACCGCGGTAGACGCAGCCGGACATGGCGCAGGCGCCCACGGCGATGACGAACTTGGGATTGGGGGTCTGTTCGTAGATGCGGATGATCCGCTCCCTCATCTGGCGGGTGACGGGGCCGCTGGCCACGATGACGTCGGCGTGGCGCGGCGTGGCCTTGAGCAGGATGCCGAACCGCTCGACGTCGAAGCGCGGCGTCAGAGCGGCGACGATCTCGATGTCGCAGGCGTTGCAGGCGCCCGAGTTGAGATGGAGGATCCAGGGCGACTTGATCCTGGACCACCGGGTGAGCTTGTTGAGCATGTTAACTCCTCGTGACCAGGGACAGCACGGACAGGAAGATCATGACCAGGTAGAAGAGGGCGAAGAAGGCGATGGTCCCGTCGGGCACGGTGGCGATGACGAGGACGGCGACGTGCATGATGGTGAAGAAGAGGGCGATGAAGAAGAAGAGGCGGTAGCCGAACTGGACCTTGACGCCGGGGATGTTCTCGCCGCAGGCGTAGGTCGAGATCTTGCCGGCGGTCCGGTCGGGCTTGGGCGCCATGCCCCGGCCCAGGGCGTAGAGGCCGAAGGCCGCGGCTAGGAAAAAGAGGAAGGCGACGGGCGGGGAGAGGAGAACGCCGATTCCTGTCATGGCTTACCCTTTCAGCTTGGCCAGCCCGCGGATGTCCAGGCTCCTGGTCGTGCGGTAGACGTTGATGATCAGGGCCAGGGCCGTGGCCACGAGGCTGACCTCGATGACGATGTAGGTGATGACCAGCGCCTGGGCCGTCAGGATGCTGCCCTTGGCGAAGCCGGTCGAGAGGAGGAGCAGGCTGATGCCCTTGCCGACGACCTCGATGCAGATGAAGAGCTTGATGAGGTTGCGCTTGAGCAGGAGCCCGAGGACGCCGGCCAGGACCAGGGCCGCCGCGAAGAACCCGTAATAGAACCAGGTGTTACTCATGTTTGTCGCCTTTGCGGAACAGGGCCAGGACGGCGAAGACGCCGGCCAGGATGACCGCGATCTGGCCGACGAGGTCGAGGGTCCGGCCCTTCCAGAGGACCTCGCCGAACGTGCCGGTCTCCGCTCCGGAGGCCAGGGCCGGGATCTTGCCGAGCAGGCTCTTCATGACCAGGGCGTCGATGACGACGAAGGCGACGAAGAAGAGCGGGAAGATCCAGTTGGCCAGCCGGGATTCGCGGACCTCGTCGCCCTTGTGGACCAGGGTGATGGTCAGGATGAAGAGGACCGTGATCAACCCGGCGACGACGGAGATCTCGAAGACCCCGGCGTACGGCGCGTTCATCCGGAAGAAGATGATGCCCAGCAGCAGGCTGGCCACGGCCAGGGAGACGGCCGACTTGAGCAGGTCCCCGAGCAGGATGGCCAGGACCGAGCAGAGCACCACACCGATGAGGAGGGCTGTTTGCAGGATCATCGTCTAAAATCCCCACGATCCGGTCACGGCGTGGACCCCGTCCGCGAGCACGTCGGCGGCGGGCTGGATCCAGGTCGTGACGGTCGACGAGAAGAGAATGCCGATCCCCACGCAGAGGAGGGCCAGGAGGACGCTGGCGGCCGTCATCCAGAACGGCGCCTCCTTGACGGCCGCCCACTTCTCGTTGAGCTTGCCGAAGAAGGCCTTCCTCTGCATGATCAGGTAGTACCAGAGGGTCAGGACCGAGACCAGGACGGCGATCACCGCGAAGACCGGATGGCCGGCCTGGACGAGGGCCACGATGATGAGCAGCTTCGACCAGAAGCCGTTGAGCGGCGGGACGCCGGCGATCGACAGGGAGCCGACGAGGTTCGTCGCCGCCGTGACCGGCATGCGCTTGGCCAGGCCGCCCATGTCGTCCATGTCCCGGGTGCCCGTGGCCTGCTGGACGGAGCCGCTGGTCAGGAACAGGAGCCCCTTGGCCAGGGCGTGGTTGAAGAGGTGGAAGAGCCCGCCGGCGATGCCGAGCGGGGTCCCGATGCCGATGCCCAGGACGACGTAGCCGACCTGACTGATCGAGGAGTAGGCCAGCATCCTCTTCATGTCCTTCTGGCCGAGGGCCAGGAGGGCGGCCACGACCATCGACACCGCGCCGAGGAGCATCAGGACCCCGGACAGGGCCGGGGTCAGGCCGAAGACGCCGAGGAAGATCCGGGTCATGGCGTAGACTCCGGAGACCTTGATCAGCAGGCCCGACAGGACGGCCGAGATGGGCGCCGGGGCCGAGGGGTGGGCGTCGGGGAGCCAGGCGTGGAAGGGGACGAGGGCCGCCTTCAGCCCGAAGCCCATGATGAAGAAGGCGGCGGCGACGCCGACGACGGCGCCGGCGTTGAGCTCCTTCAGGGCGGCGGCCACGGCGGCGAAGTCGAGGCTGCCGGTCATCCCGAAGATGACGGCGATCGCGGCCACGACGAAGGCCGAGGCGACGACCGAAAGCATCAGATACTTGAAGGCCGCCTCGAGCTCGTCCCGGCCGAGGCCGTAGGCGACGAGGGCGTAGGAGGCGACGGCGGCCACCTCGAGGAAGATGTAGACGCTGAAGAGGTCGGTGGACAGGACGAGGCCGTTCATGCCGGCGATCATGACCAGGTACAGCGCGTAGTAGTTGCCCTTGGCCCCGTAGTGCTCCATGTAATCGATGGAGAACAGGGACGCGGCGAGCCCGACGAGGGAGATGGCCACCAGCATGAACAGGCTGAACCCGTCCAGGGCCAGCCGGATGTTGACGGCTTCGCCGAGCCAGGGGGACTGCTGGAGGACGGGGCCGCCGGCGATGAGGGCCCGCCCGGCGACCGCGCCGTAGACGAGGAGGAAGAGCATGGTCGCGTTGGCCAGCAGGTCGGGGAGGACGCGCCGGGAGAGCTTGCCGACGAGCGGGAGTATTCCCGCCACGACGAGCGGAAGGACGACGAAGAGTATGATCAACGCTCCTCCTCTCTATTTCGCGAGCAGGCCGACGAGGCCCGCGACGATGACCAGGCCGGCCAGGCACCAGGCGAGGTAGTTCGCGTAGTGCCCGTTGTGGGCCTTCTTCAGGATGCCGGTGAATTTCTCGCCGGTGACGGTGACGACCTTCTCGAAGAAGAAGTCGATGGGCCGGTCGACGGCCTTGAACAGGAACGTCGACAGCCCCTGGAGGACCTTGACGCCCTGCTCGTAGGGATCGAATACCCGGGCTTCGGCCCAGTCGTAGAGCTGATGGACGACGGGGAGCTTGTGGACGGGCTCGGAGGCCAGGTAGGCCTTGCGCCCGCCCTTCAGGAAGCCGTAGCGGTGGAGCAGGAAGGCCAGGACGAGGCAGGCGATGGAGATGAGGGCGACCGGGTTGAGGACGGCCAGCGCGTGGCTCACGAAATCGAGATGCGCGCCGGCTTCGGCGTGTGGCGCGACGATCGGCGTGATGAACAGGGTCAGGGGCAGCTTGTTGTAGACGCCGAACAGGATGCACAGGCCGGCCAGGACGAGGATCGGGACGACGATGGCCGGCTGGTTTTCCCGGACCGCCGGGACCTCGCGCGTCCGCTCGCCGAAGAACACGGAGTGGCCGGCCTTGAGGAACGAGGCGAAGGTGAAGATGGCCCCGATCCAGGCGGCGATGGCGAAGACCGTGTACCCCGATTCGAGGGCGCCGTGAAAGATCATCTCCTTGGAGACGAAGCCGTTGAGGGGCCAGACGCCCGAGATGGCCAGGGCGCAGACGGTGAAGCCGAAGGCCGTGAGCGGCATCTCCTTGCGCAGGCCGCCGAGCTTCTTCAGCTCGGTCGTCCCGGCCCGGTGCTCGACCGAGCCGGCGCTCAGGAAGAGACCGCTCTTGTACATGGCGTGGTTGATCATGTGGAAGAGGCCGCCGGCGATGCCGACGGGGATGGCCGTCCCGATCCCGAGGATCATGTAGCCGACCTGGCTGATGGCGTGGTAGGACAGGAGCCGCTTGAGGTCCTTCTGGATGAGGGCCATGAGCACGGCCAGGACGATGGTCACCGCGCCGACGATCATCATCATGACGGACAGGCCGCCGCCCGGCCGGATCTTGAAGAAGTCGAGGGAGATGCGGGCCAGGAGGTAGATCCCGAGGAGCTTCTCGAAGGCGGCCGGCAGGAAGGCCATGAAGGTCACCGGCGCGTCGGTCCCGGCGTCGGGGATCCAGGTGTGGAACGGCATGGCCCCGGCCTTGCCCGCGGCCCCGACGAACATCAGGACGAAGGCGGCGGCCGCGAGGCCGACGGGTTCGACGGCGATCTCGGACATGGTCGCCGTGCCGCTCGCGGCCCAGAGCAGGCCGATGCCGAGGATCATCGAGAAATCGCAGAAGCCGCTGATGAGCAGGGCCTTGACCGCCGTCCGGCCCGAGGTCGGGCGGCCGCCGATCGTGATGAGCCCGTACAGGGTGACGAGCAGGCCCTCCCAGAAAAAGACCAGGGGGACGAAGTTGTTGGCCAGGACGGCGCCGTTGGCGAACGCGGCGGTCAGGAAGACGTAGGCCATGAATTCCCGCGACCGCGGCGCGTCCTTCATCTTGGCCGTCGCGTAGACGGTGATCAGGACGAGGAAGCCGGCCAGGGCCAGCAGGATGAAGCTCGAGAAATGATAGAGCCGCAGGTCGAAGTCGATGCCCAGGCCGAGCCAGGGGACGGCGAAGCGGAGGTCTTTCAGCGAGAAGAAGACGAAGCCGTAATAGAGCAGGACCGCCGCTCCGGCGACCGCCAGGACGTCGCGGAGGAGCCGCAGCGCCCGGGGCAGCAGAAGCAGGACGACCGACAGCAGGGCCGGGAGGAGGATGGGCAGGAGGAGCATTTTGGGCGTCATCGGAGCCACCAACTCATCTGAGTCGTCGCGATGTTGGTCAGCTTCATCGGCCAGGCGACGAGAAGCCCGGCCGCCAGGCTGAGCACGGCCAGGACGGCGACGACAAAGACCATGGATTTCGTCTTCTCGGGGGCCGGGTGCTTGGCCTCACCCAGGAAGACCATCGAGAAGACCTTGAAGAGGTAGTACATCGTCAGGACGGCGGTGAAAAGGGCGGCCGCGGCGAGTCCGACCTGGCCCGCCTGCACGGTGCCCAGGATGACCAGGAACTTGGAGAAGAACCCGCCGAACGGCGGGATGCCGATGACGGAGAAGGCGCAGGCGAGGAAGGCCAGGGCCGTCACGGGCATGGTCTTGATGAGGCCGCCCATCTCCCGGATGTCCTTGGTGTGGACGGCGTGGATGACGATCCCGGCGCAGAGGAACAGGCCGGCCTTGGCCAGCCCGTGCATCAGGATGAAGAGGAGCGAGCCGGAGACGCCCGCGGCGTTCATCATGCTGAAGCCGAGGAAGATGTAGCCGATCTGGCTGACCGTCGAGTAGGCCAGGATCCTCTTGAGGTCGTTCTCGACCGCCGCGGCGGCCGCCGCGACCAGGCTGGAGAAGACGACTATGATGGGGATGGCCTGCTGCCAGCCCTCGGGCAGCCGGAAGGTGTAGAGGAACAGGCGGGCGAAAGCATAGACGCCGATCTTGACCAGGACGGCGGCGTGGAGCAGGGCCGTGACCGTCGTCGGCGCGACGCCGGCGTCGGGCAGCCAGGTGTGGAGCGGCACGGTGGCCGACTTCGAGAACAGGCCGAAGAGGATGAGCAGGACGGCCGTCCCGGGGATCATCGTGCCGCGCATGGCCGTCATGTCGAACGTGTTGGTGACGCCGTAGATCTGGATGAAACCGAGGAGCATGACCACGGCGCCGAAGAAGGTCAGCAGGAAGGCCTTGTCGGCCTTGCGGACGTGGTCCGGCTCCCGGTAGAAGCCGATGAGCCGCCAGCAGGCGATGGCGATGATCTCCCAGAAGAGATAAAGGAAGATGAGGTTCCCCGAGAAGACCAGGCCCATCATCGATCCGATGAAGAGCACGACCATCAGGTAGTAC
>JBGSUG010000163.1:0-4314 GCA_041736225.1 Candidatus Aminicenantales bacterium | reverse complement strand
AGGCAGCCGGCGCCGACCGGCGCCAGGAAGACCGCCCACCAGATATCGCCGAGGACCGGCACGCGGCCGGCCGAGCGGACGAACAGGAAGTCGACGAGCGTTACGAACGCCGCGCCGATGAGCGCCGCTGCCGGGACCGCTCCCCAGCGCGGCTTCTTCGCGGCCGCGAGCTCGTCCCTCTTCCTGATCCGGATGCCCAGGCTCAGCGGATAGTTGTAGAAGGCGTCGAAGACGGCGTGCTCGAGCCAAGCGCCCCGCTCCCCGAAGACCGGGACGATGTGGACGGCCTCCGTGGCCCAGTGTCCGGCCATGAACCGGGCCAGCTCGGGGAAGCGGTAGGCCATCTGGAGCGGGAAGGCGAGGTAGCCGATGATCTTGAAGAAGCCGACCGGCAGGGCCAGCTTGTAATCCTGGAAATTCCTCTCCTTGATGCTGACGCCCAAGGTATAAAAGCCGCGGACGAGCGAGCCGGGCGAGACCGGCAGGAGGTTGAAGGCACCGACCATGATCGCCGCCCGGGCCGTCGCCTCGGCCCAGCCGAATTCGGGGTGGCTCAGCACATAGGCGACCGCGATCGTCAGAAAGACCGTCTCCGACACGAAGAGCGTGGCCATGTGGACGGCCAGGCTCTTCAGGTATTTCTGGATGAACGGCTCGTCGATCTGGGCCAGAATGACGGCCGCATCGTCGTCGCTGAGCATGCGGTTTTTGCGGCCCTCCTCGACCATGTCGCGCAGCCATCTCTCCCGGACGGCCGGTTTGAAGTAGAGCTGGACCGGCTTGACGAACATGAGATAGAGCCGCTCTTTGAAATAGACCTTATCCGTCAGGAAACGGTGGAACCCGGCCGGCAGGAAGGCGAGCGGCCGGTTCAAAACGTATAAGCCGGGTTTTTCGGCGATGGCCAGGGCCCGGTGCTCGTTCACCCGGCCCGTTCTGTGCCAGCCGATGAGGGACTCGGCGACGTGGCCGCGGAAAGCGCGGCCGAGATATCCGGATCTGGTCAGGAGCGCCGCGTAATGCCGGCGCAGGTCGCCCCGTCCCCAGAGCTTGCGGACGAAAGGCCCCAGGAGCGGCGCGAGCCAGAGCAGCCACAGGCAGACCGACCGCCCCGGGAATTTCGTCACAAACAGGACCGGCGTGAGGACCGGCAGAAGGCCGAGGAGGACGAAGAGGAGCGCCGCGAACCGGTTCCGGGCGAGCGGCCCGGCCGCAGCCTCGTCGGCCATGCCGCGGATACGCCAGCTTTTGACCCACGCGGCGTGGATGGCCGTCCATAGCCGCGGCTTCGTGATCAACCGGACGTGGTGATGCGTGATATCGGGCTGGGAGTCGCGGTAGGCCCGGTCGGCCCGCTTGAGCTCTTCGAGCGCGCCGGTCATTTCCCCGAAAGCCGCCGGCCGGGCGGCCGCATATCTCTCGAGCGCTTCCGTATCGCCCCGGTCGAACTGGACGAGACGGCCCCACCCGATGCCTTGGACGATCAGCTTGAAATCCGCGGGGCACTGCGGCAGGAAGGGCAGGAGCGTCATGCCGGCCCGGAAGTCGACGGCGACGAGGCCGCGCCTCGGGTCGGCCTCCGCCTCCGTGCGCTTGAGCGCGTTCGGCTGGCTCTTCATCGTCCACCACTCGTACTGCCGGGCCAGCTCGGGAGCGCCCATGTCGTGCATGAGCCCGACGAGGTCGTGCATGAACGCCCGCTTGGCCCGGTACTCCGGAGAGCCCAGGCCCGTCCACGGCCGCCCGGGTTTCCACTTGAGCCGGGCGAAAAGGTTGTCGTCGACCTCGTAGCGCCAGAGCCGGCCGTCCACCCACTCGCTGATCTCGCCGCAGCTGCCGAGCACCGGGTCGATGAGGGTGGCCAGGACATCGACGACCGCCCGCGCCGAGCCCATGCGCTCCAGCGCGCCCCGGCGGATGAACTTCTGCCAGAGGGCCCCGGCCCGGGATGCGTCCGGATTGACCTGGGGCGCAAAGGGCGCCTGGAAGCCCAGGCCATACAGGGAATTGCGGATGAACCGCCCGAATCCCGAGACCGGGACCAGGACCTTCAACGCGTACTCCCCTCCCCGCTCGAGGCCGTCGAGGGGTCCCTCGGGCGCAACGATCTCGAGGACGCGGACCTTGTAGACCTGGCCCGCGAACCCGCCGCCGACGTGCTTTTCAACGGACAGCTTGACGCGCGCCGGCCGGGCCGGCCAGACGCCCCGGACGTCGTACTCGAGGACCTCCAGCGGTTCGTGGCGGCGGACGCGGAGAGGCCGGAGGAGAGCGGCGGTCCGGAACCGCCGCTCGAGCTCGCGCACGACGCCGCCGGAGTATTCGGATTCTGTCATCGTCTCGCTTTCACCCGCCCGGGCGCTCTTCGAAAGCTCAGGGGGTTTTGACCGTCTCTCCCGTCATTGGGTCGATCAGGTCGATCCTGTGGACCTTGCCGAGCTTGTCGAGCGGGCCGGGCCATTTGTCGCCGCCATTGTTGCAGGGCTCCCAGTCGCCGACGATCATGACGGCGAGCTTGTCCGGCTGGATGTACTTCGCCGCCACCTCTCTGATCCGGTCCTTGGTGACGGCCCGGATCTTCGCGAGGTAGGTCTTGTAGTAGTCCATGGGCTTGCCGGTCATCTCCAGGTTGGCGAAGTTCGCCATCGTGGTCTGCGGCGACTGGAAGTTGTCGGCGAAGCTCTCGAGGTAGTAATTGACGGCGGTTTCCAGCTCGGCGTCCGTCACCGGCTCCTTGCGGATGCGGTCGAACTCGGCCTTGATGAGGGAGACGGCGTAGCCGACCGTCGACGACTTCGTCTGGACGTAGCCGGAGAACGTGCCCGGCAGGCCCCAACGGTAGGAGAACCGGCTGCCCTGGTTGTAGGACAGGCCTTCGTCCGAGCGGACCTTGGTCGTGATCCGCGAGGTGAAGCTGCCGCCGCCGAGGATGAAGTTCATGACCTGGACGGCGTAGTAATCCGGGTTCGTATCCTCCAGGCCGAGGTGCCCCAGGCTGATATAGCCCTGGTTGATGGCCTTCTGGATGAAGTAGACGCCCGGCTCCGGCGAAGGCAAGGCCTGCGGCAGCGCCGGGAAGGCGACCGTCCCGGCCCGCCAGCCCGCGGCGAGCTTGTCGATCTTGCCCTTGAGCGCGGCCTTGGAGAAATCGCCCGAGACGGCCAGGATCGTGTTCTTCGGCGAGAAATACTTGGCGTGGAAGCCCTGGAGGTCGGCCGCGGCGATGCCCTCGTAGGAGGCCTTGGTCGGCTGCCAGGTCAAGGCGTTGTCGCCGTAGAGGAGCTTCTCGTATTCCCGGTTGAGGACGGTGGACGGCTGGTCGTTGGCCTGGCGGAGCTGTTCGACGAAGCGGGCCTTGGCCAGCTTCAGCGGCTCCTCGCGGAACGCGGGATTCCTGAGGACGTCGAAGAACAGGGCCAGCCCTTCGTCGAGGTCCTTGGCCATAACGGACAGGCTGAGTATCGAGGTCCGCTCGCCGACCATGAAGTTCAGTGAACCGCCGAGAAAATCGATGCGTTCCTCGATGACCGATCCCTCGCGGCTTGCCGTGCCGCCCTTGATCAGCTGATCGCCGAGGACGGTGCCGAGCCCGGTCTTGTCCTTCGGGACGTACAGGTCGCCGCAGTTGACGATCGCGACGATGTTGAAGAGAGGGAGGCTCCGGTCCTCCTGGACGTAAGCGCGGAGGCCGCCCGCGTAGACGGTCCGGAACGCCTTCGGGTCCGGCGGCTCGTACTGGAGGGCCGGGTAGGTCAGCTCGGAGGGATGCTTGGCCTGGGCCAGGCCCAGTCCGGAGCAGATGAACGCGAGCGCCAGGATGGCGATGATCGTCTTTTTCATGTCGTCCTCCTTACCGCCCCGACTTCCGGGTGTAGACGGCCGTCAGGCTGTTGTCCTTGACGAAGTACTTGGCGGCGACGCGCTTGATGTCGTCGTTCGTGACCTTCTTGAGATCGTCGAGGTCGGTCAGGATGGACCGCCAGCCCCGCTTGAGCTCGGCCCGGCCGACCCGGCTGGCCAGCCCGGCGGTGCTGCCGAGGCTGCGGACGAACATGGCCTCGCCCTTGTTCTTGGCCTTCTGGATCTCCTCCTCGGTCAGGCCTTCCTTCTTGATCCTCTCGACCTCGGCCCAGATCTCCTTCTCCAGGTCCTCGGGCTTGACGCCCTTGTCGACGCGCGGCGTCGCGTTGAACTGGAAGGCGCCGACGTACCACTGCGGCCGGCTCGAGGCCGAGGCGCTGACGGCCAGCTGCTTGTCGCGGACGAGGCTCTTGTAGAGGCGTCCCGTGCCCCCGCCGCCGCCCATGCCGCCGC
>JBGSUG010000144.1:0-4732 GCA_041736225.1 Candidatus Aminicenantales bacterium | reverse complement strand
GTGTCGCCGGCCTGGACGCCCCAGCCGGGCTCCTTGCCGGGCAGGACCTCGGCGAAGCGCTCGTTCTCCAGGCCGACCTCGATGTAGCGCCACTTGGCGATGTCCCCTTCGACGGCGAAGACGAGCTTGCGCCCGCCCCGGACGAGGATGGCCTGCTGGGGGACGAGCAGGCGGCCGGTGAAGATCTCGGTCGGGAATTCGACCTCGGCGTGCATGCCGGGCTTGATCTCCTCGGATAGGTTGTCCATGGCGACGTAGACGCCGCAGGTCTTGTCCGCGGCGTCGATGACGGGGCTGACGGCCTCGATGCGGCCGCGGAACGTCCGGGCGGGGAAGGCGCTGAAGCGGAGGTCGACCTCGCGGCCGGCGACGACCTTGCCGACCTCGCTCTCGAGGACCTTGGCCTTGACCTTGATGCGGCTGATGTCGACGAGGGTGAAGAGCTCGCGGCCGGCGTCGAGGCGCTCCTTGGGCGAGAGCTTGAGGTCGGTCACGATGCCGGCGAACGGGGCCCGGATGCGGGTCTTGTCGAGGCTGAGGCGGGCGATCTTGACGTCGACCTCGGCCTGGGTCAGGCCCTTGGTCGCGGACTGGACCTCGTCCTTCTTGCGGCCGGCCTCGATCAGAGCCAGTTCCAGGGCGGCTTGGGCCTTTTCGAGCTGGACTTGCGAGACGACGCCGCTCTTGAAGCCCTCGGAGATGCGATCGTAGTCGGACTGGGCCGCGGCGAGCCTGTCGACGACGGCTTGAGCGGGAGGCTCTTCGGTCACGGAGAATTGCCGCTCAAGGAAGAGCTCCGAGAGGAAGCGCAGACGCTGGGCCTCCAGCCGTTCCAGGTTGAGGCGGAACTCGCGGTCGTCGAGCTCGACGAGGAGGTCGCCCTCGCGGACGTGGCGGCCCTCGGCGGCATAGAGGCTCTTGACGACCCCGCCGACCTCGGCCTTCAGGACGACGCGCTTCTCGGTGTAGGCCTCGCCGGGCGACTTGAGGGTCATGACGAGGTCGCCGATGACGGCCTTGGAGACCTTGACGGGGAGAGGGGCGGCCTCGGTCTTCTGGTCGGGAGAGGCGGGGGACGAGGCGCCGGGAGCTGCGGCGGAGGTTGTTTCCGCCTGGCCCGCGGGCTCGGCCGGTCCCTTCTTGAGGATGAGGAAATAGACGCCCGCGGCGATGAGGGCCAGGACGAGGAATCCGCCCAGGACGGCTTTAGGGATGCGCATCGGCCACCTCCGTGTATATCGGAACGAAAAAGCGTTCTCGGCGCGCGGGAGTTGGTTCCGACCGGATTTTACTTACAGAGCACAAAATAAGCAACTTTCTGGCCCGAATGCCGGGGACATGTGCCCCGGGAACGTATCCCCGTTCTCCAGGGACGGCTGGCGAGCCGGGGAATTCTCGCGGCCATCGAGATTAATACGCCGGACCGGCAGGGAGTGTTGCGGAAAAATGCTAAAATATTAGCATTTAAATGGGGGACATGATACCCATTTCCTATTTATTCTTTGCGCATCCTGGTCAGCAATAGCGGCAACCAGTCCGGCCAAAATGGGGAAATGGGTATCATGTCCCCGAATTCCCCCAGGCTTGTTCCGCATATTGCGTGAACGAGATAGGCGCTATAAGGCTGCCGTCGCCTCTTGAGTATTTTTGCCTCCCGAGCCGTCCTTGTATTCAGCAGCGGTCTGCCGTGGGGTTGGGTTCTGTTACGACCGGTGAGGCCGGAACTCGCTGCAATCCCGCCGCCGCTTCTCGATTTCCTCCGCCGGCCGCTCTATCGGCAGGATCCAGTTCAGGACTAAAATACATGTGGGAAGAGACTTGACTTTTTCAATGGGCTGGCTTATTAATCCATTAAGGGAGGTTGAAATGAAAAGAATACTTGGTCTCGCACTCTATGTCCTTTTCGCAATCGTAGCGCTGGCCTTCACCGTCAGCAACTTCGTCCCGCCGGCGGAGGCCTGGGTCATCTACGGAACCGTGACCGAGGTCCCGGGAGGATTACCCCCCGGCAACGAGTGGCTCCACCTCTATGGCGATTTCTATTGTATCGGCATGAGATCGAACTGCTGTGTTATCTTTGAGGTCTAACCTATCCGAGCATCCTATTCTGTGCGGAGTATCCGAGTCGTTTTGTCTTTTTCTTTGATTTTCTCGCTCTCGTTTTCCCTTCCTTTGTATCAAGGACATGGGATATTGCCGAGTTCGGCCATCACAATCTCCCAAGCTGAAGCCCCCGTCCTCTATGCGTCGGACTTTGCCGTCGCAGAGGATGGGATCATCTTCATCGCGGACGCTAAAGATGGGAATATCAAGTGTTACGATCCTGAAGGAAAGCTCCTGAGCGTCACGGGTCGACGCGGACCGGGGCCCGAGGAGTTTGGGGGGCCCTATTTTTGCGACTACCAGGCCCCTTTCCTTTCAGTATTAGACAGCCCCAAGTTCAAGGTCCATATCTACGAGCGTGCGGGGATGGCCAAGCTATCAAAGGTTGGAGAAATATATTGTATGATGTGCCTCTCAGACGTGATCCTCTCGGGAAAAAGCGTCCTTGTTGACGCTCCCATCAACATTGGCGAGAATGCGTTCTTCCTTACAAAGAGGGACTTTGGAGACAAGGTCATAAGATACCTTTGCCCGCAGTGGCGAAGGTATGGCTACGAGTCGAAAAAAGCCTACGAGGCCAATTATAGCGATATAGCTATGCTGACGGCGCAACGGGGCTTCATATCAGTTACGGGCAATAGGGGCTTTTACGTCAGTGACGTTAGGCTAAAGATCGCCGGCTTTAATTTGGATGGCCTTGAGGTCGTTAGTTTCGGGACCCCCTCTGCCAATTACCGTGAGCCTCGAATCAATCAGAAAATCCGGAACGCCTTCGAAAAAAAGGAGAGCGAACCAATTAGGCGGGAGAGGGAAAAGGTTTCCTACATCACGGGGATCCTATCCGACGAGCACATGGTTGGGGTTTTATTCTCCAACTACGATGTATCCTCCAATTCATGGAAGCTTTATCTCCAGCGTTACGGCCTGGCTGGCAATCTCCTCTCGGAAGACATTCTATTCGATGCGACCAATTACGATAGCCTCTTCAACTACTATTTCCAGAGGGAAACTGGCATCCTCTTTGTAATGTCCGAAATCTACGGCGATGACTCAACAGACGATTACAAGATCTTGGGGTATAGGCTCCGGTGAAAAGATACTTGGTCGGGGGCCTGGCGATCTGCCTCTTGGCATCTGCCAGCATGCAATTCAAGCAACGGCAGATGAACGTTTTCGCAGGGTTCGACAAGAACCCAACTCCCACTTCCGAGCCGACGCTCTTCCTCTACGGATTTTTCTCGAGCGATTCATGTGTGCCTTGCGCGGAAATGATAGGTGTCTTAAACCAACTCCCTGGCTATTTTCGGGTTTTCGGGGTTGTGCCTCGAAGAGAAGCCCCTCGAATCAAGTCGCTGAAAGCAGAATATCGGATTCGGTTCCCAGTCTATGACTCGACGAAATTCCGGCGATACAAGCCAATCATAAATCCTACGATTATCGGGGCTAGCCGGGGAGGGAAGATATTATTCGTCTTCCCCTGCACTACTCTTGAGGCAGACGAAATCAGGACGTTCCTTATGGGCTTTCACTCAAAGCTGGCCCCCTACTTGGCCGACCTGTCCTTCTAGCTACTTTGTTCATTTAAATCGGGGACACAATACAATTTTCCATATTTCGAGGCGCCCCCGTGGTGCCTGACGGGGGCTGGGCATATGCCCCGGATTTGCCTGACGGGTTCCGGCTTTTCTGATAAGATAAGCGGCGAAAGGCCGCCAGAAGTGCTCGTATTAGCCATCGAAACGTCGTGCGACGAAACGTCCGCGGCCGTCCTGCGCGCCCCGGACCAGTCTTCCGCGCCCGAGGTCCTGAGCAACATCGTCCTGTCCCAGGACGAGGTCCACGCGCCTTACGGCGGGGTCGTCCCGGAGTTGGCCTCGCGGCAGCACATCAAGTCGATCACGGCGATCGTCGGAGAGGCGATGACCCGGGCCGGCATAGGCCTCGGGGAGATCGATCTCTTCGCCGTTACCCAGGGCCCCGGGCTCATCGGTTCGCTTCTCGTCGGGCTATCGTTCGCCAAAGGCCTGGCCTACTATCACAAGAACCCGCTTCTCGGCGTCGACCACCTCGAGGCCCACCTCGAGGCCTGCTTCCTCGAGAATCCCGCCATCGCCTATCCGGTCTTGGGCCTCCTGGTCTCGGGCGGGCACACGGCCCTTTATCAGATGGACGAGCCGCTGTCTTATAAGCTCCTCGGCCGAACCCGCGACGACGCAGCGGGGGAGGCGCTCGACAAGATCGCCAAATTCCTCGGACTCGGCTATCCCGGCGGCCCGGTCATCGAAAAGCTGGGGAAGGGCGGCGACCCCAAGGCGTTCCCCTTCGCCGTGCCCCGGACGAAGGACCGGAGCCTCGATTTCAGCTTCAGCGGGCTCAAAACGGCCGCGCTGAAGATCATCAGGGAGAACGGCATCACCAAGGACGATCCGCGATTGGGCGATTTCCTGGCCAGCTTCGAGGAGATCGTGGCCCGGACGCTCGTCGGCCAGGTGCGCGCTGCGGCCGACCGGGTCCAGCCGCGGTCGCTTGTCCTTTACGGCGGCGTCGCCCGGAACACGCGGCTGCGGACGCGCTTCCAGAGTTTCGCCCGCGACGCCGGGATCGACGCCTACGTGCCCTCGCCGAAGCT
>JBGSUG010000139.1:0-12088 GCA_041736225.1 Candidatus Aminicenantales bacterium | reverse complement strand
CCCTCGAGCACTTCGGCGTCGACGTCCGCGGCCGGGTCGCGCTCGACATCGGCGCCTCGACCGGCGGGTTCGTCGACTGCCTGCTGAAGCGCGGGGCGGCCAAGGTTTACGCCGTCGATGTCGACGTCAAACAGCTGGATTGGGGGCTCAGCAAGGACCCCCGCGTCGTCGCCATCGAGAAGAACGCCCGGTCGCTCGTCCCGGAAGACATTCCCGAGCCTCCGGATATCGTCACCATGGACGTCTCGTTCATCTCCGTCCTGAAGATCCTCCCCGCGCTTCGTGCGGTCCCGGGCGGGTGGACCCTCGTCTCGCTCGTCAAGCCCCAGTTCGAGGCCGGCCCGAAAGACGTCGGCCGCAAGGGCGTCGTCCGCGACGCGTCCGTCCACGCCGGGGTCCTGGCCCGGGTGATCGGGGGGGCCCGGGAGCTCGGCTTCGGCCCCGCCGGGCTCATGCGCTGCTCGACGCACGGGCAGAAGGGGAATGTCGAATTCTTCGTCCGCTGGGTCCCCGGGGACCCGGACCTCAATGCGGACCTCGTCGAAGCCTGGATCAAGGAGGCGGCCAGCCATGAATAACGTGCGCAGAGCCGGCATCGTCATCAAATCCCACGCGCCCTCGGTCGAGGGCATCCTGAAGATCCTGGTCGAGCATCTCGAGGGCCGCGGCATCGCCTGCGTCCTCGAGGAAGCCGCCGCCCGCAGGCTCGGCCGCCCCGACGGGCTCGGGAGGCAGGACATCGCGGCCGCCTCGGATCTCATCATCGTCCTCGGCGGTGACGGGACCCTCCTCAGTGTCGCTCCCGCCGCCGCCCGGGCGGGCGTCCCGGTCATGGGCATCAATCTCGGCCGGCTGGGCTTCCTGACCGAGATCCCCGTCAGCGAGGCCGTGGCCACGCTCGACCGGTTCCTGGCCGGCGACGCCGGCCTCGTCAGCCCGCGCTGGCTGCTCGAAGCCCGGACGGCCGAGATCTCGTCGTACTGCCTGAACGACGCGGTCATTACCAAGGGCGCGGTGTCCCGGATGATCGAGCTCGTCCTCGGCGTCGACGGCAGGGACGTGGCCACGGTCAAGTCCGACGGCCTGATCGTTTCGACGCCGACCGGTTCGACGGCCTACTCCCTCTCGGCCGGAGGGCCCATCGTCCACCCGCGCGTCCCGGCCATCGTCGTGACGCCCATCTGCCCGCACACGCTGTCCTTCCGGCCCCTGGCCCTGCCGGCGACCTCCTCCGTCTCCGTGAGGCTCCTGACGGGCGGCGAGGAGGTCTTCCTGACCCTCGACGGCCAGCGCGGCGGGGCCATGGCCGCGAACGACACGGTCGAGCTCCGCAAGGCCCCGTTCGAGCTCCAGCTCGTGACCTCGCCGAAACGGAGCTATTACGACCTGGTCAAGGAGAAGCTTGGCTGGGCCGGATAGGAACGGGTTTGACAAGCCCCGGGCCAGGCGCTATCATGGGGTCTCGCCGATACTCTACAAAAACACTAGGAAATGGAGATTGACATGTCCGACGCCATCCTCACCGGCACCGACGCCGCTTTCGACTCCGATGTCCTCAAGTCCGAGCTGCCCGTTCTCGTGGATTTCTGGGCCCCCTGGTGCGGGCCCTGCCGGATGATCGCCCCGCTCGTCGAGGAGATCGCCGAGTCCCACAAAGGCCAGCTCAAGGTGGTCAAGATGAACGTCGACGAGAACGGCCAGACGCCCCAGACCTACGGCATCATGGGCATCCCGACCTTGATCCTGTTCAAGGGCGGCCAGCCCGTGGAGAAGGTCGTCGGCTTCGAGTCCAAGGCCAAGCTCCTCGAGCGCATCGCCAAGCACATCTAATAATCCGCCCATGGGCGAACCCCGGGACGTCGCCATCGTCGGGGCCGGGCCGGCCGGCCTGGCCGCGGCCATCTATACCGGCCGGGGCCGGCTCTCGACGGTCGTCCTGGAGAAGGGGATGCCCGGCGGTCAGATCCTCCTCACCGACTGGATCGAGAACTACCCCGGCTTCCCGACCGGCGTCACGCCCTTCGACCTGATGCAGGCCTTCCGCAAACAGGCGGAGACGTTCGGGGCCGAGATCGTCTCCGACGAGGCCCTGGCGATAGCGGGGTCGGACGGCGCGTTCGTCATCCGGGGACACAACGGGGAATACCGGGCCCGGGCCGTCATCGTGGCCACGGGATCGGCCTACAGGCGGCTGGGTGTCCCCGGCGAGGAACGGCTGACGGGCGGCGGCGTATCCTATTGCGCCGTCTGCGACGGATCTTTCTTCACCGGCCGGGACATCGCCGTCGTCGGGGGCGGGGACAACGCCTTGAGAGAGGCCCTCTACCTGACCCGCTTCGCCCGCGCCGTGACCCTCATCCACCGGCGCGCGGGTTTTCGAGGCGAACGGATCTACCAGGAGCGGGTCGCCGCCAACGGCAAGATCCGCGTACTTCTCGAGACCGTCGTCTGCGCCGTCGAAGGCCAGGCCAAGGTCGAGTCCCTGACCCTGCGCAACGTCAAGGACGGCTCCACCTCGACCCTCCCCGTCTCGGGGCTTTTCGTCTCGATCGGGACCCGGCCCCGGACGGAATTCGTCAAGGGCTTCCTCGAGCTCGACGAGTGGGACCAGGTCAAGGTCGGCGGCGACATGCGGTCGTCGGTCCCGGGCGTTTTCGCCGCCGGCGACGTCTCCGACGCCTGCCCCAAGCAGGTCGCCACGGCCGTGGGCACGGGCGTCCACGCCGCGCTCTCCCTCCAGGAATACCTCGCCCGCCTCACTTAGCCGCGGCCGCCGCCTTGGCCGCGGCCGCCGCGTCGTAGTGCTCGTTCAGCACCGCCGCCAGCTCCGCCCCCCAGAGCATGATGACCATCGAGGACGTGATCCACAGCAGGAAGAACAGGACCGAGGTCAGTGTTCCCTGGAGGATCTTGCTCAGGACGATGCCGACAGCCGAAAAGTGGACCACGTAAAAGGCGAAGGCCCGCTTGAAGACCTCGAAGAGCAGGGCGGCGACGGCGGCCGGGATGAGCCCGGCCCGGGTGTGGACCCTGACCTCCGGAATGAACTTGTAGAGGACGTAGAACATCGCCACGTCGAGGACGTAGGGGAGCAGGTATTTCAGGAAGAAGTTGTTGATCACCGCGACGGCCTCGGGATTGAGCGTGGTCTGGACGAGCTCGCTCGCCTGGATCGTCCGCCCCAGGCCCGTCCACACCGCCGTCATGGCCAGCGAGAAGAACATGAAGATCCCGACGACGAACATCATCAGGAACTCGATGAGCCGGTTGTAGACGAAGGACCGGTGGTACTTCGTCCGGAAGATCTGGTTGATCGTCGTGACCAGGGTCGAGAAGAGGAAGCTCGCCGAGACGAGCGAGCCGACGACGCCGAACAGGCCCAGGTCGCCCACCCCGTCGGCCAGGCCGCCCAGGCTCTTGAAAAAGCCCGGCTCGAGCCGGGAGAAGAACTCGTCGGTGAAGATGTTGAGGCTCCGCAGGGCCATCTCCGTGTCGCCCAGGAAGCGGCCCGCGATGGCGAAGAACAGGGCGATCAGGGGGACGCTGCAGAGGAGGGCGAAGTAGGAGATGACGATGGCCGAAGTCCAACACCTGTCCCCGTTGAACCGCGCGAACGACGCGGCGACGAGCTTGAGCGTCTTGGGCGTCATCCCCTCCGGGACCCGGCCGGGCTCAGGTTAGACGTACTTCCCCCACTGGACCATCAGGATGATGATCGTGATGAGCAGGGCGTAGATGACCAGGGTCTCGATGAGGACCAGGCCCAGGATGAGCAGGCCGCGGATGGCCGGCGCTCCGGCCGGGTTGCGGGAGATGCCCTCGCAGGCCGAGCAGATGGCCCGGGACTGGCAGAACGCGCCGGCGATGACCGCCAGGCTGATGACGGCGCCGCCGACGATGAGCGACAGCTTGAAGAGATCGGCGCGGGACTTGGCCAGCTCGCCGGCCGGGCCCCCTTCCTGGGCGAGCGCGGGGAGCGCCATGAGGGCGATGCCGAAGGCCGTCAGACAGAGGGCTTTGAGTCTTTGGGACATGACGGAACTCCTTTACGTTGAGTGCTCTTCTTCATGGGCGACGGCGCCCGCGATGTAGATGCAGGTCAGGAGGACGAAGACGTACGACTGGATGAGGGCCGTGAAGATGGACAGGGCCATGAACGGCAGGGGCAGGAAGAAGGGGACGATCGAGGCCATGATGACGATGAGCAGCTCCTCGGCGAAGATGTTGCAGAAGAGCCGCATCGACAGGGAGACCGGCCGGGAGAAGTGGCTGATGAGCTCGATCGGGAGCATCAGCGGGGCCAGGGCCGGGATGGGGCCCAGGAAGTGCTTGAAGTACTTGAGCCCCTGGTCCTTGACGCCCTGGGCGTGGTAGTAGAAGAAGACGACCAGGGCGCAGCCGACGGTGACGTTGAGCTTGCTCGTCGGCGACATGAACCCGGGGACGAGCCCGATCATGTTGCAGGCGAAGATGAAAATGCCGACCGTGCCGATGACCGGCAGGTACTTCCGGCCTTGGGGGCCGACGGCGTCGACGATGAGGCCCTCGAACATCTGGACGATCGTTTCGGCGACCGTCTGCCGGCGGCTCGGGACGAGGGCCGGCCGGCGGGCGACGAGCCGCAGGAGCAGAGGGACGGTGAGGGCCACGATGAGCACCATGACCAGATAGTCGGGGACGGCATGGAGGGGATCGGGGACTTCGACGCCGACGAGGCCGAGAACGGCGGCGATAGGGCGGCCGAAGACGCGATTGAACGCGTCGACGATCCAAAGGCCGTGCTCTAAACCTTCCATTTTCTCAGTAGAAGAAGACCGCGGACGGCCTCGGCCAGGGAGACCGGAACGACCGTGGAGAAGCCCGCGACGAAGGCGAATATCTTCTTCGGATAGAGGAGGATTATAAGGAAAAAGACGGCGCAAATCAACACGAGGCGGAGGGCGTAAAGGAGGATGCCGGACCGCCGCGCCCCCCGGATGCCCTTCGACAGGAGGCGGGTCAGGGACTGCTTAAGCCAGGCGAAGCCGAGGGCCGAGAACAACCCGCCGGCGAGGAAGAAGAGCCCCGTCGGGAGATCGAAGAGGAGGGCCGCCGGCCCGGCCAGGACGGCCGAGAGGCCGGCGATCTCGAGGGGGATCCGCCTCAGAAATCCTTCGTCGAAGGTGTTCGGATCCTCGGTCGGCATGGCACCGGAATTATAACACGTCCCGCCGATCGCCGGTAGAACGCGTATATAGGGAATGGGCGGCGGGTCCGCTGCCTTGACATCGCCCGGCTCCTCTCCGAGAATAGGGCCGGCGGCGGCCCCGCGCCCGAAAGGGAAAACGCCATGTCCACGGAATTCCTGGTCAAGTTCTTCGGCCTCTTTCTGGGCATCCTGGCCCGGACGGTCCTGCCCTGGCTGAGGAAGGTCAGGGAAGGCCGGGTCCGGGGCTTCGACCGCCGCTATCTCTATTCGGCGCTGGCTTCGCTGGGGATCGGCCTGATCTTCACCCTGGTCCTGTTCCCCCGCTTCGACGGCGGCGCCGAAGGGCGCACGTTCGAGGCCCTCTTCAAGCTCTTCTCGCTCGCCTTCGGGTTCGGCTTCGGCGGAAACGCCCTCATCAACGAAGGCGGGGCCTGGGCGGCCAAACCCGAGGCCTCCGGCGAGGCGGACGGCGGGGCCGCGGGGATGGCGGCCCGATGAGTCCCAAGTCGCGGCTGCCGGATCTCGCGCGGCTGGCCGAGCTGAGCTCGATCGCCCTCATCCTGCCGGCCTCGATCGCGGTCGGGCTCTTTTTCGGCTACTTCCTCGACCGCCGCCTCGGGACCGAGCCCTGGCTGCTGCTCGTCTTCACCGTGCTCGGCATCGCCTCCGGCCTGCTCAGCCTGTTCCGGGCCATCAGAAAACAATGGAAGGACGAAGAGCCGCCGGAGGATTGACCGGCCATTCGGGGCTCGTTTGCTTCTCCCCAACCGGTGTGCTACAAATCGGGCGATGGAGCTTCGTCTTTTCCGGCCGGTCTTGCGGCGTTTCATCCCGGTCGTCTGTCTGACCGCCTGGCTCGGTGCCGGCGCGGCCGCCGACCAGGCCGCCGCGGCAACCGGTCCTGCCGTCCAAGCAGCGCCTGTCGCCCCGGCCGAGGTCAGGATCCTGGCCAGGAGCCAGGAGCGGACGGGCGACCGCATCTTCGCGTCGGGCGACGTCGAGGTCCGGCGCGGGGAGTTCCTTCTTTTCGCCGACCGCGTCGAATACGACCTCGCGACGAAGGACGGCCTGGCCGAAGGCAACGTCGTCGCCCAGACGAACGGTGAGGTCATCCGCGCCGAGCGCATCCGCTTCAACCTCGAGTCCGGCCGGGGCAACATCGAGAACGCTTCCGGCCTCATCCGTCCGACCATCCTGTTCGAGGCGGAGCGGCTGGAGCGGACGCAGGACGACACCTACTCCCTGAGCAGGGGCTGGCTCACGCCCTGCACCCAGCCCAATCCCCGTTGGAGCTTCGGCCTCTCCCGGGCCAACGTCGTGACGGACGACCATCTCGAGATCTGGAACGCCGTCCTCCGGATCAAGAGCGTCCCCGTCCTCTACCTGCCCTACCTGCGCTACCCCCTGAAGGACCGGGCCACGGGCTTCCTCATGCCCCGGTTCGGCTTCGGGGGCTCGAAGGGGCTGTCCGTCTCCCAGAGCTTCTACTGGGCCATGGCCCCGAACCTGGACGCTACGGCCGGCGTCGACTTCTATCTCGCCCGCGGCACCGGGGCCGGGCTCGAGTTCCGGTACATGTTCCCGGGCGGCACGAAGGGCGACGTCAACCTCTATTACTTCGCCTACAAAAGGCAGGCCGACGGCACGAAGCCCGGCAGCTCTTCCATCGTCCGCCTCGACCACACCCAGGCCCTGCCCTTCGGCTTCACGCTGGTCGCCAACGTCGACTATCAGACCTCCTACAGCTTCCTCCGCGAGTACGACAACGACTTCCAACGGGCCCTCGTCTACAACCGCACTTCCCAGGTCTACCTGTCGCGGTCCTGGAAGCGGTTCAACCTGAGCGCCCGGGCCTCCCGCTTCGAGACCTACTTCTCGGAGATCGACGACGCCAACGTGTCGACCTCGCTGCCCCAGATCACCTTCAACGTCTTCAAGACCCGGCTCTTCGCCCCGGTCTACTTCTCGATGGCGGCCTCCCTCAACCGCTGGCAGTACGGCTGGAAGTCCGATTACGAGGCCGGGACGGAGCGGCGGTCGACGCGCCTCTCGGCGAGCCCGACCCTGAGCCTGCCGTTCTCGTCGATCCCCTGGATCACGGCCACGACCTCGGTCGCGGCCAACCTCAATTACTACGCCCAGAGCCTCGACCCGGAGAGCGGAGCCCTCGTCGACGAGCCCCTCTTCACCCGAAACGTCGTCGCGGCCGTGGAGATGGTCGGACCCGTCTTCTACCGGGTCTTCTACGGCCGGGACGGGCAGGCCCGGCTCAAGAACATCGTCGAGCCCTACGTCAGCTACACCTACGACAGCCCGACCCGGAACTCCGACCGCGTCGTGACCAATTACGGGTTCTTCCGCTACCACCAGGTGAGCTACGGCTTCACCAGCCGGTTCCTGTTCAAGGACGAAGACCGGGCGGTCGAGGTCTTTTCGCTCGGGCTCGGGCAGACGTATTACTTCTCGCCCGGGGACGGGCCTCTCTCGCGCTTCCCGGTCGACGGCGTGCCGCCCCGCTTCTCGGAGGTCACCGGGACGCTCCGGTTCTACCCCCGGGCCAAGCTCAGCTTCGACGCCTCGGCCGCCTACAATCCCTATTACGACAGCCTGTCGAGCCTGCGGCTCAGCGGCACGGTCGGAGCCAAGGCGGAGGGGAACTTCCTGACGGTCAACTGGTTCACCAGCCGGAATTCCTGGACGACCGGGATCGACCCCGCGCTCATCGCCCTCTACAGCCGGGACCAGGTCGGGGCCTTCGCCGGCCTGCGCCTGCCCCGGCTCTCGCTCGACCTCGAGGCCGAGGCCGACTACAACGTCGAGGAGAAGAAGCTCCTCTACACGGGCGCGCGGCTGACCTACCACTACCAGTGCGTCGACTTCCTGGTCGACGTGCGCTCCTACTATTACCGCGATCCGCCGGACATCCAGGTCCGCTTCTCGCTGGGCCTCGGCGCGATCGGCCGGACGCTCGATTTCCTGGGCGGGTTCGGGTTCTGAGGAAGGGAGGCCGGCTATGAGCACGGAACGGACCCTCGACGGCAAGACCGTCCTGGTCACGGGCGGGGCGGGCTTCATCGGCAGCCATTTCATCCGCTCCGTCCTCCTCCGCCATCCGCGGACCGCGGTCGTCAACCTGGACAAGCTGACCTATGCCGGGAACCTCGACAACCTCGAGGACGTCCGGGACGATCCGCGCCACGAGTTCGTCCTCGGCGACATCCGGGACAGGGCCCTGGTGCGCGGCCTCTTCGCCCGGGTCCAGGCGGTCGTCCATTTCGCCGCCGAGACCCACGTCGACCGCTCGATCTACGACGCCGGCGAGTTCGTCGAGACCAACGTCCACGGCACCTACACCCTGCTCGACGCCCTGCGGGCCAGCCCGGCGATCGAGATCTTCGTCCACATCTCGACCGACGAGGTCTACGGCAGCCGGACCGGACGCGCCGCCCGCGAATCCGATCCCTTCGCGCCGTCGTCGCCCTACGCGGCCAGCAAGGCGGCAGGCGACCATCTGGCCCGGGCCTACCACGTGACCTACGGCCTGCCGACCGTCATCCTCCGGCCGTCGAACACCTACGGGCCCGCCCAATTCCCCGAGAAGCTCATCCCGCTCTTCCTGACCAACGCCCTCGAGGGCAAGACCCTGCCGGTCTTCGGGGACGGGATGAATATCCGGGAATGGCTCTACGTCGACGACCACTGCCGGGCCGTCGAGACGGCCCTCCTGCGGGGCCGGAGCGGCAGCGCCTACAACGTCGGGGGAGGGACGGAGCTCGCCAATCTCGACGTCGCCCGGCGCATCCTGGACGCCGTCGAGGCGCCCCGCGAACTCATCAATTTCGTCGCCGACCGCCCCGGCCACGACCGGCGCTACGCCATGGACTCGAGCCTCATCCGGGCCCTGGGCTGGGCGCCGGAGACGCCGTTCGCCGAGGGGCTGGGGAAGACGGTGCGCTGGTACGCGGCCCACAAGTCCAGGTGGCGGAAGGTGCGGACGCGGCCGCACTGAGCGGAGGGTATTGCTCCCGGCTCAGACGGGGAGCTCGAGCTGGCCGTCGTGGGCCGTCTTGCGGTCGGCCTCGATGTCCGCGAGCAGCTCCGGGGTGATGTCGCCCGTCGGGTAGATGCCGTCGAAGCAGGCGGCGCAGAAATTCTTGATCTTGGGATTCTCCAGCTGGACCGCCTTCTTCAGGGCGTCGAGCGACTGGTAGATGACCTTGTCCGCGCCGATCTTGCGGGCCACGGCGGCCTCGTCCGCGTCCTGGGCGACGAACTCGGTCTTGGTCTGCATGTCGATGCCGTAGACGCAGGGGTAGCGCAGGGGCGGCGAGTAGGAGGCGAAGTAGACCTTTTTCGCCCCGGCCTCGCGGAGCATCTCGACGATGGCCCTGGAGGTGTTGCCCCGGACGATGCTGTCGTCGACGAGCAGGACCTTCCGGCCCTTGATCTCCGAGGCGATGGGGTTGAGCTTCTGGCGGACCGAGCTCTTGCGCTCCTTGTCGGCCGGCATGATGAAGGTCCGGCCGATGTAGCGGTTTTTGACCAGGGCCTCGCTGTACTTCAGGCCGAGCTTGCGGGCGATCTCGATGGCCGCGTCGCGGGCCGAGTCGGGGACGGGCACGACGACGTCGATGGCCAGCTTCCGCCGCCGGATCTCGAGGGCCAGGAACCGGCCGAGGTTGACCCGGCACTTGTAGACGTTGACCTTGTCGATGAACGTGTCGGGCCGGGCGAAGTAGACCCACTCGAACAGGCAGGGCGAGGGACAGCCGCGACGGACCCTCTTCCTGTGGAGCGTCCTGGCTTTATCGACGAAGATCGCCTCGCCGGCCTCGACGTCCCTGATCTCGCCGAAGTTCATGATGTTGAGGCTGACCGTCTCCGAGGCGAAGGCGTAGGACGGCAGGAGGCCGTCGCGCCGGATCCCGTAGACCAGGGGCTTGATGCCGTAGGGGTCGCGGAAAGCCACCAGGCCCTGGCCGGCGATGTAGGCGACGACGGAGTAGCTGCCGTGGACCTTCCGGGTCACGGCCTCGACGGCCCGGAAGATGTGCTCGGGAGCCAGGGTCTTCGTCCGCTCGCGGGCCAGGGATTCGGCGAAGAGGTTGAGGATGATCTCGAGGTCGCAGTCGGAGTTGAGGAGCCGGTGCTGGTCCTCGTAGAGCTCGTCGCGCAGCTTGCGGTAGTTGGCGACGTTGCCGTTGTGGGCCATGATGATGCCGAAGGGCGAGTTGATCTGGAAGGGCTGGGCGTCCTCGTCGCCCCCGCCGCCGATCGTCGGGTAGCGGGTGTGGCCGATGCCGATCGGGCCGCGGAGGTTCTCGACGGCTTCGGGCGTGAAGATGTCGTGGACGAGCCCGTTGCCCTTCTTGGTGTGGAAGCGGCCGTCGAAGGTGATGATCCCGGCCGAGTCCTGGCCGCGGTGCTGGATGGCCAGCAAGCCCTGGTAGAGGTCCCGGATGATGGGGCCGTTGCCCCACAGGCCGATGACGCCGCACATGGTCAGGCCTTGACGGCCCGGCCGGGCTCGACCACGGACTCGTCGACGATCATGACCGGAATGTCGTCCCGGATGGGGTAGACGCGGTGGCAGGAGACGCACTTCAGGCCTTTCTCGTCGGCCGTGATCTTGACGTCGGCCTTGCACTGGGGGCAGGCCAGGATGGCCAGGAGCGAAGCGCTGATCGGCATGGGCATCTCCTGCTCCAGAATAGCCGCCGGGGCCGCCCCCGTCAAGCCCGGGCCCGGCTTGTCCTCTTGCCCCGGGACCGGGAACCTCTTATAATCAAGCCGATGATGTATTTCGCCTACGCCTCGAACATGAACCAGGCGCAGATGAAAAGGTGGTGCCCGGGGAGCCGCTTTTTCAAGACCGCCGAGCTCGCGGGCCACCGGTTCGTCTACGACGGGTTCTCCGTGCCCTGGGACGGGGCCGTCGGCAACATCGTCGCGTCCGCGTCGGAGAGCGTCTGGGGGGCCCTCTACGAGATCACCGAGCGCGACCGGCTGACCCTGGACGCCTTCGAAGGCTATCCGCGGAGCTACGAGCGCAAGGAGGTCGAGGTCCGCGACCGCGACGGCAACCTCCACCGGGCCATGACCTATTTCCGGACCGGCCGGCCGCTCGGCAAGCCGCATCCCGATTACGAGAAGGTCGTCCTCGACGGCGCCAGGGAATGCGGCCTGCCCGAGGACTACATCGACAAAGCCCTGCGCGTCATCAGGATGTGAGGCCGGGGCTCAGAACCGGTAGCGCACACCCGCCCTCACCGACGCCCCCGACAGGTCGACGACGGCCCGCCGGGAATCGGCCGCGTCCACCGGAGCGCTCGCCGCGACGTAGACGAGGGGATAGGTGTTCCCGTCTTCGGCCACCCGGCTGACGTAGAAGAGGGTGCCGGGCTCCGTGACGACCTGGCCGGTCAGGTGCGTGGTGGTGTTCGTGCCGGTCAGCTTGCCGAACCGGGCCATGCGGACGCCGGCTTCGGCGAAGAAGACAGTCCTCGGCGCTATCTCCCATTCCCCTCCGAACGCGGCCTCGCCGCCGAGGCCGCTGCCCGACGCTTCGCCCTTCAGCTGCCGCCAGTCCGAGGATTCCGGGAGCTCGTGCCGGTAGAGGTAGCTCGCCTTGACGGAGTAGATGCCGAGGCCGCCGCGGACGTAGAAGCCCGCGCCGGGGTAATAGCGCGCGAGGATCTTGAACGGGACCGTCCGGGCGGCGGGCCGGGTCACCAGGGTCTCCGTGAAGGCCGGGTCCTCGTATTCGGTCCTGTCCTTATTGGCGGCCCGCATGTAGTCCGCGCCGAGGCCTACCGCCAGGCGGGGCGTGAGCCGGTAGGTCACCTCGAAGCCGAAAAGATAGGCGATGTGCAGGACGCCGGCGGGCGGCGGGGCCGCGAC
>JBGSUG010000096.1:0-4598 GCA_041736225.1 Candidatus Aminicenantales bacterium | reverse complement strand
CGCCCCCAGGCTGGAGACGACGAGCCCGAGCCCGCACAGGACGGCCCCCGCGGTGGCGATGACGCGCGGCCCGAGCTTGTCCTGGAGCCGCCCGGCGGGGACCATGATCAGCGCGAAACAGGCGATGGCGATCGTGTACGGCAGGGTCGCGGCCGTCCGGGACCAGCCGAAACCGCCGCTCGCGACCGGTTCCGTCAGCTGTTTGCTGAACATGCTCCAGGCATAGAGGATGCCCAGGGCGAGATTGAGGCCGAGCCCGGCCGCCGTTACGAGCCAACCCTTCTTGGACATGCGTTTACCTCGATCGTTAAGCGGGTGATATTAGTCCAGGCCCCCGAGCGCTGTCAAACGTTGGATCGTCGGCGACCGCGGGGCTCAGGCGCCTTCGCGGCCCCAGTTCGGCGTCGGCGCGGTCCACGGGAAGGTCTGCGTGTCGGCCAGCGGCAGGATGACGGTGAGCGTCGTCCCGGCGCCCTCCCGGCTCTCGACTTTGATCTCCCCGCCGTGCATCTTCGCGATCGAGCTCGCGATGGACAACCCCAGACCCGTCCCGCCCTCGGCGTAGGTGCGGGCCTTGTCCACGCGGTAGAACCGGTCGAAGACGAAGGGCAGGTGCTCCGCCGCGATGCCGATCCCCGAATCGACGATCGAGGCGACGGCCTTGCCGTCCTTCCGGACGAGCGTGCACGCGACCTCGCCGCCGTGCGGCGTGTAGCGGACGGCGTTGTCGAGGATGTTGAGGAAGAGCTGCTTCAGCTTGGTCCGGTCGCCCCGGACCGTCATGCTTTCCATCGGGCCGAGCTCGAGCTTAAGCCCCTTGTCCTGGGCCAGCACGTCGACGTCCTGGACGAGCTCCGTGAGGAGGTCGGTGAGGTTGACGTTGATGTAATCCATCGGCTCGCTTCCGGCGTCGCTCCGGGCCAGGAGCAGCAGCTTGCCGACGATGTCGGACATGAAGGACACTTCCTGCGAGACGAGCTCGAGGGCCTTGCGGTACTCGGGCTCGGTCCTCGATTTCTCCAGGACGAGCGACGACTCGGCCTGGATGACCGCGAGCGGGGTCCTCAGCTCGTGGGAGGCGTCGGCCACGAACTGGCGCTGCTTCATGAAGGCCTCCTCGAGCCGCCCGATCATCCCGTTCAGGGTCTCGGACAGGCGGCCGAGCTCGTCGTCGCTCTCGACGTCGATCCGCCGGCTCAGGTCGCTCTCGCCGATGCCCCGGGCGATGTCCGTGATGCGCTCGACCGGCTTCAGGGTCCGTTCCGCCAGGAACAGGCCCCCGACCCCGGACAGGAAGAGCAGGAGGAGCGACGAGTTGAGGATGACCATCCGGAAGATGGCCAGCATGCTCAGGATGTCGTTCGGCAGGCGCCCGACGACGATGGCCACGCGTGTCTGGGAGTCGACGTTGAACGGCGCCGCGTAGAGCCGCACGGCCGGCCCCTGGGGCGTCGTGGCCGACACGAACGAGCTCTTGCCGAAAAGCGCCTCGCGCACGGTCTTGTCGATGTTCGCGAACTCGACGTTGGGGCCGAGGCGCTGGATCAGGGCGCCGTCGGCGTCGTAGACCATGACCAGCTCGTTGACCTTCTGCTCGAACTCGACCCGGCTGCCCGTGATCCGGATCGAGCCCTCGAGCTCGATCACGCGCGCCCGCAGGGACTCGTCCAGGTTCCGGTAGAGGTTCTTCGAGAGGAGGTAGTAGGCGACCGTGCCGAAGACGACGAGCAGGATGACGATCGCGATCAGGTACCAGAGGGTCAGCCGGAACTTGATGCTCTTGAAGACGCTCATGGAACGCGCAACCGGTAGCCCGCTCCTCTCACGGTCTGGATCAGGCTCTCCTGGCCTTCCCGGTCGATCTTCCGGCGCAGCCGCCGCACGTAGACGTCGATGATGTTCGAGAGGCCGTCGAACTCGTAGTCCCAGACGCTCTCGCCGAGCATGGTTCGGGTGACCACGGCGTTCGGCCGGCGCATGAAGTATTCGAGGATGGCGTACTCTTTCGCGGTCAGTTCCACCCGGTCTCCGTTCCGCCGGACCTCGCGGCTCTGGGGGTCGAGCGCGAGCTCGCCGATCTGGAGCTTCTGGATCTTGGGCAGGACCTCGCGGCGGAGCAGGGCCCGCAGGCGCGCCAGGAGCTCCGAGAAGGCGAAGGGCTTGACGAGGTAGTCGTCGGCCCCCGAATCGAGCCCGGTCACCTTGTCCTCGACGCTGTCTTTGGCCGTGAGCATGAGGATCGGCGTGTTGACCTTCTTGGCCCGGAGGTCGCGGCAGACGGAGAGGCCGTCCTTCTTGGGCAGCATGATGTCCAGGACGATCAGGTCGAACGGGGTGGACTCGGCCATGTATTCGGCTTCCTCGCCGTCGTAGGCGTTGTCGACGGCGTAGCCCTCCTCGAGAAGGCCCCTTTTGACGATGCCGGCCAGGCGCCGCGAATCCTCAACGACCAGTACGCGCATGTGGTCTGCTCCAACGAGTTCTTCCATGGGCCAGGGATGATACACCACTCATGATGAACAGAATATGAAAATAAAATGAATTTTTCAACAGATATGTTCATCAATAATTAATCTTTTTTTAATGGCAGGTTCATCTTCGGCTGGTACTGTGGCCATGAAAAACCGGATTGGAGGCGCCCTATGAACGACGTCCTGAAGAAGCACAACTCCCTGATGGAGAAGATCGTGAGGGAGCATGGCACCATGATCAGGAGCGCCGTCCATAAGGCCATGGGCGACCTGCCCTGCGCCGAAGACATCGTCTCCGAGATCCATTTCGCCGTCTTCACGACGCTACGGAAGCTCGGCGACGGCTGGACGCCGCCGCGGTCCTTCGTCGGCTCGATCATCAAGAACAAGGTCAACGATTTCCTGTGGCAGAAGTATTGGGACAGCGACGACATCGAGACGCTCCGGAAGCGCCAGGCCGAGCAGATCCGCCAGAGGGAAGAGGCCATGGCCAGCGTCCATTCGCTCACCCCGAGCGAGTTCAAGGTTTTCCGCCTGTTGGGCCTGGGGCTGACGAACCAGGAGATCGCCGAGAGCCTGTTCATCTCGCCGCTCACGGTCCGGACCCACGTCAAGCGGATCCACGCCAAGTGCAGCATCCAGGGCCGGGCCAAGCTGGCCCTGACCGCCTACCAGTCTTGCTACCGGGAGCTCGGGGAAGGGGCCGGGGCCGAAGCGGGCCTGCCCGCTCCCGAACCCGGGACTTTTGTGAGGCGGGGGCTGACGGCGCAACAGGCCTCCTGAGCCGTAAAAGCCGCAAAGGTTCGCCCCGCCGCCGCATCTAAAGGGGCAGAGGACATCATGGCGGCCGGCAGCGCGATTAGCCGCGTACCCTGGGAAATACCCCCCGATATCCCCCTAGTCGGGGACCGGGCAACGCTTGACTCCGCCCTGAGGCGGTTCTATCATATCGATGGGAAGCGGGAATCTCATTCACCGGCCTTATAAGGAGGATCCGTTGAATCGTCTATTCAAAGTCGTCACTCTGGGTTTCCTTGCGGTTGCGGCGGCGGCCGGCCTCGGCCTGGTCACGTCGTGCAACATCGCCGGGAGCGGCGGGACGGGCGTCACGGGCGGCCTGAACCTCCTGCTGACCGACGGTCCCACCGACGAGTGGTCGCAGGTCGTCGTCATCCTTAAATCCGTCAGCCTTCGCGGCAACACCTGGACGGAGGTCTGGAAGGCCGATGCGGCCGACCCGGCCGCCGGCAAGATCAATCTCGTCGACCTGAGCACGGTCGTCACCGTCCTGCAAAAGGCCGCGATCCCGGTCGGGACGTACGACAAGCTCCGGCTCGTGATCGACACGGACCCGACGACGATGACGCTCGTCACCGACGACGGCGCGACGATCGATCCGGCCAACGTCACGGTCGTCGACCCGTCTCGACGGGGCGAGATCGCGGTCGACCTCGAGCCGGCCGTCACGGTCGAGGAGGGCAAGGACACGAACCTGCTCGTCGACTTCGACCTGGCCCACCCCCTGTCCATCGTCAACCTGGACGGGAAGGTCATTCTCAGCCTCAAGGTCAGGCACAAAGCCCTGCCGCACCGCCTGCAGAGCATCCAGTTCGCCCGGACGATCGGCGACATCACCGCCGCCGCGACGGACATGACGACGTTCACCGTCAAGACGCTCCAGGGCGCCGAGATCGCCTTCAACGTCAACGCCGACACCATCTACGTCGATGCCGACGCCAACGCGGCCGGGAGCTTCGAGGGCCTGCGAGGGCTCGTGGGCACGGGGTCGGCCCTGGTCGCCTCGAACATGAACGCCGACGGCAGCCTCTACGCCCGGCGCGTCTGGTACGCCGCCGAGATCGACACTCTCCCCCGGTTCTCCCCCGAGGGCCTGGTCCGGCGGGTCGGCGACAACTGGCTCACCGTCATGAAAAAGAAGACGGAGGCGCTGTCGAGCGGCGACGGCCGGCACAAGTGCGACTGGAACTCGGAGACGATCTTCGTCGACGGCGCGACCGTTTGGACGTTCCACGACGTCGCGATGGGGACGGGGACTGACGTGCTCCGCCACATCGCCCGGGGGTTCCGGGTCGAGGTGACCTTCGCCGACCCGGCCGCGACGCCCAA
>JBGSUG010000091.1:0-4270 GCA_041736225.1 Candidatus Aminicenantales bacterium | reverse complement strand
CCGGATCGTCCGCGCCCTCCGCGGCCGCGTCCTGCTTCTTTCGGAGCGGGACAAACCCCTCTACCACGCCGCCTGCAGCCTGGCCTCGAACGCGCTCGTCGCCCTGGAAGCGACGGCGGCCGGGGCCCTCCGGGGGATCGGGATCGAGGGCCGGGAGGCCGAGGCCATGCTCCTGCCCCTCGTTCAAGGAACTTTACAGAACGTAAAAAACCTTGGGCTGGAAAAGGCCCTGACGGGACCGGTCCTCAGGGGGGACGTCGACACGGTCAGGGGACATCTGGAAGCCCTCGGAGGAAACCCCGAAGCGCGGGAGGTCTATGCGGTCCTGGGCCGGCGGGCCCTCGGTCTCGCGGCGAAAAACGGCCTTCCGGCCGGGCGGGTCAGAGCATTGAAGCGTCTGCTCGGAGGTGGATGACCTCTTCCTCGAGCCGGACGCCGAAGGTCCGGTAGACCTTTTCCTTGAGCTCTTCGGCCAGTCGAAGGACGTCGGCCGCCTTGGCGTTCCCCCGGTTGACGATGAAATTGCAGTGGACGTCGGAGACGGCCGCGTCGCCGACGGACAGGCCGCGGGCCCCGGCCTGGTCGAGGAGTTGGCCGGCGGCGACCCGGGCCCCGCTCGCGGAACAGGAGTTCTTGAAATAGCTCCCGGCGCAGGCCGTGCCGTGGGGCGGGTGCTTGGCCCAGCGTTTCCCGAGGATGTCCTTGATCCGGGCCTCCGACTCCCGCCTGTCCCCCGGCGAGCACAGGAGGGTCGCTTTGAGGACGATCCCGGGCTCCCTTTTCAGGGAGGAATCCCGGTAGCCGAAGCCCAGGTTCTCCCTGGCGACGGTCTTCCGCTCTCCGTCGGGCCGGAGGACGGTCGCCCAGCGGAGAACGTCCCCGATGCTCCAGCCGTACGCCCCGGCGTTGCCGTAGATCGCCCCGCCGACGGTCCCGGGGATGCCCGCCAGGAATTCGAGTCCGGTGAGCCCGGCCGCGACCGCCTCGTTCAGGACGCAGGCGAGGCTCGTCCCCGAGAGGACGTTCAGGCAGTGGCCCTCCCGGCGAATGCCCTCGAGGCGGTTGCGGACGATGAGCCCCCTGTAGCCGGCGTCGTCGAAGAGCAGGTTGTACCCGCCCCCTATGACGTAGAGGGGGTACTTCTCGGCGAAGGCCAGGGAGATCGCCTTGGCCAGCTCCTCCTCCGTCAGGGCCTCGAAAAAGAGGTCGGCCGGGCCGCCGATCCCGAAACTGGACATGGCCGAGAGGGGCACATCCCTCGATGGCGCGGCGCCCAGATGCTCGAGAAAGGCCGCTTCGAAAGCGCTTTTCCGGTCCATGCGAGGCATTATACCCCAACTCTGGCATATTTATTGCTTGTATAGAGGGTGGAACGAGATGTTATTGACAAAAGAAAGGATGCGGGCTATGATTCCAGAAATTTTGCAAGTGAGGTTGCGTATGAAAAGGACACTTCTCGCGATCGTGACCTTGGGTTTCGTTATCACCGGTCTCGCCGTCGCCCAGAGCGCCGACGAGGAATACCTCAAGGCCATGCAGCTCTCCGATAATTGCCAGAAGGCCAAGGCCCTCGAAGCCTACCTGGGCAAGTACGCCGGCCAGGGCACGACCAACGAACACTGGGCCTACGCCTATTACTGCCTGACGCCCTGCGCGTCGACCGATCCGCAGAAGGCCGCCGAAGCCGGCGAGAAGGCCCTGGCCGCGTCCGGCCTCGACGGCCAGACGAAGCTCCAGCTCCTGGCCACGGTCCCGACCCTCTACAACAAGGCCGGTCAGGCCGCCAAGGCCGATGCCGCCGCCCACAAGCTCATCGATTTCGGCAAAGGCCAGGGCGACGCCAAGCTCGCCTCGCAGCTCCAGGCCGGCGGCTACGCCATGATCGGCCAGTTCGCCGAGAAGGCCGGCGATTACGGCAAGGCCGCCGAGAACTACATCAAGGCCTACGGCATCTACAAGGACCCGAGCATCTCCAAGCAGCTCAACGGCCTGGCCGCGACCCTCTATAAGGGCGGCAAGTTCGCCGAGGCCGAGCAGGTCTTCCGGCAGTTCTACGCTTCCGACAAGGGCCCCGAGAGCGCCTCGCTCCTCGCCCAGACCCTCTACAAGCAGAACAAGATCGACGAGGCCCTGGCCGTCTATAAGGAAGCCTACGCCGCCAAGAAGACCGGGCCGCTGGCTAAGAACATCGCGACGATCCTGAACACCCAGGTCAAGACCGATCCGTCCAAGACGACGGAGGCCGTCAACGCCCTCATCGAAGCGGCCGTTCTCAATCCCAAGGAAGCCAAGGCCTACGCCGACGCGGCCAAGTTCCTCTTCGTCGGCCAGGACAAGGAGCTCGCCTCGAGCTACGACAAGATCGCCGAGCACAACAAGGCCATCGAGGAGTTCACCAAGTCCTACAACGCCAAGATCGAGGGCAAGACCGAAGAGGACCTGTCCGAGGCCGACAAGAGGGTCATCAAGACGCTCGAGGCCAACATCGAGGCCGAGAAGGCGGCGATCGCCAAGATCCAGGCCGGCCAGAAGAGCGTGCTCGACAAGTTCAACACCCTGTACGCCCAGGTCAAGACCAGGCTCGGCAAGTAACGGCTTTTTCGGAACGGACCGGGGGCCCCGGGGCCCCGATAGACAGGAGGGTTGACGTGTCCCCCTCGTCCGCCGGCCGGAAGGAACGCGCCCGGGCCGAGGCGCTGCGCCGCGACATCGTCCGCCACGAGCGGAAATACTACGTCGACAACGACCCCCAGATCTCCGACGCCGAGTTCGACCGCCTCATGGCCGAGCTCCGAGGCCTCGAGACCCGCTTCCCCGAGCTGGTGACGCCCGAGTCGCCGACCCAGCGGGTGGGCGAGAAGCCCGTCGAGGGCTTCGCCTCCGTCGTCCACCGGACCCCGATGCTCAGCATCGACAACGGCTACGACGAGGACGAGATCCGGGAGTTCGAGGGCCGCGTCCGCAAGATCCTGGGCGACCGCCCGGTCGCCTACACGGCCGAGCTCAAGATCGACGGGCTCGGCATCTCCGTCCTCTACCGGGACGGCAAGTTCGCCCGGGCCGTCACCCGCGGCGACGGCGTCCGCGGCGACGACGTCAGCGCCAACGTCAAGACCGTCCGCTCGCTGCCGCTCGTCGTCGCCGAGAAGGCCGAGATCGAGGTCCGCGGCGAGATCTACCTGCCCTTCGCCTCCTTCCGCGAGATCAACCGCGGCCGCGAGGAGGCCGGCGAGGCCCTCTTCGCCAATCCCCGGAACGCGGCGGCGGGCTCCATCCGCCTCCTCGACCCGAAGGAGGTGGCCGCCCGGAGCCTCGACGTCTTCCTCTACACCCTCTTCGTCGACGGCCGGGAGGAGGAGAGCCAGTGGGGCGCCCTGCGCCGGCTCAAGGAGCTCGGCCTCCCGACCAACCCCCACTCGCGCTTCTGCCCGACCCTCGACGATGCCCTGGCTTATTACCGGGAGTGGAACGGCCGCCGGGACGACCTCGCCTACGACGCCGACGGCATCGTCATCAAGGTCGACTCCGCCGAGGCCCGGCGGGAGCTCGGGACGACGGCCAAATCGCCGCGCTGGGCCGTCTCCTACAAGTTCCCGGCCCGCCAGGCGACGACACGGGTCGCCGACATCGTCGTCCAGGTCGGCCGGACCGGCGCGCTGACGCCCGTGGCCGTCCTCGAACCGGTCAAGCTGTCGGGGACGACCATCAGCCGCTCGACCCTCCACAACGAGGAGGAGCTGCGGCGGAAGGACGTCCGCGTCGGCGACTTCGTGCTCATCGAGAGGAGCGGCGACGTCATCCCCCGGGTCGTTTCGGTCATGAAGGAGAGGCGGCCGCCGGGCGCCAAACCGTTCGCCTGGCCGGGCCGGTGCCCCGTCTGCGGCACCGAGGTCTTCCGGCCCGAAGGGGAGGTCATCTCCCGCTGCGTCAACGCCTCGTGCCCGGCCCGGGTCCGGGAATCGCTGCTCCATTTCGCCGCGCGCCGGGCGATGGACATCGACGGGCTGGGCGAAGCGGTCGTCGACCAGCTCCTCGCCGCGGGGCTCGTCCGCTCCCTCCCCGACCTCTACGGCCTCCGTTACGAGGACCTCGTGGAGCTCGAGCGCCTGGGGCCGAAGAGCGCGCGAAACCTCCTCGACGCGATCGAGAGCTCGAAGGACCGCGGCCTGGCCCGCCTTCTCTTCGCGTTGGGCGTCCGCCACGTCGGCGAGCGCCTGGCCCAGACCCTGGCCGGACGCTTCGGGAGCCTCGAAGCCCTCGAGGCCGCCGG
>JBGSUG010000211.1:0-3180 GCA_041736225.1 Candidatus Aminicenantales bacterium | reverse complement strand
TCGTGGCGCTCGAGGGGCGAGCCCTCCTCCCCCGTCAGCTTGACGTCGAAGGGCAGCTCGACCGGCAGGTCGGCGTCGGGAACGCCGACGATGCCGCACGTGTCGCAATAGATGACGGGGATGGGCGTTCCCCAATAGCGCTGGCGCGAGATGCCCCAGTCGCGCAGCCGGAAGATCGTGCTGCGGCGGCCGAAGCCCTTGTCCTCGGCGTATTTCCCCATCTCCTCCATGGCCTTCTCCGAGGTCAGGCCGTCGAACGGTCCGGAGTTGACGAGGACGCCCGACTCTTCGGAGACCTCGGCCGGTTCGGCTTCGAAGCGCCCGCCCGCTTTTTCGGGCGGCACGACGACCGTGCGGATGGGGATGCGGTAAGTCCGGGCGAACTCGAAGTCGCGGGCGTCGTGGGCCGGCACGCCCATGATCGCCCCGGTGCCGTAATCCATGAGCACGTAGTTGGCGATCCAGACGGGCACACGCTCACCGGTGTAGGGGTTGACCGCCTTCTTGCCGGTATCGACGCCGTCCTTCCCGGCCTCGCCGACGTCGCGGCGCTTGCGCATCTCGGCGACCGTGCGGCCGACCCAGGCGCCGAGCTCCTTCTCCTTCGGGCCGGCGACGAGATCGGGGACGATCGGATGCTCGGCCGAGACGACGAGGAAGGTCGCGCCGTAGATCGTGTCGATCCGCGTCGTGAAGACCTCGATCTCTTTCGCGCTCCCCTCGAGGCCGAAGCGGACGTGGGCGCCGGTGCTCTTGCCGATCCAGTTCTTCTGCATCTGCAGGACGTGCTCGGGCCACTTCCCCAGCGCGGCGTGTCCGGAGAGGAGCTCGTCGGCGTAGGCGGTGATCTTGAGGAACCACTGTTCCATCTTCTTCTGGATGACGGGCGTTTCGCAGCGCCAGCAGCCGCCGCCGACGACCTGCTCGTTGGCCAGGACCGTGCGGCACTGCGAGCACCAGTTGACCCAGCTCTCCTTGCGGAAAGCCAGGCCGTGCTCGAGCATGCGCAGGAAGATCCACTGGTTCCACTTGTAGTAATCGGGGAGACAGGTGTTGACCTCGCGGTCCCAATCGTAGCTGATGCCCATCCGTTTGAGCTGGGTGCGCATGTGGGCGACGTTGTCGAGGGTCCAGGTCTGCGGGTGGGTGCCGTGCTTGATGGCGGCGTTCTCGGCCGGCAGGCCCAGGGCGTCCCAGCCGATGGGGTGGAGGACGTTCGCGCCGGCCATGCGCTTCTGGCGGGCGATGACGTCGCCGATCGAGTAGTTCCGGACGTGGCCCATGTGGATGCGGCCCGAGGGATAGGGGTACATCTCGAGGCAGTAGAACTTGGGCCGCGAGGGATCGTCGACGGCGGCGAAAGCCCGCCCGGCCTCCCAGGCGGCCTGCCACTTGCGCTCCATCGCGGCGAAATCGTAGGTGTCGGTCATGGTCGTGAAATCCTCAAAAGAATGGGTTTTCATCTTAGATTCATTCCCCCGGTAAGTCAAGGAACCGGGCGGCTTTGTGGAATCCGTCGAGATGAACGGCTATACTGAGGGGCGGAAGACGGAGGACATGGCGATTCTCGAGGTCGGAAACCTGTCGGCGGGCTACGGGCACGGATTCGTCGTCCGCGCCGTCTCGCTCTCCGTCGAGCCTGGAGAATTCGTCGCCATCCTGGGCCGGAACGGGTCCGGCAAGAGCACGCTGATCAAGGCGGTCCAGAACCTGCTTGAAAACGTCGAGGGGACGGTCCGGTGCGCGGGCGAGGACGTCTTCGGCCTGACCCCGCGGCAGGTGGCGTCGCGGATCGCCTACGTGCCCCAGATGGCGGAGCCGGCCTTCGAATACTCGGTCGCAGAGGTCGTGAGGATGGGCCGCTTCGCCCGCCGGGGCCGGATCGAGGGGTCCTCGGCCGGAGACGACGCGGCGGTCGCGGAGGCCATGCAGCTGACCGAGGTCGAGGGGTTCGGCGGCAAGCCCCTGTCCCAATTGAGCGGCGGCGAGAGGCAGCGCGTCTTCATCGCCCGGGCCCTGGCCCAGGACACGCCCCTGCTCCTTCTCGACGAGCCGAGCAGCCACCTCGACATCCGCTACCAGGCCGAGATCTACGGCCTCCTCGGGACGTTGAGAAGGGACAAGGGCAAGACTGTCGTCGTGGCCGAGCACAACATCAACCTCGCCGCGGCCCACGCCGGACGCCTGATCTTCCTCAAGGAAGGGGCCGTTGCCGCCGAAGGAGATCCGGATGCCACCGTGACGGCCGCCAACATCCGCGAGATCTTCGGCGCAGACGTCGATATCCGGGAGAACACCCGCACGGGCCTCCCGGAGATCTCGCTCGCCGGAGGCGGAAAAGCCGCATGATCGGAACTGCGGGCGGAAGCGGGGGCGGGAAACGCCATAGGGACAAGCCCCGAGCTGCGAGGGACGTGTCCCTTTTTATGGCGGGCTGCTCTCTGCTTCTGATGGCGGCCGCGACGAGGGCTGCCGCCATGCCGCAGATCGTCGTGGACGACTTCGGCCGGCCGTTCCCCCTGCCTGCGCGGACGCCGGAACGGATCGTCTCCATGGCCCCGAACATCACCGAGATCCTCTTCGCCCTCGGCCTCGGGGACCGGGTCGTCGGCGTGACCCGGTTCTGCGACTATCCGCCGGCGACGGGCGCCGTCCGCAGGATCGGCGGGCTCGTCGATCCCAGCATGGAGATCGTCCGGTCGCTCGATCCCGACCTCGTCGTCGCCTTCCGGGGCAATCCCCGCCGGCTCGTCGAGCGCATGGGCAAGCTCGGCCTGCCCGTTTTCGTCTGCGACATCGGCGAGGGCCTCGAAGCCCTGTTCCCGCTCATCGAACGGATCGGCCGGATCACCCGGACCGAAGGCCGGGCCGCCGGGCTCGCCGCGGACTTGCGCCGCAGGCTCGACGCGGTGGACGCGGCCCTGAAGGACGTCGCCGTCCGGCCGAAGGTCTTCGTCCTGCTCCACGGCCAGGGGCTGTGGACCTGCGGGGGAGAAAGCTACGCCGACGACCTCATCGCCCGGGCCGGCGGAACGAACGTCGCCTCTTTCCTGCCCAAGAAGTGGGGCCTCTACAAGCGCGAGCGGATCATCGAGGACGATCCGGACGTCGTCTTCATCCTGGCCCGCTCGCCCGGCGACTTCGAGGCCGGCCGGGATTGGCTGCTGCGCGGCGCGGGCA
>JBGSUG010000032.1:0-4393 GCA_041736225.1 Candidatus Aminicenantales bacterium | reverse complement strand
GGCTTCGAAGGTCGACCGGCTCAGCGTCTTGCGGAGATGCTTGGAGCTCGCCTTGTCGGAGGCGATGAAGGGCAGGTTGATCTCCGTCTCCGCGGTGAAGGACAGCTCCCGCTTGGCCTTCTCCGCGGCCTCTTTCACCCGCTGGAGCGCGGGCTTGTCCTCGGCGATGTCGATCCCGTTCTCGGCCCGGAAGCTCGCGCCGAGCCATTCGAGGATGCGGTTGTCGAAGTCCTCGCCGCCGAGGTAGGAATCGCCGTTCGTGGCCAGGACGTTGAACACGCCATCGCTGAATTCGAGGATGGTGATGTCGAATGTCCCGCCGCCGAGGTCGTAGACGGCGGCCAGACCGTTCTTCTTCGTCTCGAGCCCGTAGGCCAGCCCGGCGGCGGTCGGTTCGTTGATGACCCGTTCGACCGTCAGCCCGGCGATCACGGCCGCGTCCTTGGTCGCCTGGCGCTGGGCGTCGTTGAAGTGGGCCGGCACCGTGATGACGGCCTCGGTCACGGGCTCGTTGAAGAAGGCCTCGGCGCAGGCCTTGAGATGGCCCAGGACGAGCGACGAGATCTCGGGGGGGCTGAGGGTCCGCTGGCCCTGGACGAGGGCCACATCGCCGTTGGCGGCCTCCTTCAGCTTGTACGGCAGCCGGGCCATGGCCTCCTGGACCTGGGGCGAACTGAACTTCTGGCCGATCAGCCGCTTGACCGCGAAGAAGGTGTTCTCCGGATTGGTGACCGCCTGGCGCATGGCCAGGGTCCCGACGAGGAGCTCGCCGGATTTCGTGAAGGAAACGACCGACGGGGTCGTCGGCAGTCCCTCGAGATTGGGGATGACCACCGGCCGGCCTCCTTCGAGGCAGGCGACGCAGGAGTACGTGGTGCCGAGGTCGATGCCGATGACGCGTCCCATGGGCTATTGTCCTTTCTTCGGAACGACGACCTTGACCAGGGTCGGGCGCAGGAGCCGATCGTGGTGCAGGTAGCCTTTCTGCAGCACTTCGACGACCTCGGGCTCCTCGACGTTCTCGGATTCCTCCACGACCATGGCATGATGGAAGTTCGGATCGAAGGCCCGGTCCTTCAGCTCGATCGGCCGGACGCCGTTCTTGGCCAGCAGCCCCTGGAACATGCGGAGGATGAGCTCGACGCCCTCCCGGAAGGACTTCCCCTCGGGGTCCGCGGCGGCGCTCTGGAGGGCCCGCTCGAAGTTGTCGCCGATGCCCAGGAGCTCGAGTAGGAGCCCGCTCAGAGCGTATTGCTGGAACTCGGTCTTCTCCCGGTCGAAGCGCTTGCGCAGGTTCTCCATGTCGGCCAGGCGCCGCAGGTTCGTCTCTTTGATCTCGTCGAGCTCCTTGCGGAGCTCCCTGGCCTCGGCCTCCTTCTTCTTGAGCTTCTCCTTGAGGTGGCGCGAGCCCTCGGCCGGGGCGGCCTTTCCCTCCGGCTCCTTCTTCTCGGCGGCCGGGGGATTCGGAACCGGTTCCCCGCCTTCGGGCGGCGCCTCGGGGATGAACTCGATCTCGTCGCCGGGCTTGTCTTTTTCGTCCGTCATAAGCTGACCTCTCTGCCGAAGACCGTGATGGCCAGGCTGACGCGCTTGGCCATGCGGTCGACGAGCGGGATGATCCTTTCGTAGGGGATGCGCTTGGGCCCGATGATGCCCAAAGTACCGAGGACCTGGTTGCTGTAGCCGTAGTGCGAGAGGACCAGGGAACAGTCCTCGACGTTGGGCAGGTTGGCCTCGGAGCCGATCAGCACCTTGACCCTGTCCAGGCTGATGAAATCCGAGAGGAGCCGGACGAGCGCCGCCTTCTCCTCGAACTTCTGGAAGAGGGTCCGGAGCTTACCCACGTCGGACAGCCCGCCCTTGCCGAGGAGCCGGGCGGTCCCCTGGAGGAAGATCCGGTTCTCCCCCTGTTCCCTGTCGACCGAGGTCTTGAGCAGGTCGAGCAGCTTGTCGAGCGTGTCCTCGTGCTTGACCCGGTACTTGGGGAGATCGCGGACCAGGGCGTCGCGAACGGCCAGGATGGTCTTGCCCCGGAAGCTCTGGTTGACGTACTGGGCGGCCCGGTCGAGCTCGGCCTGGGTCAGGGGAAGGGTCGATTCGAGGGTTTCGGTGAGGACCATGTGGAAGGGCGTCACCAGGATGACCAGGATGCGCCGGTCGGAGATCTTGACGAACCGGAGGTGCTCGAACGGGAGCCGGAAGATGTGGGGCGAAATGACGAACCCGAGGTTGTCCGAGGAATCGGCCAGGATCCGGCAGGCCTGGATGAGCAGGGAATCGAGATCGGCCGTGCGGCTGGCGAATTCCTCCTGGATGAGCGGGACCCGCTCCTCCGGGAGGGCCTTGTCGGCGAGGAGGCCGCCGACGTAATGGCGCAATCCCTTGTCGGTCGGCAGCCGTCCGGCGGATGTGTGGGGCTGCGACAGGAAGCCCATGGCCTCGAGCTTGACCATGATGTTGCGCAAGGTTGCCGGCGACGCGGAGATCCTCCGGGTCTGGCAGAGCGCCCCCGAGCTCACCGGCCGGCCGTTCCGGACGAAGCTCTCGACGACGAGTCCCAGGACCTTCTTATCCTTGTCGCGCAGTACAGACTTAGACATCCTTCCTCGAGCGCTTTTTATAGCATTAAACCCGACTTCACGTCCACCAGTTCGAGAACGTCGAGGTCACGGCCAGGCCCAGGCTGCGTATCAGCCGGCCCCCTTCCTTGACCTCTTTGGGACCGTTGAGCTTGTACAGGATCCACGCGCCGATACGGTCGGACAGCGCGAATGCGGCCTCCTCCCCCTGTTCGGCCGGGGCCTCCGCGAAGCTGTAATCGACCATCGTCCGGCACTCCTCGAGCGTGGCCGTGCCGTCGGCGTATTTCGCGTCCAGGGACTTCCCGATGATGTCCAGGACCTCTTCCGTATCCTCTTCTTTGAGCGGCTTTTCGTGGACGAGCTGGATGATCGCGGCGTAAACCCCGGCGACCGTCAGGGTGAATTCCCATTTCTCCGAACCGAACGAAGTGATATGGGGATTTCGGTCCAGGATCGGTTTGTAGGCCAGGGACGCGTTGGCCCCCGCGGCCCAGACGAGCTTATCGGCCTGTTCCCTGTAATGGTCCAGAAGCGGCATCGCGGTCTCCCCGGCCGGCGGGATTCAAGTGATCCTCAGACCGGCGTATCCGACGACTTGATCGTAGTCTCCCGAGGTCTCGCCCGAAGTCCGATAGCGGACGAGTTCGGCCCCGGACGCGCCCAGGCCGATCGCCGCCACGAGAGCGGCGGTCGCCGGCTGGAAGCCGCACATGGTGATCCCCTCCGCCGTGACGGTGTCGAAGAGGCCGCGCGGGTCGAGGTCGAGCACCTTGCGGACGGCCATCATGTCCTTCGTCTCGGCCGTCTTCCGGCTGACGTAGTGGCTCATGTCGGTGCTCGCGACGATGAGGATCTCCCGGCCGTCGGCCCGGACGGCCCCGGCCAGGGCCCGGCCCAGGGATTCAAGCGAGTCAAAACCGGCCGCCGCGGAAACGCAGATGGGGACGAGGACCGCGTCCGGCCGGAAATACTGGATGAACGGCAACTGGACCTCGAGGGAATGCTCGAAGGCATGCGCCCGCCCGTCCTCGACGACCTGCGGGCAGCCGGCGGCGATGAGGGCGGCCAGGGCGGCGTCGATGGGGGTCTCTCCGAGCGGCGTCTCCCAGCTCCCCCGGGATTGGATGGCGAACAGCGGTCCGATCTCCCGGTGGGCGGGACCGAGGATGACGAAGACGGGAGGCATTACGGTCGTGGCGAAGACCTCTCCGGCGACGGGCCCGGAGTAGATGTAGCCGGCGTGGGGCGATACGACCGCGATCGCCTTTTTCTTCGGCCGCTCCGGCGCGGTGAGATCGGCGATCGCCGCGCGCAGCCGGGTGCCGTCCCCCGGATAGAACTGACCAGCGACGGCGGCCTTCCGTTTCATAGGACCTGACGCTTCTCCGTGAAGCGCACGCTGCGGACTTCGAGCTCCTCGAGGATGGGGACGTAGATCTCGGGCCGTACCGGGACCTGGACGCCCGTCAGGGCGATCTTCCCTTCGAGGATGAGGCGGGCGCCGATCGCCGCCGGCAGGCCGACCGTCCGGGACATGGACGAATCGCCGTTCGGGATGCCGTAATCGACGAGCGTCGAGACGATCCGCTCGGTCCGCCCCGAAGCCGTCGCGGTCAGGAACTCGTGCTGGAGGACGACCATGTCCCTCTCCCCCGGCGCGTAGGCGAGCCGCTCGACCATGAGGGCGGAGAGGTTGTCGAGGGAGGAACCCTTGGCCGCGGCGAGCGGCCGGGCCTCGAACAGCCCCAGCCAATCCATCGCGGACAGGACGGCCGAACCGGACGCGAGCCCGAGCCGGGCGGCGACCGCCC
>JBGSUG010000413.1:0-4796 GCA_041736225.1 Candidatus Aminicenantales bacterium | reverse complement strand
CCACGGCCTCTTCCTCGGTGACCGCTTCTCCGGCCGGGGCCGCCGGCGCGGGAACGGGCTCGGAGAGCGGTTCGGGCAGGCTTTCGGGGACCGGTACTTCGGCCTCGACAGGCGGCTTCGCGTCCTCTGCGACGGGGGCCTGCGCCGGTTCAGCGGCCGCGGGCCCGGCGATGAGCTCCGGGATCCCGGGGATCTCCGGGCCTTCCTTCTCCGCTGCAGCGTCCATCACGGCCAGATCGTCCCGGCCGGCCGGCTCGCCGCCCAGCCGCCCTAGGCCGGCCGCCGCCGACTCGATGGTCAGCAGGTCCTTGATCTTGCGCAGCTTCGCCAACTCCTCATCGAGGTCGAGCGAGACGGGTTTGGGCTCCTCCGGCAGGACCTCGGCCACGATGCCGAAGCGCTCCTGCAGGTCGTTCTTGAGGAAGGCGGCCCGATCGGAGGTCTTCGTCCTCAGGATTTCGAGACGCTCCTGGATGTCGTTGACCCGCTTGATCTCGTCCACCGTGGACTTGGCCAGGGACTCGATCTGGGCCTGGAATTTGAGGACCTTCTGGAAGCGTTCCCGGGCCTCGTTGAGCAGGCCGGCCCGCTGTTCCTCGAAGTCGCGGACCATGATCCGGTATTCGGCGAGGGAGGTCTTCTCCTTCTCGAAATCGCGCTCGATCTCCTCTTTGCGCTTGCGCGCCGCTTCCTTCTCACGGTTGATGCGCTCGATGAGCTCGGAATCGACGTCGCGGAATTTTTTCTGGAGGATCCGTTCGAGCTGGTCTTCGACTTCCTGGATGACTTGAGAGGAATCCCTGAAGATGTTCGGGTCGTGATCCATGGCCGCTCCTTAACCTTAGCGGACCTATTATCGTGATTCGCTCGTTCGCTTGTCAAGAACGAAATGGCCCAACTTGAACGGCGAAATGAAAAAATGTATAAATGGGCCTCATGGGCGCGTCCAAGGTCCTTTTGATCGTCGAAGATGACAAAAAACGGGCCGAGGTTTGCTCATTTTTGTCCGAACACGGCGTCGCGGTCGATGCCCGGAAGAGCCTGCCCGAGCCTCCGGAGGCGTCCGAGCTGCGCCGGCTGAAGAAAGAGCTGGCCCGGCACCTCCGCAAGTCGCGCCAGCTCGAAGAGGCCTACGACACGACGCTCGAGAACTTCATGGCCGCGCTCGACCTGCGGGACGTCGAGACCTACGGACACTCCAAGACGGTCGCCCGATACAGTCACGTCCTGGCCGAAGCCTGCGGCGTCCATGACCCGGCGACGCTCGACAGCGTCCGCAAGGGTGCGCTCCTCCACGACGCGGGCAAGATGGCCATCCCCGATTCCATCCTGAAGAAGCCCGGACCGCTGACGCCGCGGGAATGGGAGACGATCCGGCGCCATCCGGCGCTCGGCTACGGTCTCGTCCGCGACCTCAAGCTCGTCCCCGAGGTCGGGAACATCATCCTCTGCCACCACGAGAAGTACGACGGCACCGGCTATCCGAAGGGCCTCAAGGGCGCGGCCATTCCGCTCGAGGCGCGCGTCTTCGCCGTGGCCGACACGCTCGACGCCGTGACGTCGCACCGTCCCTATCGTGCGCCGCGGGACTTCAAGGCCGCTCGGCTCGAGCTCGAGGCCAACGCGGGCAAGCAGTTCGACCCGGAAGTCGTCGACGTTTTCTGCGGCATGGACCTGGCCGTCTGGGAGAAGATCCGGTTCGAGACGACGCGGCTCCTGCCGCCGCTCGAATCCTACGCGCCGGCGGCCCCGAAGGCCTGATCCCCGCCGTCGAGACGGATTCCCGTCCCGGGCCGGTTGGGGTATAATCGTCATTCACGTACTCCAAAGGAGCTCACCATGCGCAAGTTTTCGTCCGCCCCGGCCGCCTTCGCGGCCCTGCTCATCGGCTTCGCCGTCCTGGCCGCGCCCTTCCTGGCCGCCCAGACGCCCCGGATCGACATCCCCTTCCAGAAGTTCACCCTCGACAACGGGCTGACCCTGATCGTCCACGAGGACCACAAGGCGCCCATCGTCGCCTTCAACGTCTGGTACCACGTCGGCTCGAAGAACGAGGTCGCCGGAAAGACCGGCTTCGCCCATCTCTTCGAGCACCTGATGTTCAACGGCAGCGAGAACTACGACGACGACTACTTCAAGCCCATGCAGAAGGTCGGGGCCACCGACCTCAACGGCACGACCAACGAGGACCGGACCAACTACTTCGAGAACGTCCCGGTCTCGGCCCTCGACCTCGTCCTGTGGATGGAATCCGACCGGATGGGCCACCTCAAGGGTGCCATCAGCCAGGCCAAGCTCGACGAGCAGCGCGAGGTCGTCCAGAACGAGCTCCGCCAGTACCAGAACGAGCCCTACAGCGTCACCGAGGACCTCATCATCAAGGGCACCTATCCCCCGAACCACCCCTACTCGTGGTCGGTCGGCGGCTCGATCGAGGACGTCGGCAGCGCCAAGCTCGACGACGTCCATAAGTGGTTCGCGACCTATTACGGCCCGAACAACGCCGTGGTCGCCATCGCCGGCGACGTCGACACCAAGATGGTCGTCGAAAAGGTCAAGAAGTACTTCGGCGACATCCCGCCCTCGCCGCCCGTCGCCCGGCACTCCGCCTGGGTGGCCAAGCGGACGGGCTCCCACCGCCAGAGCGTCCAGGACCGCGTCTCCCAGGCCCGCCTCTACAAGGTCTGGAACATCCCCGGCTGGGGAACGGAGTGCGCCGACAAGCTCGATCTCGTGAGCTCCATCCTGTCCGACGGCAAGACTTCGCGGCTCTACAAGCGCCTGGTCTACGACGACCAGCTGGCCACGGCTGTCAACGCCTACGTCAACACCCGCGAGATCGCCGGCCTCTTCCAGATCGAGGCCGACGCCCGGCCCGGCGTCGAGCTGGCCAAGATCGAGAAGGCCGTCGACGAAGAGCTGGCCCGCTTCCTGAAAGAGGGCCCGACGGCCGCGGAGCTCGAGCGGGTCAAGGCCCAGTTCGCTTCCCGCTTCGTCAAGGGCGTCGAGCGCATCGGCGGCTTCGGCGGCAAGTCGGACCTGCTGGCGTCCAGCATGATCTACGGCGGCTCGCCCGACGCCTACAAGAAGACCCTGGCCCACATCGACGCCGCGTCCGTCGAGTCGCTCAAGGAGAGCGCGAATCAATGGCTCTCCGACGGCGTCTACATCCTCGAGGTCACGCCCTATCCGGCCTACGCCGCGGCCAAGGACGGGGCCGACCGCAAGGCCCTGCCGGCCGTCGGGCCGGCGCCCCAGGTCGCCTTCCCCGCCGTCGAGCGGACGGTGCTCTCCAACGGGTTGAAGGTCGTGCTGGCCGAGCGCCACAGCATCCCCGTCGTCCAATTCTCCCTGATGATCGACGCGGGATTCGCCTCCGACCAGACCTCCCTGCCGGGCACGGCCGCCCTGGCCATGAACATGCTCGACGAGGGCACGGCCAAGCGCACGTCCCTTGAGATCAGCGACGAACTGGCCCTGCTGGGCGCCTCTATCGGCACGGGCTCGAACCTCGACACGTCGTCGGTCTCCCTCAACGCGCTCAAGGACAAGCTCGACGCGGCGCTCGGCATCTACGCCGACATCATCCTCGATCCGGCCTTCCCGGAGACGGACTTCCAGCGACTCCAAAAGACCCAGATCGCCCGCATCGCCCAGGAGAAGGACTCGCCCTTCGGGATGGCCCTGCGGGTCTTCCCCAAGCTCGTTTACGGCGCGGGCCACCCGTACGCCATTCCCTTCACCGGTTCGGGTTACGCCGACACCGTCGCCAAGCTGACCCGGGCCGACCTGGTCAAGTTCCATAAGACCTGGTTCAAACCCTCCGGGGCCACGCTGGTCGTGGTCGGCGACACGACCATGGCCGAGATCAAGCCCAAGCTCGAGAAGCTGTTCAGGGGCTGGGCCGCGGGACAGGCACCCGGGAAGAAGATCGCGACGGTCCCGCTCACGGCGAAGTCCGTGGTCTACATCATGGACAAGCCGGGCGCGCCCCAATCCATGGTCGTCTGCGGGCACCCCGCGCCCTCGTCCGCCGATCCGGATAACGTCGCCATCACCACGATGAACACCATCCTCGGCGGCGATTTCGTCTCGCGCATCAACATGAACATCCGCGAGGACAAGCATTGGAGCTACGGGGCCCAGAGCGCGATCCCGGGGGCCCGCGGGCCGCGGCCCTTCCTGGTCCTCGCTCCCGTCCAGGCGGACAAGACCAAGGAGACCATGGTCGAGATCAAGGGCGAGCTCGAAGGCATCCTGGGCAAGAAGCCCATCACCGAGGACGAGTACGCCAACGCCAAGAACAGCATCGTCCTGGGACTGCCGGGCCAGTGGGAGACCATGGGGGCCGTCCTGGGATCGCTCGAGGAGATGGTCCAGTACGGCCTGCCGGACGACTACTTCCGGAAGTATCCGGGGCTTGTCCAGAAGCTGACCATCGCCGACCTGAACAGGGCGGCGGCGAAGACCATCCACCCCGAGAGCGTGATCTGGATCGTCGTCGGCGACCGGGCCCAGATCGAGCCCAAGATCCGGGAGCTCGGCTATAAAGAGGTCTACATCATCGACGCCGACGGCAACGTCGTCAAATAAGGACTTATGCCCAACGGTCACGGCTGGATGCCGTTCCTGCGCTACGACGAGGAGCAGGACCGGCCGCAGATCAGTTGGGCGCTCGTCCGCCGGGCCTGGGCCTACGGGCGGCCCTACGCCGGCCGCATCGCCGGCCTGCTGGCCCTGATCCTGGTCGTGACCGTGCTCGGGCTGGCCCCGCCGCTCCTCGTGCGGAACCTCAT
>JBGSUG010000393.1:0-5320 GCA_041736225.1 Candidatus Aminicenantales bacterium | reverse complement strand
CGCCGCGGAGCGCGTCGGTCGCTGGGGCATCACCGTCGCCCTCTACGAGCCGGCCCTTTACGGGCCCGAACGCGCGCTCGCCGATCTCGTCGGGGCCTACCGCCTCCGCCTCGAGGACGGGAAGATCGGGAAGGCCCGGCTGTTGGTCATCAAGGCGCAAAGGCGCCTCGAGCTCTGGGTCGGGCGACGGATGGTGAAAGCGTACCGGATCCAGCTGGGCATCGTGCCGCGCGGCGCCAAAGTGCGTCAGGGGGACCGCAAGACCCCGGAGGGCGAATACTTCGTCTGCGCCCATTCGAAAAGCTCTTATTACCTCGCCCTCTGGATCTCTTATCCGAACCTCACGGACGCACGCCGGGGGCTTTCGGAAGGAAGGATCGGCCCCGGGGAATTGGAGGATGTGGCGAGCGCGCTCGCGGCGGGTCGCTGCCCTCCCCAGCGCACGAAGCTCGGGGGGGACCTTCTCATCCACGGCCAGCCTCCGGAGTACGCGGCGGAGGTCGCCGCGGCCCACCGGGCCGGATCCGTTCCGCTCCGGGAGGGGCTCCGGACCGGCGACGTCGATCCCGCGGCCGTCAGGGAGTACCAAGACTGGACAGAGGGATGTGTCGCCCTCTTCAATCCGGACATCCGGGAGCTCTACGAATTCGTTCCCGACGGGACGCCGATCCGGATCGTCGCGGACGGCCCGATCACGCCCCCTCGTCCTGCCCGGCCGGTGAAAACCGCCGGCGCCGGACGTCAGTAGTAAGGCCGCGCGGCCGGACGGTCGCTGTAGGTGATCAGTTCGTCGATCCGGATGAACTCGTCCGGCCTGGGGTTAAGCAGATTGAGCTTGAGCGTGTGCCGGCCTTTCGCGAGCTTGTAGCCCCAGGCGACCTCGAGCCGGCGGACGAGGTCGTCGACCGGCATGGCGACGACGACAGGGACCCGGTCGTCGAGCCCGATCTCGATCCGGTAGACGTGGGCGTCGGTCCCGTGTTCGGCCATCCGCGACGGCCCCCCGGTCAGGACATAGCCCGTGCCGTCGAAGGCGATCTCCGCGGTCGTCTCGAGACGCAGGCCGAGCCGCTTGCGCTCGACCGGATAGCAGCCCTCGAAGCTCACCTCGAGCGGGACGGCCTTGATGGCCTCGACGGGCAGACGGACGGTCTCCCCTTCCACGGTGCCGCCGTTGCGGCGGACCATCTCGAGGGCCTGCTCGAGGCCCATCGCATAGACCTTTTCGAGCGACAGCGCGGTGTACGGGAAAGGCCTGTCCTCGATGGCCTTGACCGGGTCCCGCCAGACCGGAGGGATCCCCCCGTACCCGAGCATCGTCCCGAGGATGCCGCCGGCGCTGGCCGGGTTGCAGTCGGAGTCCTGGCCGCACCGGGTCGCGATCTCGAGCGTTCGCCCGAAATCCCCCCCGCCGTAGAGCAGGCCGATGACGATATAGGCCCCGTTGACGCGGGCATCGATGTTGCCGGGATCGAAGACGAAGTCCGGACAGCCGATGTCCTGGGCCCATTGGCGCTCGACCTCGAACCAGGCCTTCTTCCAGTCGGCCGGGTCGGCCCGGTGGCAGGCGACGACGTCGCGGATGCACCGGGAGAAATTCGACTCCGGCGGCAGGACCTTCAGGGCCTCCTCGACGACGTATCCCGGGTCCGCGCTGACGAAGGCCAGGCTGTACATGGCCGCCACGTACACGCCGCCGTACCAGCCGTCGCCGTAATTCATGATGTGGCCGACGCGGTCGCAGATCTCCGCCCCGGCGTTGACCAGGCCCGGGCTCATCAGGCCGGCGAAGTCGGCCTCGATCTGGAAGTCGATGTCGTCGGCGTGGGGCGAGTTCGTCCAGTGGCCCGAGTCCGGTGGCAGGAGCCCGTTGAGGACGTTGTAGCGGGCCGCCTGGTTGGCGTGCCAGAGCGGGTAGGGAGCCCGGGCGAAGGCCTGGGCGTGGCTGGAGGCGGGGGCGTCGATCCCCTCGCGGGCCATGACCTCGAGGAAGGTCAGGTCCATGTAGACGTCGTCGTATAGCCCGGGCGACCTCTCGAACCTCGCGGCGACCAGGGTATCGTTCCAGGCGATCGGCTGATACTCGTGTATGATCGCGCCCGGAAAACGGAACTCCGTCGGCCCGCCGAAGGTGCAGCCGATGACCTGGCCGGCCCAGCCGCCCTTGATCCTGTCGAGAAGCTCGGAACGGGTGATCTCGGTCTTCGGCCCGGCGGGCCCGGCTGCCTTTTCGGTCTTCCGGCAGGAGGCTGCCGTGACCGCGGTAGCCGGGACGAGGAGCGCCGCGAGCCGTTTTTTCATTTTACCGCAAGCCCCATCTCTTCGATGATGTGCTTCGCGCCGGAGAACTTGTCGGTCACCCAGAGGACGTAGCGGACGTCGACGCTGATCGAGCGCTGCAGCTCGGGGATGACGTAGTAGTCGCCGATGACGCTCTCGTAGGTCATGTCGAAGATGATCCCGATCTGTTCGCCCTTGGCGTTGAGCGTCGGCGAACCCGAGTTGCCGCCGGTGACGTTGGTCGTGTTCAGGAAGCAGGCCGGCACGTCGCCGAGCCGGGCGTCGGCGTAGGGCCCGAAATCCTTGGCCCGCCACAGGTCCTTGATCTTGGCCGGCACCCGGAACGGGAACTCGCCCGTCTCCTTCTCGACGACGCCCCTGACGGTCGTCTGGGGTAGGTAGGCCACGGCGTCGCGCGGCTGGTAGCCCAGGACCGGCCCGTAGGTGAAGCGGAGAGTGCCGTTCGCATCGGGCGCATAAGTCCCCTTCTTCATTTCCAGGATGGCCGCCTCATAGGTCCTCTTGAGGTCGGCGCCTTCCTGGCCCATGCCCTTGCTCTCCTCGCGGACGACCTTGAGCTCCTGCTCCATGGCCGCGGCGAGCTTGAGGAAGGGATCGTCGACCGCCGCGAGCGCGGCGGGCTTGAGAGCGAGCATTTCGAGCCTTTTGGCCGGGTCCCCGAGCGCCGTCTTGGCGTACATGGCGTCGACGCGGGCGGAGATGTCAGCGTCGCTCCCGGCGGCCAGGCCCTTGAGAGAAGCGGGCCAGGCGGCCTCGTCCGGATGGGCGGCCTTGAGGCGCTTGAGCGTCCACTTCAGGAGCTCCCGGTCCGTGGCGAAGACGTAGCCCCGCTCGGCCAGCTGGATGCCCTGCTTGATGCGGGGCAGATTGCGCTCCTGGAAGGCCTGTTCCCGGTCCTTGTCGGGCTTCTGGATCTCGGGCACGGCCCGGACGATGTTGTAAGCCTGGGACAGGACGGTCGACCCTCCGACCACTCCGTTCAGAAGCTCGGTCTTGGCGCCGAACGCCTTCTGCCGGGCCAGGAACGCCTCGAAGGCGGCCGGGGCCGCGCCGTACACCCTGGCCCGGGCGGCGTCGGCGGCGATCCAGTCGAGGAGCTCCTTCTCCTGGGCGGCTTTCTTGTCGACGAGGCCGTACTTGACGAAGCCCTCGAGCTTGCCCTGCCTGTTCTTCAGCCCGTTGTAGAGCCCCTTGACCAGGCCGGCGTAGCGGATCTCGACTTCTTTGTCGCTCTTCCCGGCGGCCTCGTAGAAGCCGATGAGGTCCTGGGTATCCTTGATCCTCCTGGCCATACTCTCCTGGTCGGCCTCGAGCTCGGCCAGAGCGTAGTTGCGGAAGGTCCGGCCGGGATAACCCATGACGAAGGTGAAGTCGCCCTCTTGGAAACCGTCGAGCGAGACTTTGAGCCAGACTTTGGGCTTGTAGGGGACGTTCGTCGGGCTGAAATCGGCGGCCGTGCCGTCGGGCGCGACGTAAGCCCGGAGGAAGGAGAAATCGCAGGTGTGGCGGGGCCACATCCAGTTGTCGGTCTCGCCGCCGTAATTGCCGAGGTCCTGGGGCGGGGCGTAGACGAGGCGGACGTCGCGGATCTGCTTGAAGGTGTAGAGGTAGTAGGCGTTGCCGCTGTACATCGAAGCCAGGGTGCAGCGGAGGTCCTGGCCGGCCTTCTCGCCCGCCGCGACCAGGTCCTTCGAGGCCTTGTCGAAGGCGTCGTAGCGCTGGCGCGGCGTCATCTTGGGCTTGAAGTAGGCGTTGACCTTGGCCGTCACGTCGTCGTAACCGAGCAGGACGCCGACGGTGTAACCTTGGGCCGGGATCTCCTCTCCCCGCGTCCGGGCCAGGAAGCCGTCGTTGATGTAGTCTTTCTCCTTGCTCGAGGCCCTCTGGATGGCGCCGTAGGCGACGTGATGGTTGGTCAGGACGAGGCCTTCGGGGCTGACGAACTCGCCCGTACCGCCACCGAGGTTGACCACGGCGCTCATCAGGCCCGTGCCGTCGGTCTTATAGAGCTCGCCGGGGTCCATCCGGAGCCCCAGCGCTTTGAGGTCGAGGCTCTTCATCTGGTGCGGCATCCACATGCCGTCGTCCGCTCCGGAAACGAGACAGACAGCGAGGACGAGGGCGCCGATCGCGAAGTATCTGACGGCGTTCTTCATGGTCCCTCCTGAGGATTTCGATCCGAATCAGTATAGCGCATAGAGCTTGAATCTGCGGTTGAGCACCTTGACCAGCTCCATGACCCAGAGCGGCAGGGTCGAAAAGACCATGATGGCCCCGAGGTCGAGGAGGCTCATGGCCCGCGTCTTGAAGATGGGCTGGAGGAAAGGCAGGTAGATGACGGCCATCTGGAGCAGGAACGAGCCGACGACCGCGACGACGAGCTGGGGATTGGTCGAGAACTTCAGCTTGAAGATCGACTCCCGCATGCTGCGGCAGCTGAAGGCGTGGAACAGCTGGCTGCAGGCCAGGGTGGCCAGGGCGGCCGTCCGGGCCATCTCGAGCGGCTCCTTCTCGTAGAGGTAAACGAAGAGGAAGGCGCCCAGGCTGCAGGCCGCGATGAGCACGCCCTGGAGCCCGATGAGCCAGGCCCTTGCCCCCGTGACGACGGGCTCGTCGGTCTTGCGCGGCGGGCGCTCCATGATGTTCGGGTCGACCGGGTCGACGCCGAGGGCCAGAGCGGGCAAACCGTCCGTCACCAGGTTGACCCACAGGATCTGGATGGGCAGCAGCGGCACAGGGAAGCCGATGAGGGCCGCGACGAACATGACCAGGATCTCGCCGAGGTTGCAGGAGAGGAGGAAGTGGATGAACTTGCGGATGTTGTCGTAGATGCCCCGGCCTTCCTCGACGGCCGCGACGATCGAGGCGAAGTTGTCGTCGGTGATGACCATGTCCGAGACTTCCTTGGTCACGTCGGTCCCGGTGATGCCCATGGCCACGCCGATATCGGCTTCCTTGACGGCGGGGGCGTCGTTGACGCCGTCGCCGGTCATGGCCGCGACCTGCCCCTGGGCCTGCA
>JBGSUG010000380.1:0-3499 GCA_041736225.1 Candidatus Aminicenantales bacterium | reverse complement strand
GGTCTCGCCGGCGTGAGCGGACGGGCCTGGCCCGGCCGGATGGGATTCGCCGGCCGCAGGGGGACGGCGGGTTTCAGCGGTGCCCTCGTCGGGGCCTCAACGGGATTGGCGGGATCGGCCTTGACGGCCTTCTTGACGGTTTTCTTGGTTGTTTCAGTCATGCGCGTCTTCTTGTTTGATGGAGATTTTCCAGCCCACCAGGCGGGAGGCCAGCTTGACGTTGATGCCTTTTTTGCCGATGGCCAGCGAGAGCTGGTCCAGGGGCACGATGGCCAGCATGGCCTTTTCGAGCTTGCTGGCGATCTGGAGGCGTTCGACCCTGGCCGGGCTGAGCGCGGCCTTGGCGTAGGCGACGATGTCGGGCGACCACTCGATGATGTCGATCTTCTCGCCCTGAAGCTCCTTGGAAATGGCCAGGATCCGGTTACCCTTGACGCCGATGCAGGCGCCGACCGGATCGATGTCCCTTTCCAGGCTGGCCACGGCGACCTTGGACCGGTCGCCAGCCTGCCGGACAATGTCCTTGATCTCGATCGTCCCGTTGGCGATCTCCGGGATCTCGTTCTCGAGAAGCTTGGCCAGGAAGCGGCTGGAGCTGCGCGAGACGATGATCTGCGGTCCCTGGTAGCCCTTGAGGACTTGGGTGATGACGGCCTTGAGCAGGTCCCCCGCCCGGAGCTGGTCTCCGGGGAGCTTTTCGCGCAGGGGCATGGCGACCTCGGTCCGGTTGACCTCGAGGACGACGAAGCTGTCCTCGATCCTCCGGATGACGCCCGTGACGATCTCGCCGATGCGCGGGGCGAACTCGTTGATGATCTTGTCCTGCTCGGCGTCGCGGACCTTCTGGAAGATGACCTGCTTCGCGGCCTGGGCGGCGATGCGGCCCAGGGTGTCGGCCGGCAGATCGACCTCCACGGTCTCGCCTTCCTTGACGTCCGCTCGGATGGCCCGGGCCTCGGCGAGGGAGATCTCTTCGGCGGGGTTCTTGAGCGAGGCCGCCGCCCTCTTGACGGCGAACACGCGGAGCTCGCCCTTCTCGGGCTTGAACAAAACCTGGACGTTCTCCTTCTGGGAGAAGAACTTGGAGGAGGCGACCCTAAGGGATTCTTCGATCGCCTGGATGATGATGCGAGCCTCTACCCCCCGCTCCTTGCTGAGCTGCAAGATCGTATTCCAGACGTTGACTTTCATCCGCTGTTCTCAATTCCCGGTCGAGGGGGCTCAAGGCGAGGGATTATATCGGAAAATCCCCTAAAGCGCAACGCCGTGGAGGCTGTAGGGGCCGGCGCCGGTGATGCGGACCGTGACGAAACGGCCGGTCGGGTCTGCCGGAGAGTCGAAGTTGACGACCAGGTTGCCGGCGGTACGTCCGGAAAAGCGTCCGCCCCCCTTGGGGCTCGGACCCGTGCCGAGGACGCGGAGGTCCCGCCCGGAGAACGAGCCCAGGACCCCGGTCTGGATCGTCTTCTGGAGGTCCTGGAGGGCGATGAGCCTACGGCGCTTCGTCTCGAGGGGGACGTCGTCGGGCAGGGCGGCCGCCGCCGTCAGGGGCCGCGGCGAGTAGCGGAACGAGAAGATCGTGGCGAACCGGACCTCGCTGAGGAGAGCGCACGTTTCTTCGAAGTCCTCTTCGGTCTCGCCGGGGAAGCCGACGATGACGTCCGTCGTCAGCAGGAGGCCGGGAACGCTCCGCTTCAGCCGGCTGACGAGGGCGAGGTAGTCCTCCCGCGTATAACCGCGGTTCATCCGCGCCAGGACGCGCGAGGACCCCGATTGGACAGGGAGGTGGAGCGACGGGCAGATCTTCGGTTCCACGGCCATCGCCCGGACGAGTCCGTCGCCGAAGTCCTTCGGGTGGGACGTGACGAAGCGGACCCACTCCGGACCGGGGACGGCGCACACGGCTTCGAGAAGGCCCGGGAAGCCATGGCCCGAGCCCGGATCGCGGTAGGAGTTGACGTTCTGGCCGAGGAGCTGGATCTCGCGGGCGCCCTCCGCCGCGGCGGCCCGCGCTTCGGCGACGACGCTCTCGAGCGGCCGGTACTTCTCACGGCCGCGGCTGAAGGGGACGATGCAGTAGGCGCAGAAGTTGTCGCAGCCCTCCATGACAGGCACGAAAGCGCTCCAGAGAACCTCCCGGGCGGTGGACTCGGCCCCGATCTCCCGCCATTCGCGCTCGAAGCCCGTCCGGACGACCGGGCTTTCCGCCGCCCGCCCGACGACCTCGGCCAATTCGGCGTAGCTGTCGGGGCCGGCGACAAAGTCCACGAACGGCAGCTTCCCGAGGATCTCCGCTTTGCGGACCTGGGCGACGCAACCGGCGATGCCAAGAAGGAAGGGCCTTCGCCTCTTCAGCCGGGACAGGCGGCCCAGATAGGAGAAGAGCTTCTCCTCGGATTTCTGCCGGACGGCGCAGGTGTTGACGACGACGATGTCCGCGTCCTCGGGACGCGCCGCTTGCGCCGCTCCGGCCCGGACGAGGACGCCGGCGATGTGCTCCGAGTCGTTCTCGTTCATCTGGCAGCCGAAGGTCCGGACGAAAACTTTCAGCCCGGCGAGGGAGGCGCTCATGGGAAGGTCAGAGGATCTTCTCCAGAAGTGCGGCCGCGTCGCGAACGAGCTCGTCGCATATCGTCCGGTGGAGATTCTTGTCGTCGGCTTCCTTCTGCCCTGCGGGCGTGCCGATGTCGCAACCGAGGAGATCGCGGCACTTGACCGCGCCGTGCCCGGCCTCGAACCGGGCGACGAGCTCGTTGACGAGGGTGTAGGTCCTGTCCCGCGAGGCCGCATCCTCGACCTTCGTCCGGCCGTACTTGAGGCCGACGGCCAGGAACGCCCCGGTCAGGGCGCCACACCAGTCGGCCCGGCGGGCGATGCCGCCGCCGAAGGGTTGGCTCAGCCGCAGGGCCGTCTCCCGGTCGAGCCCGAGGTCTTCGGCGAAGGCCGAGAGGATTGCCTGGGAACAGCTGAAACCCTGGCGGAAGCAGGCGACGGCCGCGTCTGACTTGGTCATGGTTTCTTTCCTTTCCCGGATGACCGGTCGAGTATCTCCCGGGCCGTCTGGCGGGAGGCCTCGGTCAGCCGGCTCCCGGCGACGAGGCGGGCGATCTCCTCGATCCGTTCCTCGCGATCGAGCTTGTGCGCGACGGTGAACGTCCGCTCCTTCTCGACGCGCTTGTCGACGTGGAAATGCCGGGCCGCGGCCGACGCGATCTGGGGCAGGTGCGTGATGCAGATCACCTGGTGCCGTGCGGCGAGGCCGTCGAGCTTGCGGGCGATGAACTCCGCCGTCCGGCCGCCGATGCCCGCGTCGATCTCGTCGAAGATGAGTGTCTTGCGGACTGCTTTATCCTTGCCGGCGGATTTGAGGGCCAGCATCATCCGCGACAGCTCGCCGCCGGACGCGATCCGGCGCAGCGGCCGGAGCTCCTCGCCCGGATTGGGCGAGAGCAGGAACTCCGCGTCCTCGGCGCCCTGGTCGCGGACGGACGAGGGATCG
>JBGSUG010000359.1:0-20531 GCA_041736225.1 Candidatus Aminicenantales bacterium | reverse complement strand
CCGTCGCGGCGTTCGCGACGCGGGACCCGGAAGGCTTGCGGCGTGTCGATTCGGCGGCGGGCGCCGTCGCGTTCCTGGAGGCCGCCTGGCCGGATCGGGGCTTCGACGCCGGTCCGACGCTCGGGGTGATGGCGGAGATCTTCCGGATCGTCGAACTCATGTCACGCGAATACCGCCGCCGGCTCGCCGTCATGATCGGCCTTATCCGGGAGGCCCGACGCATACTGCCGGACATAAGGAACACGAGACGCCTCAGCAGCCGGACATTCGAGGACTTCTTCTGGTTCGATCTCGCGTTCCAGTGGGCTTACTCGCGCTACTCGGACCCGTGGGCCCGGCGGCATGAGAGGAAGTTCCGGCAGGACAAGGGCACGGTGGAGATCGGCCAGAAGGACGTCGCGGCGTTGAGCGAAGTCTATCTCGAGGCGTCCGAGTCCCTCCTGGGATTTCCGTTCCCCGTGGCCTTCGTGGATCTCGCGTCGCCGCTCGGCAGGCTCGATGTGCCGCCGGCTCCGGACCCTGTCGAGGAGGTCGCCCGTTCGGCCGACCAGGTCTCGGGCGTGATGCGGGATTCCTGGAAGGCGACAGCAGCCGGGCTCTTGCTCAGAGCCTCTCGTTCTGTGGATTCGGAAGATCTTGCGGCCGGCGCCTTGGCCTGGCTCGGGGCCTGCCATCGGGAGTGTCCCCCTGGGGAGAACGGCGCCATGGGGTTCGATCTAGCTGTGCGCGCCTTGGAGTGCTGGCTGGGGCATGCCGGCGGTGACGCGGCCGCCCTGTCGAGGTTCGGGCGGTTGCTGCGGGATCATTCCGATCTCATGCTACGCCGGTGCATCAGGGAAAGGATACATGGGACCCGCTGGGTACCCTCTCTGGAGATCTCCCGCTTCGAAGCGAATTCGTGGGATGTCCGATTGAACGAACACGCCTGGGCCCTGGCCAGGCTGGGGACGTTGTCCGACCGGGAGGCCGGCGTCGTTCTCTGGAACGATCTTTTGGTCGATGTCCGCAGGATCCTTCTGGAGGCGCCGGGGAGGCTGGCCGACTATTTCCGCTTTCTGAAGGTCGTCGACCCCGGCCGGCTGATACTGCATGCGGAGAACACGCTCGGCAGCATGGATGCGTTGCTCGCTTTGGAGGCCTTCCTTGACGGGCGCGACAGCGCCCTGGCTTCAGTGATGGCCTGGCTGGGTTCGAAGGGGATACGGCCGGGACTCAGCAGGTACGACCTCGATGACATTCGTTCGATAGTGATCGGCTGCTTCTCCGACACCAGATTCCACGCGGAATTCCTTGCCCGCAACAATTGGATGTGGGACGAGCTCATCGACGCCTCTCTGGTTACGCGGCGGCTATTCGCCGGCAGGACGCCGGGCGAGGCCAACGACATACACCTATGCTGGGGTGACCGGCAGGGGGCGTTCTTGGTGGCGGAGGAATGGAAGAGGCAGGATTACCCGGATCCGCGCGGCCTTTCCACCCGGCTCCAAGAGCGCTGTGCAGCCATCGACGAGCGGTCCGCTGAACGGGGCCGGGGCGTTCCCTTCTTCTATTACAGGTCGTTCGCCAAATCCTATCTCTCCGGGATGGTTCGCATCTCCGGCGGGAACGTCGACCGCTTGATCCTGCTCCTGGATCACGATCTGGGTAGGTCTTATCACTGGGACGCCCCGGCGGATCCCTTCTCGGGTTGGGACGCGATCGCCGGGCACAACGAAGTACGGGAATTCCTATGGGCTCGCTTGGACGCGGGTAAGGGTATGGAGCCGGTCCTCCGTTGGCTCCGAAGGATGTCCTTGGCGATCAAGCTGCAGAAAAAGGACCGGATCAGGGAGCTGCTCGGGCGTTGGAGCGAGCCGCATGTTCCGTCGGGAGTCGATCTGCCCGCTTTCGTCCTGCCGGAACTGAGGGCCAAGGTTGCCCGGATCGCGGCCTATCGGGCTTTCGCCGGGATTGAAGAATGGAACTCGGGAAGCCTGAAGGTCGTTCTCGGGAGGGAGACCGAGGTCCCTCGCGAGCTCGCCTCGCTCCGAGACAAGAAGAAGCGGCAGCCGCTGACCAAGTCCCAGGAGAACCGGCTAAGGAAGCTGGGGACCTATGAAAGGGATCCCGCCGGGCTCCGCGATTGGATCAATCGGGACCTCTCCCGCGGCGCCGATCGGTGGCTCTCGGACGCGCGGTTCGCGGCTCTGGAATCGATCGCGCTGACCGCGATCCGGGAGTTTTGGGCCAAGCTCATCCCCGGATTCGACGTGGAGAAAACGAGGGAGGATTCGAAGGAGGATTGGGACAACGCGCTCCGCCTCTATCTGGTAACGAAGGAGAACAAGATCCTTCTGAAGAAGCTCCTGAAGAGCGTAGCCCTAGGCGACCTTCGGTGGCGCTTACGCCTACCCCTGAACGCGGCCTTCTGCGACAAGATACGCGACCGGGGGATCGATGTAGACCGCTGGCTCGGGGAGTTCACGCGGGTGGAACGGGTCGGGGGAGAGGTTTGGATGGCGCAGGCCGAGACTGATCCTTTACGAGTTCTCCAGATGGGAAATTTCTTCGATACATGCCTGGCCGCGGGCGGCTCGAACGCTTACGCGGCGATCGCCAACGCGGTCGAAGTCAACAAGCGCGTTCTGTACCTGATTGATGGGGCGGGGACGGTCATCGGCAGGAAGCTCATCGGCCTGGCCGCCGTGGAGGGTGATGCGGGACCAAAAGCCGTCATCGTGGGCTTTTATTCGTACGGGTCCACGGACGTTGCCCGAAAAATGGAGCGGTCCCATTTCCGTTCCCCATGGGTGAAGATCAGTTTAGATATGGCCTGCCGTGATCTGGCTAAAATGATCGGCGCCCGGCTGGAGAGCGATCACCGGAGAGCGAAGGCGCTGGCGCAAGACATGGCCCTGTTCGCCAAGTGGTACAACGACGAACCCGAGCCGTTCGATTGGTGGATCAGCTATCCCGCGGTGACTTCGCCTGTTGAGGAGCGGCGTGGACGGAAGGACCTCGAAGACTGTGTCCTCGAGAGGATCGAGAAGGGGGAGTGCGATCCAGCCGATGTCCGGTTGCTGCTCTGGCTGCGTGATGGGGCCCTGGATATCATGGAAGAGGCGGGCTGGGCGGCCTTCTCGAACGAGGAAATTGTCATGCTCCGAACTTACTCATTGAGCCCGGCTGTCAAGGAGTTGGCGGCCGGATGGCTGAAAGCCGCGGCGATCAAGCCCCTTCGATCGGCCGCTCGAGGACGCCGGACATGATCACATCAAGGGAGACGAGTTCGTTGTGGGCCGTTTTTGTGGCCATCATGGCCGTCTCGTTGGGCCTTGTCGCCGGTCAAAAAACGGGAGGAGTTTTGGCGGAAGGGCAGGCCGCGGATCGGATCCTCGTGATCAAGAGCGAAAGGCGGCTGTGTCTGATGGATGGCGAGAAGGTCCTTGATACCTACCGGATCGCGCTCGGGAAAAATCCGATCGGCCATAAATTGTACGAAGGCGATAACAAGACGCCTGAGGGCGAGTATAGGATCGATTGGAAATCGGAGAAGAGCCGGTATCACAGGGCCCTACACATCTCCTACCCGAACAGGTCCGACACGGCCGCGGCCAGGGAACGAGGCTGTTCGCCCGGCGGGGATATCATGATCCACGGCCTGCCTCATCGTTTTGGCTGGCTGGGACGCCTGCACAGATTTGTGGATTGGACCCGGGGGTGTATCGCCGTGACGAACGCTGAGATCAAGGAGATCTATCGGATGGTACCGATAGGGACCCCGATCGAGATCAGGCCCTGATGATATGGTGGGAGTTCGTTGTGTGAGCAGTGATTTTCTCGATAATAATAGTAGGCCATCGGCAACTTGATAGAGACAAACGGTCGGAAGAATCCTGAAAAGGAGGTCGGACGAGGGTCCTGAACGAACATGGAAAACGAATTGCAGAGATTGAGGGAGATAGTCCGACAGGATTACATGGAGGCGATGAAGAACCCGCATCACATATCCTGGTGCCTGAGATTGACGAGAACGGAGGAAGAGCTGGGCAGCTTGTTCTTGCGCGCTTACAGAAGGGAGATCACGATAGATGAGCTCAATGAAAAATTCGGTTTGTTTACAGAATGCTTGGCCGAATACGATGAGTCGGACTATCTGATCGATGACTGCAACGGGTTCTTGAACTATGATTTCATGCATGATCCTCCCATAGACTGGGAGGGGCTGCTGAGGTATGGGCGAACATTATTGGGGGAATTGGAAATCAAATACTATCCGGGAGGGAGCGATGGGATCGGCCTTCAAGTTACCTATCTGAAAAGAAAATAGGCCGCTGAAAACCCTTGGCCGAGAAGTCGCGCGGTGATTCGTTCAACTCTATGTCGTTCGTATCGACCTCTGCGGAAGTTACGAAACGGATTTCGTTCAGGACGATGGGAATACCAGCCAATGGCCTATCCCAAACGTCCTTGCCGTCGTCAAGGATATCGGCCTGTGATATTCTGCCTCTTACCCGGCCTGCACTCGGGACACAGCGCGACGCGCACTTTTCGTTGGGTTAAGGAGGGAACGCGATGGTCATCGGAGAGAAGCACTCCTGTTCTTCCCGCGAGCGGAAGATTAGCCTTAACGCTTTGGGGTTCGGGGCCTTTTTCCTTTTTCTCGGGCTTATTTCGGCGTCGAAGGCCGGCCAAGTCGCCGGTCCGAAGTCATTGGCCAAGCTCGAGCTGGCGAATATCCACGCCGAAATCGACGGCCTCGCCCTCACGCCGCCCATGGGCTGGTATCCCTGGAACATGTTCGGCGAGGAGCCGCAGAACGAGAGGCTCATTAGAGAGATCGCCGACGCGCTCGTCGCGAGCGGCATGAAAGACGCGGGCTACGCCTACGTTGGCCCGGACGAGGGCGTTTGCTTCTCACGCGGCAAGGACGGCCGGCTCACGACGAACCTCGAGCGCTATCCCTCGGGCCTGCGCGGGCTCGGCGATAACATCCATCGCCAGGGCCTCAAATACGCCCTCTACACCGACGCCGGGTCGAAAACCTGCAGCGGGGCCATGCCCGGAACGAAGGGCCGCGAGTTCGAGGATATGCGGTCTTTCGCCGAGTGGCGGGCCGACTACATCAAGATCGACTGGTGCAACAGCCAGGGCCAGGACATCGTCGATGCATACTCGATCCTCGGTAAGGCCCAGCGTGCCGCAGGCCGGCCCGTCGTCCACAGCCTCTGCTCCTGGGGCGAGGGCTATCCCTGGACCTGGGCGGGGGCCATCGGCCACATGTGGCGGACGACGTCCGATATCTGCGCCCCCGGGAAGCCCGACTGGAGCCGGGCTCTGCGCATCGCCTTCGCCAACGAGAAGCTGGCCGGGTTCGCGGCTCCCGGGCGCTGGAACGACCCGGACATGATGATCGTCGGCATGCCCGGAATGACCGAGGCCCAGAACCGCAGCCTCTTCAGCCTCTGGTGCATAATGGCCTCGCCCCTCATCGCCGGGAACGACCTTCGCGGCATGAGCGCGTCGACGGTCGGGATCCTAACCAACCTCGAGGCCATCGCCGTCGACCAGGACCCGCTGGGCGTCCAGGGCCGGGTCGTCTGGAACGACGGCAACGTCAGCCTCTGGGCCGGCAAACCCCTCTTCGACGGCAGCCTGGCCGTGCTCGTGCTCTATCAGGGCCGGTACCGGGCGGAGAAGAAGATCTACTGGGAGGAACTGGGCCTCGAGGCCGCCGACGAGCTCTACGTCCGCGATCTCTGGAAGCACGAAACGAGCGGGCCGCACGCCGGGAGCTTCACGGCCTCGGTCGGCCCCGACGACGTGGCCTTCCTGAGGCTCTCAAAGAAGCCCGATTTCCCCGTGCCGCCCATCATCGTGGCCGACACCTATCTCGTCTCGCTCCGCTCGACGGGAACGCGTCCCGAGAAGCTCTCCGGGACGGTCGCGGCCGCGAACAAGGGCAGTGCGGACCTCCCGCCCTGGCGCGTCGATCCCCGATCGCTGCCGCCGTGGCTTTCGGTCGAAGTCACGGGAGGCGGAAGAACGCAGACCTTCGTCAACACGGTTTCGACCGCCGGTCTGAAGAAGGGCGCCTACCACGCGGTCGTGCGGGCCGACAACGTCGAGCCCGTCTCCGGGAAGCCGATGACCGCGCTCTACTACGACGTCGACCTCGAGGTCCCGCGCACCGTCAAGAGGTGAGCCCTTCCAAACGGGGACCTGGTCCTCGCAAACAAAGAGGGACCAGGTCTTCGCAGGCGGCCGCGCGTTGGCGGGGATGCGAAGACCAGGTCCCCGTTTGCGAAGACCTGGTCCCTTCTTTTGATCAGGGGAAGGGCTCGACGACGACCGCCGTGCCGTAGCACAGCACTTCCGGCGCGCCCTGGATGATTTTTGTTTCTATTTCGTTCCTTCGCTGTTCTTCTTGGGGAGCGGCGGCGCGCTCAAGTCCGGTTTCGCATCGCCGAAGATATAATGGCCGAACCAGGCCAGATTGTGCTCCATGACCGCCCGCATCGACTTCGGTTTGGTGATGCCGTGGCCGTAGCCCTTGTAGACGACCATCTCGACCGGTACGCCCCGGTCCACCAGTCCCTGGCGCAGCTCGTAGGCGTTGGGGATGGGCACGCGCCGGTCGAACTCGCCGTGCTGGATCAGGGTCGGCGTCGCCGCTTTCTTGATGTAGGTCATGGGCGAGGTCTTGGCGTAGATCGCCGGGTCGTCGGCGGGGTCGTCGCCCAGGTAGTTGATCGTGAACGGCGTGATGTCGGTGTTGTAGTAGTAGGTGGCCCAGTTGGAGATGCCAGCCCCGACCGAGACGGCCTTGAACGCCCGCGACGACGTCGTCAGGAACGCGGAGATGTAGCCGCCCTGGCTCCAGCCCATGCAGCCGACCCGGTTCGGATCGACCCAGCCCTGCTTGACAAGGTGTTCGACTCCCGACAGGACGTCCCAGGCATCGCCTACCCCCAGATTGCGGATGTTGAGCATGCGGAACTTCTCGCCGTAGCCTGCGCTGCCCCGATAGTTGACCTTGAGGATGAGCGCGCCCCGGGCGGCCCAGATGTCCGAGGGGTAATAGCGCGAGTCGCCCGAGAGCAACGCCGGCCGGTCGACGCCCGTCGGACCGCCGTGGATCACGCAGAGCAGAGCGTACTTTTTGGCCGGATCGAAGTCGGCCGGCTTGATGAGGACGCCCTCGATCACCGTCCCGTCCTTGCTCTTCCAGGCGACGAGCTCGCGCGTCCCCAGGATGAACCCCGCCACCTGGTCGGTCATACGGGTCAGCGGGCGCGGCTTCCACGGCCATTCCGAAACGCAGATCTCGGGCAGGGCCGTGGCCGTGGCCGACTGGAACGTCACCCGCTTGCCGTCGGCCGATAAGGTGAATCCCGAGACCATGGCCCCGTCGGGGCCGCTCACCCGCTCGATCGCGAGCGTCGCCGGGTCGAGCCGGAAGAGGTGTCCGGCGGTCTTCTGCATGGCGGAGAAATAAATGCCGTCCGCGTTCCAGGCTAGGGCGTACGGGTTCTCGTCGAAGGCGCTCGTCAACGCCTTGACCGCGCCGCCCGTCGCGGCAACGACGGCCAGGACGCTGTTCCGGGCGTAATAGTCCGGCCGGCCCAGGGCGCTCGAGAAGAGGATCGAGCCCCCGTCGGGCGACCACAGCGGAGAGGAGTCCGGGCCGGATTGATCGACGATCTTCTTCACGCCGTCGCCGGCGAGGTCGAGGACATAGATGTCCGAAGTCCCGCCGTTGATGAGGTCGGGATCGACCGTCGCGCTGAAGGCGATCTTTTTCCCGTCAGGCGACCAATCGAAGCCGCCGACGGTATAGGCCTTCCCGCTCGTCCGGCGCTGGCCCGGCTGCGGCGAACGCAGCGCCTCGGCCACGTCCACCGTCCAGAGATGCGTATGGGTGTACTCGCCGCGGACGACGGCGTAGTCCCCGTAGAAATCCTTGCGCTCCTTCGATTCGTCCGTCACCGGATCGCCCGCCGTGAACGCGATCATCCTGCCGTCGGGCGACCAATCGAAGCCGCCGATGCCCGTCTCGGACTTGGTCATCTGGAGCGCCTCGCCTCCGTCGGGACGGATGGCGAAGATCTGGGACTTGTCGTCGACGCGCGATGAGGTGAATGCGAGCCAGCGCCCGTCGGGAGACCAGGTCGGATCGGAGGAAGACTTTTTGCCCCGGGTCAGCTGGATGACTTCTCCGGACGCGACGTCGGCCAGCCAGATCTGCGTGACGTAGGCGTCCTGTTCGAGATCGGTCTCGGTGACCGTGTAAGCGACGCGGCTCCCGTCGGGCGAGATGCGGGGACCGCCCAGGGACTTCAGGGCCATGAGGTCCTCGACGGTGGGCACGCGGCGCGCGTCCGCGGCCTGGACCTGGGCCAGGAGCGAGAATGCGGCCGCGACGGCCACGACGATGAACGGCAGGCGGGCGATATTCTTCATGGGATCTCCTAGAGATAATCCTACGCCAGGATATGCTCCGGAACAAGGCCCGAGGTTGCCGTCAATCGGCCGCAGCGCAGGGGAGGCTTGGACGAATGCGAAGGATCAGATCGGCTTCAGCGCGCCCGCTCGAGGCGGCTGCGGACGTGTTCGAGGTTCATGGCCATGATCTTCCGGCAATCCTCGGACGCCTCGGGGATGGCCAGGCCGTCCTCGAGGAGCTTCCTCGCCGGCTCCAGGTCGACCGTCGGGTCCGTGCGGTGCATCTTGATGATCATGTAGGCGGCGTTGTTCATGCCCCAGGCCGCGCGGACCGGATTGCTCAGGCCCCTGGCCTGCCGGATGTATTCGAGATAGTACTGGAGCGCGCCGACGAGGTTCCCCTCGGCGTCGTACTTCTCGGCCTTGGCCTTGGCGGCGAGCCAGGCGTCCCAGGAGATGGCCTGGATGCCGGCCTCGTTCGATGTCTGCGAGGGATAGGCGGCGGCCGAGGCCGCGGCCACTACGGCAGCCAGCATGACCGCCAGCCCCCACATCGTTGTCTTGTTCATCTCAGAACTGGGCGTTGAGCCCGACGCTGAGGAGTCCCTTGTATCCGGCCCCGAGCTCGGCGAAGAAGCCGACCTTGTTCCCGAAGCGCACGCCGAGGGCGTTCAAATGGAAGGTCGGCAGGGCCTTGTTGTATGTGTCCGTCTCATCCCCGTCGCGGTAGGTGCCGTGACGGTAGCGGACGCCGAATCCGGCGCCGGAATAGAGCTGGAAGCCGGGTCGCATGACCCAGTGATAGTCGAGCTCGGCGGCCACGACGTAGTTCTGTTCCTTGAAATCCCCCACCACCGAATCCAAGACCTGCAACTCTCCCGAGGAGGAGTACCCGCCGACCGCCGCCCCGAATCCGAATTTGGAATTGGCGGAATAATGATAGGTCAGGAACGGCACGGCGGAGTAATCGAGGTTGTCCTTTTTGTACGTGCCGAGCGTGAGGACGACGGTCAGGACGTTGCCGAGAATGTCCGCCATCTGATCGATGGACAGGAAGCCGCAGGACACGGAAACATCGTGCTGGCGCGTCTGCCCAAATCCCGCGCCCGTAAAGACGAAGGCTGCGAGGGTCAGGGCCAGGACGGGCTTGAACAGGCGTTTGAGGAACATCGGGCGGACCTCCTGTACGGGAACTATTACATTCTATTCATTTTTGTCGGGAAATGGCCCAAAATATTGAATTTCCGGCCAAAGCGTGTATGGGCCTGCGCGTCGTTCGCGCCGAGGCGAATAAAAAATAAGGAAAAATCCGCCCAGATATTGAATATATCAGACGCCTGGCCGATAATGAGGCCGGGATGAAGCCCAAGACCACATTCTGGTTCCGCAGCCTGGGTGCCCTCGCCTTCATGGCTGCGGTCATTTTTCTTTCGGCCGGCCGCCTCGACTACTGGCAGGGCTGGGTCTTTCTCGGCCTGACTGCGGCTTCTCTAGTGACGACGATCGTCACTCTCTGGAATGACCCCGGCCTCATCTCCGAACGGACCCGCCCGGGCGGGCGGATGAAGTGGTGGGATAAGGGCTATTACCTGCTCTCCACCCCGTTCTGGTTCGTGACCATCATCCTCGCCAGCCTCGATGCCGGGCGCAGACACTGGAGCGCCGACCTCTCCGGGATCGTCTTCCTGTCGGCCATCGCGGCGTTCATCGTCGGCCAGGGGCTGTACCTCTGGGCCAAGGCGGTCAACCCCTTCTTCTCGAGCGTGGCCCGCATCCAGACAGAAAGGGGCCAAACGGTCTGCCGGAAAGGCCCGTACCGGTTCTGCCGTCATCCCGGCTATCTCGGCGGGGTCCTTTTCGGGCTGGCGACCCCCCTCGTCCTCGGTTCCTACTGGGCCTTCATTCCGCAGGCGGCCGCCGTCATCCTCCTTTTCCTCAGGACCTTCCTCGAGGACCGCATGTTGAAGAAGGATCTCCTCTGGTATGAGGAATACGCCGAGACGGTCCGATTCCGGCTCGTGCCGGGTATCTGGTGACGTCATAATCCGTTCCGACTTCCTTCAGGAGGCTGTCGCGTGTCCATGAGAGCCTGTCCCCGCGCTGTTTCCCGCATCCTGTTTACCGTGATGGGCTACTTCGCCGTTCTCGCGGCCTTCGCCCTGCCCGCAGCCGCGGCCAAGGTCACGAGCCCGAAGGAGCAGTTCGGGTTCGCGATCGGCGATGACTATCAGCTCGTCAACTACAAGCAGCTCACCGCCTACTGGAAAAAGCTCGACGCCGAGTCCGACCGGATGAAGCTCGTCGAGATCGGGAAGACGGCCGAGGGCCGGACGATGCTCATGGCGATCGTCACCTCCCCGGCGAACCACGCCCGCCTGTCCCGCGTCAAGGACATCTCGCGCCGCCTGGCCCTGGCCGAGGGCCTGACCGACGGGGCCGCCCGCAAGCTCGCCGCCGAGGGGAAGGCCGTCGTCTGGATCGACGGCGGGCTCCACGCGACCGAGATCCTCGGCTCGCAGCAGCTCATCGAGCTCGTCTGGCGGATGGTCAGCGCCAACGACGCGGAAACCCGGCGCATCCTCGACGACGTCGTCCTCCTCGCCGTTCCCGCCAACCCCGACGGGCTCGATCTCGTCGCCGACTGGTACATGCGCGAGAAGGACCCCGCGAAGCGGTCGATGAACGGCGTCCCCGTCCTCTACCAGAAGTACATCGGCCACGATAACAACCGCGACTTCTATATGAACACGCAGGCCGAGACCAAGGCCATGAGCCGGCAGCTCTACATCGAATGGCACCCCCAGATCCTCTACAATCACCACCAGACCGGGCCGGCCGGGACAGTCCTGTTCGCGCCGCCCTTCCGCGACCCGTTCAACTACGCCTTCGACCCGCTCATCCCGGTCGGGCTCGACCTCGTCTCGGCCTCCATGCACAACCGTTTCGTCACCGAGGACAAGCCCGGGGCGACGATGAGGTCCGGGGCCGGCTATTCGACCTGGTGGAACGGCGGGCTCCGGAGCACCGGGTACTTCCACAACGTCATCGGCATCCTGACCGAGGCCATCGGCAACCCCACTCCGATCGACATCCCCTTCATCCCGGAGCGGCTGCTGCCGAAGCACGACTACCCGTATCCCATCGCGCCGCAAAAATGGCATTTCCGCCAGTCGGTCGAATACGCCATCACGGCCGACATGGCCATCCTCGACGTCGCCTCCAAGCACCGCGAGGACTTCCTCTACCGGCGCTACCTCATGGGCAGGCACGCCATCGAGCTGGGGAGCAAGGATTCGTGGACCGTCGTGCCCGGGACGATCGCCGAGGTGCGGGCGGCCGTCGAAAGGGACAGCAAAAGCGCCGGCGGCCCGGCCCAGGCCCCGGGTCAGGCCGGCCCGGGCGGCGGATCCGGCCGGGCCCGGGGAGTGGACAAGAAGTACTACGACGGCATCTTCGACAAGGCCAAGCGCGACCCGCGCGGCTACATCATCCCTTCCGACCAGGCCGATTTCCCGACCGCGGTCAAGTTCGTCAACGCCCTCCTCGAGAGCGGCATCGCCGTCGAACGGGCGAAGGCGGATTTCGAGGTCGCGGGCCGGAAGTATCCCAAGGACTCGTTCGTCGTCCTGACCGCCCAGGCCTTCCGGCCGCACGTGATGACCATGTTCGAGCCCCAGGACCACCCGAACGACATTCCCTATCCGGGCGGGGCGCCCAATCCGCCCTACGACGCGGCCGGCTGGACGCTGGCCTACCAGATGGGCATCGCCTTCGACCGGGTCCTCGACGCCTTTGACGGGCCGTTCGAGCGGGTGCCCGGCGTGACCAGGCCGCCGGCGGGCGTTTTCGACACCGGGGAGGGCGCGGCCGGCTTTCTCCTCGACCACCGGGTCAACGATTCGTTCATCGCCGTCAACCGCCTCCTCAAGGCCGGCGAGAGGGTCCTGTGGCTGAAGTCCGGCTTCGCCGCGGACGGGAAGACATTCCCGGCCGGCGCTTTCTGGGTCCCGGCCTCGACGGGCGCGGCGGACATTCTCCGCAAAGCGGCGAAAGAGCTGGGATTGAACGTCGCCGCCGCGGCGGACGCGCCGAAGGGCGGGGCGTTCGCCCTGAAGCCGCTTCGCATCGGGTTGTGGGATTCGTACGGCGGCTCGATGGCCTCGGGCTGGATCCGCTGGCTTCTCGAACAGTTCGAATTCCCCTACGAGCTCGTCTTCGCTCCGTCGCTCGATGCGGGTGGCCTCGAATCCCGGTTCGACGCGCTCATTCTCGTCGGCGGTTCCGTTCCCCGCGTCCCGGCCGCGGGACAGGAAGGCCAGTCCGGCGGCTTCCGGGATATTCAGATGCCGGCGCCGGCCAACATCCCCGAAGAGTACAGGAACAGGATCGGCCGGATCTCCGCGGAGAAGACCGTCCCGATCCTCCGGCAGTTCGCGGAGGCGGGCGGGACGATCCTGGCCCTGGATTCGGCCACCGTCCTGGCCGAGCACTTCAAGCTGCCGCTCGTGAACGCGCTGATGGAGAAGGCCCAGGACGGGAAGGAGACGCCGCTCCGGTCCGAGAAGTTCTACGTGCCGGGCTCGATCCTGCGGGCCAGGGTCGATCCGAACCACCCGCTGGCCCACGGCCTGGCCGAGACGATCGACGTCTTCTACGACAATACGCCCGCGTTCACGCTCCTGCCCGATGCCGAGCTCCAGGGTGTGAGCCCCGTCGTCTGGTTCGACGACGGCCGGCTCCTCCGCAGCGGCTGGGCCTGGGGCGAAGGCTATTTGCGCCGGAGCGTTCAGGTGGCCGAGGCGATCGTGGGCCGGGGCAAGGTTTTTCTCTACGGGCCCGAGATCGCCTTCCGGGGCCAGCCCCACGGCACCTTCAAGCTCCTATTCAACGGGCTGTACTACGGCCCCGCCGCCCCCGTCGACCTCCAATAAAAGAAAGGACCTGGTCTTCACAAACGCCGGATCCCCCCTGGATGTGTGAAGACCTGGCCCCGGCCGGGACCAAGCAGATCATGCGGGCTACCTGATCAGAGTACGGAGGAGGAGCAGGGCGCCCATCGCGGCGAGACAGCCGTTGACCAAACGGGCGAAGTGTCCGTGAGGGATCCTTTTATTCAGCAGGCCGCCCAGGATAACGCCGAGGACGATGGCCGGCAGGGGCATGGCCACGACCGCGTCGCCGAAGCCCAGGGCCGACCGGATCAGCGCCGATATGAAAATGATGCCGACGACGAGGAGCATGACAGCCGTTCTCCAGTCTCCGGGCGCCGAGCGAGGCGGGCCTCAGGGGTCAACGCAAACCCTACCCCCGACCGGGCGACGGGCAGGGGCCGTTGCGGCCCTCAGTGACACCGGTGCTGGCCGCAGGCGTTCTCCAAGGTCAATTCCTCGAGTTCGCCGGTCCCGAATTTCCCGACGATTTCTTCGACCGTTCCGGGAATCGTCAGAAAGACCCGAATACCGCCTTCGTTCAGCTTCTGCAAGGCCCTCGCGCCCATGCCGGCGCAGACCACGGCGTCGATCCTGTGGCCCTCGAGGATTCCCAGGGGATGACACATCCCGTGGGCATGGTGCTGGCCGGCGTTACCGACGATTTCCGTGGCTCCCGTGACCGTGTCGACGATGGTGAAGTGGGGGGCGCTGCCGAAGTGGCCATAAGCCTGTGCCTTGGCGCCTTCGGCGGTTTCCGTGGGTACGCATATTTTCATGTTATCTCCTGTTCTTTCAGTTAAAACCTGTCGGCTCAGCCGCCGAGGTCACCTTTTTCGAGCCGGCACTTTTCGCACAGCCCGAGGAACTCGATGTTGTGATCGCGGATCTGGAAGCCGTACTTCCCGGCCAGAGATTCCTCGGTCTTCCCGACGAGCTCGAGCTCCTCCCTTACGAAATCGTTATAGTCGACGATCCTGCCGCATCCCGTGCAGATGAGGTGATGGTGGTGGTCCTTGTCATCCGTCGGCCTGAGCTCGTACCGCGCCTGTCCGTCCGCCAAGGCGATCCGGTGGATAATCCCCGTGCGCTCGAGGAGATCCAAGGTCCTGTAGACGGTCATCAATCCGACGGCGGGGGAGGCGCTGCTGAGCGAAACATGGATTTCTTTGGCGCTCAGGTGCCCGGCCTTCCGGCTGAAAAGATCCAGCACAGCCTGCCGGGGCACGGTCCAACGGGAACAGTGATCACCCAGCCGGGCCGGCCGTTGACACGATCTCTGCACGCGATGGCTCCCTCGTTTTAATGATATTAATTATCAATAAGAATATAGGCCAGATCGCGATCCCTGTCAAGACTTTGATGCTGAAAAGCGCCGGGCCTGACCCGAGTGTGGGCAGGATCGAACGACCCGGGCGATCAGGGGGATGGAGACCCGTCCCCCCCGACGGCGATCGAGATCGCCTCGGCCCAGTCTCGGGGAGTGAGGCCCGGGGATTGGACGGACAAAGCCCGATATTTGTCCTCGATCTCCGCCAGGAGGGTTAGGCGGTCGGGGGAGGATCCCCGCAAGGCCGCTTCGACCGCAGCGACCGCCTCCCGGGGATAGATCGTGAAGTCCCCTGAGATCGTGATGTCGTCGATCCGCCCTTCCCGCAGGCGCGCTGTGACCCGCATCAATCCGCCCGGGGCCTTGTACGCCGACTCCCGGACCTGGACGTCCTCGTGGATCTTGACGCCCGGGCGCTGGGCGGCCCCCTTCTGCCCGAGCCACTCCTCGGAGCCGAGGGTCCGGTCGAGCTCCCGGGCCCGGGCTTCCTCCGTTTCCGACCACTCTCCGGCGACGATCTCGGCCCCGAGCACCTCGGCCAACTGCCTCCGGTAGAGACCGACGACTTCGTCCCGGTCGGGGACGGCTCCCAGCTCGTCCCGCATCGTGGTCATGTAATCCTGCAGCCCCTGGAACACCTTGTCCCTCATCTTCTCCGAGGAGAGCTTGAGGACCCGGGCCATGGCGGCCCGGTCGAAATCGAACATGAGGCTGCCGACGACCACTTCGGCCCGGCCGATCCGGGCCGCGCCCGTCCCGCCGATCTTCTTGCCCCGGACGTGGACGTCGTTGACGGGACGATGGACGGCCTCGATGCCGAGCGCCCGATAGGTGCGGACGACGGGTTCGACGTAGAGCCGGTAGCGGGCGTCGACTTCGGCCGGAAGCGAAGCCGGGTGGAAGATCCACTGGATGAAGACCTGGTCGTGGTCGAGATAGACGGCGCCGCCTCCGACTTCCCGGCGGAACACGGGCAGGCCGTGCGCCCGGCAGTATTCGCGGTCGGCCTCGCGGTCGACCTCCTGGTGGAACCCGACGCAGACGTAGGGCTCCGAAGGGCTGACGAGAATGACGGTGTCCGGCGTCCCCTCGTCCAGGGCGTAGGCCGCTGCGTGGTAGCAGGCCTGGGAACGGACGGCGGGGACCGATCCCAGCTCGAGCAGCCGGATCTTTCTCATCTCAGACGAGACCCCATTCTTCGAGGATGGCCATGGCCCTGTCGGCGATCTCCGGCAGGGCCGCCGCGACCCCCGGGCTCAGGCCCACTCCGATGGAGAGGTCGGCCGGCTGGGCCCCGACGAGGCCGAGGTGGTCCGGGAGCTTGCCCCTGACACTGGCGAACTGCAGGACTTCCTGAAAGCCGAGCTGATGCAGGGAGAGCTTGAGCCGGGCGAAAAGCGGTATCTCCTCCCCCCGGAGCTCGGTCACGGTCGCGGGCGGCGAGCCGGTATCGACCGCGTCGAGGAGAAGCAGATGGCTGCAGGATTCAACGAGCGGGAGGAGATCCATGCCGAGAACTCCGCCGTCCAGGAGCTCGATATCTCCGCGCTCCCCGAGGCGCGCCCGGAGCGGCTCGAGCGCGTATACGCCCAGGCCTTCATCCCCGTTCAGCGTGTTGCCCAGACCGAGGACGACCCTCCGGCGCCCTTCGGTCATGGCATCCCGCAAAAGCCGGGACGCCTGCTGCCCGCTCCCATGTCGCGGCTCAGGGCTTGACCACGACGTTGAAGCCGGTGCCGACCTCACCGATCTCGTTCCCGTTCGCGTCGACCATGTGGACGGCGCAGGCCATGCACGGGTCGAACGAATGGATCGTCCTGAGTATCTCCAGGGGCTGGTCCGGTATGGCCAGCTTCGTCCCCACCAGGGCCGCTTCGTAAGCCCCCGGCTGGTCCTTGTGATCGCGCGGGGAAGCGTTCCAGGTCGTCGGGACGACCATCTGGTAGTTCGCGATCTTGCCTCCGTCGATGACGACCCAATGGCCCAGGGCCCCTCGCGGCGCCTCGGCGAATCCGAAGCCCTCGGCGTGTCTCGGCCAGGTGCGGGGCTCCCACTTGCGGCCGTCGAAGGTGTCCGTGCGGCCGGCCTTGATCTCCCCGATGAGCTCGCTGTAGTACTTGGGCAGGAGATCGCCGATGACCTTGGTCTCGATGCCGCGGGCCGCCGTCCGGCCGAGTGTCGAGAACAGAGCCGCCGCCGGCGCCTTCAGGGTCTCTAAAACGGCGTTGACGAGGCCGACGGTCGCCTTATTACCGGAGGCGTACATGACCAGGACCCGGGCCAGCGGACCGACCTCCATGGGCGTGTCGTTCCAGCGCGGCGCCTTGAGCCAGGAATACTTGCCCGCGACATCGAGGTGCTCGTAGGGCGGCTTCGGCCCGGTGTAGTTGAAGACCGTCTCGCCCTGCCACGGGTAGAGGCCCGTTCTGTCGCCGCCCTTGTACGCATACCAAGAACGGGCGACGTATTCCTTCATCTTCTCGAAATCGCGCGGGTCCGGGACGACCGGGTTCTTCAGGTCGCGGTTCATGATGACGGCCCGCGGCACGACGAACTTGGCGGTGTCGCCGATCGCCCCCTCGGGGAACTCGCCCCAGGTCAGGAAGTTGCCCAGCCCCTCGCCGAGGCCCGCGTATTCGAGGTAGTAGGGGGCCACGGCCAGCAGGTCGGGGATGTAGACCATATCGACGAAATCGTTGAGCTTCTTGATGGAGTCGGCGATGACCGAAAGCTTTTCGGCGTTGAGGGCCTGGTCGCTGTCCATATCGATGGGTAGCGGGACGCCTCCGACGACGAAATTCGGGTGGGGGTTCTTGCCGCCGAAGATGGTTTGGATCTTGGTGACCTGGGACTGCCAGTCGATGCATTCCAGGTAATGGGCGACGGCCAGGAGGTTGATCTCCGGCGGGAGCTTGTAGGCGGGATGCCCCCAGTAGCCGTGGCTGAAGAGCGAAAGCTGTCCGCTGTCGACGATGGCTTGGACCTTCTTCCGGACGTCGGCGAAGTAGGCGGGCGAGGAGTTCGGCCAGGCCGAGATCGACTGCTGGATGTCGGAGGTCTTCTTCGCGTCCGCCCCGAGCGCCCCGACGACGTCGACGAAGTCCAGGGCGTGCAGGACGTAGAAGTGCATGACGTGATCGTGGACGTACTGCTGGGCCAGGATCATGTTCCGGACGAGGTTGGCCGCTTTGGGGATCTCGATCCCGAGGGCGTCCTCGACCGCGCGGATCGAGGTGATGGCGTGAACGGTCGTGCAGACGCCGCAGGCGCGCTGGGCGAAGGCCCAGGCGTCGCGGGGGTCGCGGCCCTTGAGGATGGTCTCCAAGCCGCGAACCATCGTCCCCGACGAGTAAGCGTCGGTGACAGCGTTCGTGGCGTCCAGGCCGGCCTCGATCCGGAGATGGCCTTCGATGCGGGTGATGGGGTCGATGACGATGCGCGAGCTCATGGGCGACCTCCTATTGGTTCCTGAGCCAGTTCAAGGCTTCTTCTTCCGTCCCGAAGAGCTGGACCTCGTTGGCGTAGTAGCTCTTGTCGATGACCAGGATCGCAGGGTCGAGCGGTGCGCCGAAGACGGCCGCGACCGGCATCATCGGCCGGAACTGCCGGATGTGGCGCGAGCATTCCTCGGCGTCGGCCCCGGTCAGGTCGATGAGGAGCTTCCCAGAATACTCCCTCAGGAAACCGGCCAGCGTCTGGATGTCCGCCGGAGTGAATTGACCCGTGTGCCGGCAGCGCAAAATGCCCTTTTCGACGGGGGTCAGAGTGAAAGATGCCATATCAACCCTCCCTTCATTCCATGGCCTTGGAGACCATGTCCGTCAGCCCGCGGACCTGGACGTCGGCCTTGAAGTGGGCGACGCCCTCCGTGAACTGGAGGCGGCAGTTGCTGCAGACCATGCAGACGGCCTTCGCCCCGATCTGCTTCATCTGCTCGACCTTCAGGCCGAAGACGGCGAAGCGCAGGGGGTCGGCCTCCTTGATGGAGATGACGCCGCCCCCGCCGCCGCAGCACATCGATTGTTCCTTGGCCGGCGACATCTCCTTGAACGCTTTGGGCGCCAGCCAATTCAGGATCTCGCGGGGCTCTTTGATGTGGCCGCCCCGCCGCTGGATCTTGCAGGAATCGTGGAAGGTGACCGTCGTGCCGTCGTAGGCGCCCGGCTTCAGCTTGATCCGTCCGGCCTTCCAGAAATCGTAGATCGCCCGGACGATGTGGGTGACCTCGATCCCCGGAGGCACGTCCATGATGTTGGGCGCCGTCCAGCGGAAGGCGTCGTAGGCGTGGCCGCACTCGCTGATCACGATCCGCTTCACGCCGAGCTCCTTGGCCGCGTCGAAGACCCGGGCCATGAATTTTTTGGTCAGGGCCTCGTCGGCCTCGAAGTAGCCGAAGTTGACGACCTCCCGGCCCTTGGAGCTGATGGTCCACTTTTCGCCGGCCTTGGCCATGATCTTGGCCACGGCGGCGATGTTGTCGGGGAACTTCATCAGCTCGATGGAGGTGAACACGACCAGCGTGTCGGCCCCCTTCTGGTCCTTGGGGATATCGACTTCCCACTCCTCGGCGATCCAGTCCATCCGCTCCGCCCAGGTGCCGTCGGTGACGCCCAGCGGGGAGCCGATCTCGTCCTGCTTCGCCGTGGCCGCCCTCAGGTCGGCGGGGACAAGGCCCGCCGCCGCCATCCCGGCCCGGACGTCGTGGATGAGGGGACCGAGCTGGATGCCCATGGGACAGACGTGCGCACACTTGTTGCAGATGGTACAGGCTTCGAAGACGATCGTGCTCCAGTGCTTGAGGTCCTCGTCCGTCACAGGCTTGTCCAGGCCCAGGGCCAGCCTCAGTCTTCCGGCCGGCGTGAAGCGCTGCTGGTAGGCCCGCCGGAGCGGCTCGACCTTCCAGACCGGGGCGTACTCGACGTTGTCCGTCACCTGGTAGAAATGGCAGGCCGACGCGCAGAGCCCGCAGCGGGTGCAGGCCTCGAGCTGGCTGGCCACCCAGCCGCCGATCTCCTTGACGTAGGTGTTCATGGCCGATTGTGCGTTCATGATGCGCCTCCCCTCAGGGATTGATGGCCCGCTTGCCGGCCTGGGCCCCGTGAAACGTCCGGGAGAAGAAGTAGAACAGGAAATGGGAGATCCGGCTGAAGGGGATCCAGATGAGGAGGACGTCCACGCTGATCATGTGCAGGCTGTAGAGCACCTCGTACCGGAACCACAGGTGGTGGGTCATCATGTAACCGGTGACGAACGGCAGGAAGGTCAGGGCCCAATTCCAATACAGGGGGGCCTTGGTGATGAGCTTCAGCACCGGGTGGGTCAGCCGGTTGACGAGAAGGATGACCAGGGCGACGATGCCGATTGCCGCGAACCAGTCGCTCACAGGAAAGGGTAGGGTCGGCCAGCCGAACCCGAGCAGGCTTTTCCAGACCAGCATGTGCGGCGTCGCGAACAAGACGACGGCGACGAGCGAGAGATGGAAGAGCCCGCCGCCGACGTAGGTCAGGGCGTTCGGCGTGAACGTCCTCCTGACCCAGGGGATGAAGGGCAGGACGAGGAGACCCTTGAGGTAGGTCTTGACCACCCCGACGGCTTTGCTGCCCCGGCTCGGGACCTTGTCGCGCTTCCAGCCCAGGAGGAGGATGCGGACGAGGCGATAGGTCATCCCGCCGACGAACACGAGCAGCGAGATCTTGAAGAACGGCCCGCGGAAGAACTGAAGGATCGATGTCCAATCCATGGTGCCCTCCTATTCCGCCTTATCGGCTTTCTCGGCCTTCCGCTTTTTGGCGCCGTTGGCCGCGGCCAGGGCGGCCCCGAAGGCGATCCCGGCCCCGGCGGCGATGCCG
>JBGSUG010000349.1:0-4467 GCA_041736225.1 Candidatus Aminicenantales bacterium | reverse complement strand
GCCCTTCCTGAGGATCTCGACCCCGACGGCCGTGGCGGCCGGGTGGGCCGAAGCGACCATCGCCTTGCGCGCGGCGACGTCGCCCGGGCCGACGGGTCTTCCCCGGGAGCATGAGATCGAGAGCAGGACGATAACAGCGAGGAGTTGGGCTTTCTTCATAACGGGCCCATCCTACTTCCGGGCTCTGACGCCTGTCAAGGAAGCCGCGAACCCGGTGCGGCATCTATCCAACCCAGGTAAAATGGGGTAAACTGATCGCCTCCGGAAAGTGAGGCAGACATGAGATTCCCGCGACTTCGGGCCGCGGCCGCCGGGCTGGCGGCGCTGGCCTTCTTGACCGTTTCCGCGGCTGGGGCCATGGCCGGCATCGGCGAAAATCCCGTCTTCGAGCCGCCCCTGCTCATCACCTCGGCCGGCCAAAGCCCGGACGTCCAGCTGGCCGTCGTCCTGGCGAAAAGGGCCGGGATCGAGCACACACTCGCCAAGCTCGCGACCGCCCGGGACTTCGGCGGAGCGAAGACGCTGGGCATCGTCGTCGGGGCCAGCCTGAAGGGCCTCGGGGCGGCCGGGATCGACACGGCCAAAGAGAAGGAACGCGTCAAGGGGCTCGTCGCCGAGGCCGCGAAGAGAGGCATCCCCGTCCTCTTCCTCCATCTCGGCGGGGACCAGCGCCGCGGCGAGCTGACCGACGCCATGGTCGCCGAGTACCTTCCGGCGGCCAAGATGGCCGTCATCGTCAAATCGGCCGATGCGGACGGCCTGTTCTCCGGGATCTGCAAGGAACGCGGCATCCCGCTCGTCGCGGTCGAGAAGACGGCCGACGCCGCGGAGGTCCTGAAGGGCGCGTTCAAGCCGAAGGCCTGAAGGCCGGACCGGGAGGCGGAGGGATTGCCGGAATACATCGTCTTTTTCCTCATGGTGGCCGTCTTCGTGCTGGCCGCCGCCGTTCTCAAGTGGCCGATCGGGCTCTGTCTCATGGCCGCGGCGCTCGTCGGCGCCCTGGCCGGGGGAGAGGGCGTGCCGCTCCGTCACCTCGTCGAGGGCAGCTTCGGCTTCTTCGACGTCATGCTGATCATCCTGACCGCGGTCCTGTTCATGAAGGTCCTTCAGGCCTCGGGCGCCCTCGAAAGCCTGGCCGCGGTCCTGCTCCGGGTCTTCTATAAAAGGAAAGCGCTCCTGCTCCTGACCGCGAACCTGCTGGTCATGTTTCCGGGGATGATCACCGGCTCCTCGACGGCCAGCGTCCTGACGTCGGGTCCGCTCGTCGCTCCGGTCCTGACGAAGCTCGGCTTGTCGCAGCTCAAGACGGGGGCCTTCATCGCCATGGCCGCCGTCCTGGGGATGATAGCTCCGCCCGTCAACATCCTGGTCATGATCATGGGCGGGGGGGTCGACATGCCCTACGTCGGCGTCACCCTGCCGCTCCTCGTCATCGTGGTCCCTCTCGCGATCGTCATCCCGCTCTGGATCGGCCTCCGGGACGTCAAGGTCATCGCCTTCGAAGACATGAAGGCCATCCTGCCGCCGTCCGTTTACGGCAAGTACGGTTTCCGGCTCTACCTTCCGCTCCTGGCGGTCATCGGCCTGATGCTCGGGGAGCGTTCCCTGGTCAAGGTCATGCCCGATCCCGGCATCCCCGGGATCTTCCTCATCGGGAGCCTGATCGGTACGGCCTGCGGCCGGCCCTTCGACTTCTGGAAGACGACCCGCAAGGCCGTCGCGGAGGCGATGCCCATCCTGGTCATCCTGGCCGGCGTGGGCATGTTCATCCAGGTGATGACGCTGACCGGGGCGAGGGGCTGGATCGTCATGACCTTCCTGGCTCTCCCGGGCGCGCTCCTCTACGTGGCGGTCGCCCTGGGCATGCCGGTCTTCGGCGGCATCTCGGCCTTCGGCGCGAGCTCGATCCTCGGCGTGCCGTTCATCCTGGCCCTGATCAGCAAGAACGCGCTCATCACCTCGACCGCGCTCTCGGCTGTCGTCGGCCTCGGCGACCTCATCCCCCCGGCGGCGCTGGCCGGAAGGTTCGCCGGCCAGGTCGTCGGCGAGAAGAACTTCATCCGGATCCTGAGATACTGTCTTGTCCCGGCTCTGTTCGTCCTGGCCTGGGCTATCGTCATCCTGCTCAACGCCTCGATCCTGGACAGGTTCATCTAGAGGAAAGCATGGAGATCGTCTACCGCCTCATCGTCCTCTATTTCGCCGTGCACATCGTTCTCAACATCTTCGGGAGGAAGCGGATCAGGGACCAGGCCGGCCCGGCCGTCGTCCTGGTGTTATTCGTCCTGAGGCTCCTGCTCGTCAAGTGAGACCATGAATAACGGCAAGGCCCATCTCGTCACCGCCACCGGGCTCCTGGCGGGCGCCGCCATCGTCGCGTTCCTGGCCGGCCGCGAGTTCCGGAGCATGCGGGCGGTCGAAGCCATCCGCCCCGGCCCCGGGCTCACGCGTCAGACCCTCCTCAGCGCGTACTTCCCGGCTCTCGCCGGGACGGCCGGGGACACGGATGTCTACGTCTTCGAGGGCGGCGAGCCGGGCGGCACCGTTCTCGTCACGGGCGGCTCCCACCCCAACGAGCCCGCGGGATTCGTCTCGGCCGTCGTCCTGGTCGAGAACCTCCGGGTGCTCAAAGGGAAGGTCATCGTCGTTCCGCGGGCCAACGCCAGCGGCTTCACCTGCAACGACCCCCAGGAAGCCAATCCGCAGCGGTTCACCGTCGCCTCGGCCGGCGGCCCGAGGGTCTTCCGGCTGGGATCGCGGCTGACCAATCCTGTCCACCAGTGGCCCGACCCGACGCTTTACGAGAACCCGGCCGGACAGATGCTCTCGGCCTCCGAGGTCCGCAACCTCAACCGCTGCTATCCCGGGCGTCCAAAGGGGTATCTGACCGAGCGCGTGGCCTTCGGGATCATGGAGATCATCCGCCGGGAGAAAGTCGACCTCGGCGTCGATCTCCACGAATCGGCGCCCGAATACCCCGTCATCAACGCCATCGTCTTCCATGACGAGAGCGCCGAGCTCGCGGCCCTGGCCCAGATGTCGCTCCAGTCCGAAGGGCTCGAGTTCCGCCTGGAGGCCTCGCCGCAGAACCTGCGCGGCTTGAGCCACCGGGAATGGGGCGATGCGGCCGGGATCAAGGCCGTCCTGATCGAGACGCCGAACCCGGTCCAGGGACGATTGAAGGGCCGGACGACGCCCGAACTCGTCGTCGAAGGGAAGGACAAGGCCTATCTCAAGGCGTCCCGGCTCGGGCGGCTTTTCGTCCCTTACGACGAGAAGGGGGCACCCCTCGGGGGCCGGGTCGCCCGCCATCTGGCGGCCGTCGGAGCCGTCCTGGAGGGCCTGGCCGAGCTCGAACCGGAGAAGGCCATCGTGTTCGAGGGTTTCCCCGACTGGCGGCGGATCGCCGCGGAAGGCCTCGGACCTTTCCTGCGCTAGTCGTTGCCGACGAGCCCGATCTCGACCCGCCGCGATTTCCCCTCGCGCTCGACCGTCAGCGTCACGGTGTCGCCGATCTTGTAGCCGTCGAGCGCGGTGAAGAGGTCGTCCCAGGACTTGATCTTCATCGCGTCGATCGCGGTGATGACGTCGCGGATGAGGAGCCGGCCGAAGGCGTCGCGGGTGAGGCCGCGCAGGCCGGTGGCGTAGGCGCGGCTGTCCCGGTCGACCTCCATGACGATAGCCCCTTCAATGCGGGAGCGGCGGGCGACCTCGTCCCGGACGAACGAGACGCCGCCGATGTCGGGCCGGATGACCTTGCCGAACTGGATGATCTGCGGCACGACCTTCTTGACCGTGTCGACGGGCACGGCGAAGCCGACCCCGCTCGACGCCCCCGAAGGGCTGTAGATCATCGTGTTCATGCCGATGAGATCGCCGTTCGAGTCGAGCAGCGGCCCGCCGGAATTCCCCGGATTGATCGACGCGTCGGTTTGGATCATGTCCCGGATGGTGACGTTGCCCGCGCCGAGCATCGACCGGCCCAGGGCGCTGACGATGCCCTTGGTGACGGTGTGGTCGAAGCCGAAGGGGTTGCCGACGGCGACGACCTTCTGCCCGACCTGGAGGTCCCGCGAGGTGCCGATGACGACGGGGCCCAGTCCCGAGACGCGCTCGGAGAGCTTGAGGACGGCGATGTCCTTGGACGCGTCGCGGCCGACGAGCGTGGCCTCGACCTGTCTCTGGTCGGGCAGGCTGACCATGAACTTGTCACCCTCGTCGATGACGTGGAAGTTGGTGACGATGTGCCCCCGGTCGTCCCAGACGAAGCCCGATCCGCTGCCCCGCCGGACGGGCTCGTCCGACGAATAGAAGAAATCCCGGACGTATTGCAGGTTGGTGATGTAGACGACGGAATTCCGGGTCTTACGGACGACCTCGATGGTGTTCCGCTCGTCCTCGGTCAGGCGGGCGTTCGCGGGCGCCTGGGCCGGCGGGGCCGGAACGGCCGTCTGCGGCGCCGCGGCT
>JBGSUG010000343.1:0-8874 GCA_041736225.1 Candidatus Aminicenantales bacterium | reverse complement strand
CGATCCCGCCTGGATCGGCAGCTGGATCAAGAACGCCGGTCCCGAGCGCGAGCAGCGCGCCTTCGCCTGGCAGGCCGTGCTCGACGGGGGCGGACGGCTGGCCTTCGGCAGCGACTGGCCGGTCGTGACCGTCGACCCCTGGCCGGGGATCCAGGTCGCGGTGACCCGTCAGGACCTCGAAGGCAAACCCGAGGGAGGCTGGCTGCCCCGGCACAAGGTCTCGCTCGCCGACGCGGTCTACGCCTACACGATGGGCGGGGCCTACGCCATGCACCGGGAAAAAGAGGAAGGCTCCCTCGAAGCCGGCAAGCTCGCCGACCTCATCCTGGTCTCGCAGAACATCTTCGAGATAGATCCCCACCGGATCTCGGAGACGAAGGTGCTGCTGACCATGGTGGGCGGCAGGATCGTCCACGACGCCCGCTGACGCGGCGGGGCGGTTATGCGATGGCGGAGAGGGTGAGCTTCTCCGGCTCGAAGATCACGCGGCGCTCCCCGGCTTCGACCTGGCCGAGATCGAGGAGATCGTACCCGGCGCGCCGGCCGGCCGCGACGGTGCTAGCAACTTCTTTTTCGGGCACGTAGATGTAGAACCCGATCCCCCAGTTGAAGGTCGTCAGGCAATCCCGCAGGCTGACTCCGATCTCGAGCATGAACCTGAAGAGCGGCGGTATCTCGTCCACCCAGCTTTCCACCCGGTAGGTGAAGGGCTGCTTGGCGTAGGCGATCTTGGAGATCCCGCCTCCCGTACCCCCGAGCAGGGCGTGGATCTCGATGTTCGCCTGCTGAAGGGCCTCGACGAGCCCGACGTACGAGCGGGTCGGGATGAGCGCTTCCTCGCCCAAGGTCTTCCCGTTGGGCAGGAGGTGGAGGAACCGGTCCTTGAGGGCCAGGCCCCGGCTGATCACCAGGGAAACCCCGTTGGCGTGGAGCCCCGACGACGGGGCCCCGATGATGCGGTCTCCGACGGAGAGCTTCTCTCCCGTGACCATTCTGGTCTTGGGCGCGATGATGCCCGCCACGGAGCCGGACAGCGACGGGGCGCTCCGGACCGGCGGCTCGGCCTTGACCAGATAGCGCAGGGCGGGAGATTCGCCGGCCGGCAGGGCCATGCCGCACATCTCGCAGGCCCGGTAGAAGCTTTCGGCGAGGTCGGCGCTCCTCTTTTCGTCCTGGAACCACTCGCTGTCGCCCGCCGCCACTTCGTCGGTGAAGATCACGGGCAGGGCGCCCTGGCAGATCACGTCGTTGGCCGCCATCAGGGCCGCGTCGATGCCGATGCCCTCGTAGTAGCTCCGGCCGGTCCCGGCATGTTGGTACATCCACTCGGCGATCCAGTTCTTGTTGCCCAGGCCTTCCTGGGTCATGCACCAGAGGTGGGGTTCGGCGCCCCGGTATTCATAGACGGCCCCGTGCGCGCCCAGGCTGCCCGGGTCGACGAAGACGCCGCGCCGGTTCGGGAATGCGAGGGTCCTCTTCCCGGTCCGGACCATGGCCATCTTGAACGGCTCGATCTTGGTGTAATCGACGCCGCCCGCGGCATATTCGGGTTTCGCCCGCATCTGTCGGCTCCTCGTGAAAACCCATCTTAACCCATCGGCGGGGCCAGCGTAAACAGGAATTTCTCCGCGTTCGAGGGTAGGAAAGGAGGGCGCAATGTCACGCTGCCGTGGCTATCAAGCCGGATGCCGGGCGCCGGATTGTGGTATACTGAGTCGTGTCAGCCTGATCCGGGGTGCTCAACCTCCAAGCCAAGAGTACGCGGTCCCACCCTATCCCGGCCATAGCTAAGGAGAGTCCCGTCATGGAAGGAAGATCCGTTCCCTCGACGATCAAGCGCATCGCCTTTATCGGCAACTACATGCCGAGGCAATGCGGCATCGCGACGTTCACCACGGATCTCTGCGAGGCCGTCGCCACGGCCTATCCCGGGGCGACGTGCATCGCCCTGCCCGTCAACGACACCGCGGCCGGCTACGACTATCCGGCCCGCGTTCGATTCGAGCTGACCGAAAAGGACATCGAGTCGTACCGGCGCGCCGCCGACTTCCTGAACATCAACAACGTCGACCTGGTGTGCCTGCAGTTCGAATACGGCATCTTCGGCGGCCGGGCGGGCAGCCACATCCTGGCCCTCCTGCGGGAATTGCGCATGCCCGTCGTCACGACCCTCCATACCATCCTCAACGAGCCCGATCCCGATCAGCGCCGGGTTCTGGAACAGGTCGCCGCGTTGTCGGACCGCCTGGTCGTCATGAGCGGGCGCGGCTCCGAATTCCTGCGGACGGTCTATCACGTGCCGGCGGAGAAGATCGACCTGATCCCCCACGGGATACCCGACGTGCCGTTCGTCGATCCGAGCTTCAACAAGGACCTCTTCGGCGTCGAGGGCAAGACCGTCCTGCTCAGCTTCGGCCTGCTCTCGGCGAACAAGGGGATCGAGACCGTCATCTCGGCCCTGCCCGCGGTCGTGGCCCGCTTTCCGGAGACCGTCTACATCGTCGTCGGCGCCACGCATCCCCACGTCATCCAGAACGAAGGCGAGACGTACCGGTTGTCGCTCCAATGGCTGGCCCAGGAAAAGGGCGTGGAATCGCACGTGATCTTCTACAATCGCTTCGTCAGCCTGGAAGAGCTCGTCGAGTTCATCGGCGCGGCGGACATCTACATCACGCCTTATCTGAACGTGCAGCAGATCACCTCCGGCACCCTGGCTTACACGGTCGGGGCGGGCAAAGCCGTGATCTCGACGCCGTACTGGTATGCGGAGGAGCTGCTGTCCGAGGGCCGCGGCATGCTGGTCCCGTTCCGCGATCCGGCCGCCCTGGCCGAGCGGATCATCTACCTGATGGAGAACGAGGCCGAGCGCCACGCCATGCGCAAGCGGGCTTACCTGCTCGGACGGGAGATGATCTGGCCCGAGGTGGCGCGGCGCTACATGGAAAGCTTCGACCGCGCCCGCGCGGAACGGCGGCACTTCGCCCCGCCGGGATTCACGGTCAAAGCGCTGGACAAGCATCCGGGGGACCTCCCTCCCCTCAGGCTCGATCACCTGCGCCGCATGACCGACGAGACCGGCATCCTGCAGCACGCCATTTTCACCGTGCCCAACTATCGCGAGGGCTACTGCGCCGACGACAACGCCCGGGCGCTGATGGTGAGCGCCCTCATCGAGGCGCTGGGCATCGAGGAGTCCTACGACCTGGCCTCGCGTTATCTCGCCTTCCTCTGGTATGCCTTCAATGCCAAGACCGGGCGCTTCCGCAACTTCATGGACTATCAGCGCAATTGGCGGGAGGACTGCGGCTCGGACGACAGCCATGGCCGGGCCCTCTGGGCGTTGGGCACGGTGTTGGGCAACGCCAACAGCCCCGCCCTCCATCAAATGGCCGGTTGGCTGTTCGAACGGGCGCTGCCGGCCATTCGCGAGACGACGAGTCCGCGGGCCTGGGCCTTCGCGCTCCTCGGCATCCACGAGTATCTGCGGCGGTTCGCGGGCGATCGGAGGGCGAGCCAGGTCCGGGAGGAATTGGCCGGGCGGCTGCTGGCGCTCTATCAAAGCCACCGCACGGACGAATGGCGCTGGTTCGAGCCCGGGCTGAGCTATTGCAACGCCGCGCTGCCGCACGCCCTCTTGATGTGCGGCCGATGGATCCCTAACAAGGCCATGGCCGAAGCCGGGCTGGAGTCGCTCCGCTGGCTGGCCGATCTGCAGCGCTCGGACGCGAGCGGCGGGCATTTCGTCCCCATCGGTTCCAACGGGTTCTACGAGCGGGGCGGCGAGCGCGCCCGGTTCGATCAACAGCCGGTGGAAGCCCAGGCCATGGTCTCCGCCTGCCTCGAGGCCTTCCGGGTCACGGGAGACGAGCGCTGGAACAAGGAAGCCCGCCGGGCCTTCGATTGGTTCATCGGGCGCAACGATCTCAACCTCCCGGTCTACGACCCGACGACCGGTGGCTGCCGGGACGGCCTGCACCCCGACCGGCCCAACGAGAACCAGGGCGCGGAATCCACCCTGGCCTTTCTCCAGGCGCTACTGGAGCTGCGCCTGGCCGAGAATCCGCTGTTATCCCTGGAGTCATGATCTGAATGAACAATCACCACCCCGAGCTCTTTCGCCGTCACGGACGCAATCCCATCCTGACCGCAGCCGATTGGACCTATCCCGTCAACAGCGTCTTCAATCCCGGCGCCACGCTGCTCCACGACGGCACGACGTTGCTTTTGTGCCGGGTCGAGGATCGCCGCGGCCAATCCCATCTCTGCGCGGCCCGCTCCGCGGACGGCGAGGGGGATTGGCGGATCGACCCTCAGCCCACCCTGTTGGCCGATCCGAAGAACTTCCCGGAGGAGATGTGGGGCATCGAAGATCCCCGCATCACGTATCTGCCCGAATTGGGCCAATACGCCGTCGTCTACACCGCCTATACGCGGGAGGGGCCCGGCGTCGCCCTGGCGCTGACGGAGGATTTCCGGAGCTTCGAGCGCTACGGCGTGATCATGCCGCCGGAAGACAAGGACGCGGCCCTGCTGCCCCGCCGCATCGGCGGCAAATGGGCGCTTATCCATCGCCCGGTCAGCTCTCCCAGGGCCAACATGTGGATGGCCTATTCGCCCGACCTGCGCCATTGGGGCAACCACAAGCTGATGCTGGATTGCCGCCGCGGGTCCTGGTGGGATGCCAACAAGATCGGCCTCTCCTCCCCTCCCATCGAAACCCCGCAGGGCTGGCTGACCATCTACCACGGCGTGCGACAAACGGCGTCGGGATCGATCTACCGGCTGGGGCTCGCGCTCTTCGATCTCGACGCGCCGGATCATTGCCTCAAGCGCAGCGATGAGTGGTTCTTCGGCCCCGAAGCGGATTACGAACAGCGCGGGGACGTCGGCAACGTCGTCTTCCCCTGCGGCTCGACCATCGCGCCCGACGGCGACACCATCAGGCTGTATTACGGGGCGGCGGATTCAAGCATCGCCCTGGCCACCGGCAGCGTCCGCGCCTTGCTGGATTGGCTGGGGAGTTGAAGGCCAGGCCTTATTTCACCTCTGCGGCCTCACTTCGGCCTGGGTGTTCCGGAGAACATCGATCTCCGGATATCGCTCGAAAACCCCGTCCAGGACCGCCGTCTCACCGTTCCTCAGATAGGCGTCGAAGAACGCCACGACGATCGCGTCGAGGATCTCGACGAACCGGCGTCCGTCGATAGCTCCGAGCGCCCCTTCCGGGAGGGGCGCCACCTCCGATAGGACGGGCAGGGAGAAGTCCGAAAAATTATAGTGGCCGCTGCCTTCGATCACGAGGAGCCAGGCCGGTCCCTTGGCCCGCCGGAAGAGATTGACGTTCGGCGTCGGATTCGCGGCCCCCCGGTTATCGTGGTGCATGAAGACGAACGGCACCTCGACAGCCCTGTCGACCATGTCGCCGGCCTGGAGGCCGTCCATATTGATCCCCGCGGCGATCCGCCGATCGGTCAGGGCGGCCTGCCCGGACGCCGCCCCGCCGAAGGAATGGCCGACGACGCCGACGCGGCCGAGGTCGAGACGGTCCCGGAAGCGTTCGCTCTCCCGGCCCATTTCTTCGAACTTGTCGATCGCGAAGACGATGTCCGCCGCCCAGATCGCGAGGCTTTCCTGCATCTTGGGCCGCACCCTCGCGAGCTCGCGGAATAGGGCGTCGAGCTTGGCCGGGTCCGAGGTCTCGACGACGGCCCGCTCGACCGGCAGGCCTTCCTGCCGCTCCCGTCCCCTGAGCATGAACTCGGGATTGCGGGGGTCGAACCGGACGACGCGGCCATCGGGCTTGGTCACGCCGTTCGTCTCGAACGGATGCCCGATGCTTGCGACGACGTAGCCGTGGCTGGCGAGCTCCTCCATGAGGACCGTGCCCTGGTTCATACCCGCCCAGTAGCCGTGGGAGTAGAGGACCACGGGGAAGGGACCGCCGGCGGCGACCGGTGCGTTCTTATAGGAGTGCGTTCCGACCGACGCCAGGCGTTCGTTCAGCCGCGCCAGCCCGGCCCGCGCCTCCTCGGAAAGCCCCTGGCCCGGCGGGGGCACGACCTCGGGTCCGGCATAAGGGCGGGGCCGGTCCGCGCGTCCTACGTCCGCCGGGTACCAGACGCGGACGGCGATCTCCCGGGTCGGACGTAAAGGTCTCCGGACGGCCGGGATCGACGAACGAGAACCACTCCGTTCCGACCTTGAAAGGACCCGTCGGTTCCGGCAACTCAAGACGCGGCCCTCCCCTGCCGACGCAGGCGAATGCCGTCAGGATCGCCAGAAAGACGCTTGCATACTTGTTCATGGCCCCTCGGTGTTCCTCCGTTCCGAGCATACCACAGCCGCGCCCGTGAAGCATGCCAAGAGATCGGACCGATCCCGCCCCCGTGGGAACGGACCGTAATACCGCCGAAAGACGGATAGAGGCACAAACGCCGCGCCGTCCACGACCAGTGTTAAAAACGGCGGTTGTGTACTACACTTGGTTCAAAATCCGGATAAGGGGAGGCAAGCAAAATGGAAAGCGGTTTCACCATCCGTTGGGGCTGGCTCAGGGCTATGTATCTCTACACGCTCGTCGGGGCCGGTGGGCTCGGATTCGGGCTGATCGTCTTTCCGGCCGCCACCAAGGCCATGATGGGATTCCCGGCCCAGGATCCGGGCGTCCTGGGACTTTACGCCTGCGTCCTGCTGGCGGCCGGCCTGATCGCGATCCTCGCCCTTCGCGATCCCTTGAAATTCGTCCCTTTATTGCTTCTGCAACTCGTCTACAAGCCGCTCTGGCTTGCCGTCTTCGCCATCCCTCTCTTCCTTAAGGGCCAATTCCCGAAGTATGCCGTCGGCACGTCCGCCGTATTCTTCACCTATATCATCGGTGATCTGATCGCCATCCCATTCGCCTACCTGTTCTCGAAGAAACGTCCACTTTAACGGCTAGTATACAAAGGGCGGCCGCCCATCCCGAGCTCGACCGTATGACACTGCTACGCGAACTTTATCTGGGAGGCGACGTCCAAGAAGGATCCTTGACTATTTCGCATGGTAAGTTGATTTATTGTCAACATACTATGACATATTCTAGGGTTTTCCAGGTCCGATCATCCCATCCGGGATAAACATTCCGGCGGTCCGGTCGGTATTCTTAATATCACGGCCGGCCATGGCCGGACCGCACGGAGGTGCCCTTGAAAAAGCTTCCGCTCGTTTTCGCGACGGTCATCCTGATCTCGGCGGCCTTCGGCCAGGAGACGGTGATGCTCCCGGCCAAGCCCCAGAATCCCCGGGCCGGGCGCGTCCTCGAGCTCCGCGAGGTCTTCCGGATCTCGGATGTCCAGGGCGGCTTCTACTTCAAGGGGCCCTCGCAGATCCAAGCCGTCCCCGACGGCGGCCTCCTGGTCGCCGACGAGGACGAGCTCCTGCGGTTCGACGCCGCGGGCAAGTTCGTCGTCAACATGTACCGGCCCGGCCAGGGTCCCGGCGAGCTCCGCCGGATCACGGACTTCCTCGTCCGCGGCGCCGAGGTCCTGGCCTTCCAGGAACAGCCGCTGAAATGCGTCGTGTCGGGCCTCGACGGCAAGTTCCTCCGGGAGTTCAGGCCGGACGCCCCCGTCTCCCGGCTCCTCGGCCTCTTCGGCGACCGCCTGCTCATGGCCTCGAATTCGGCCATCCCTTTCGACAAGGTCAAGAAGCCGGAGGGCGACATCTTGGACATCGTCTGGACCCTGGCGCTCGCGAGCCCCGAGGGCGCCGTGAAAGCAACATCCCTCGCCTACGCCACCAAGTGGTTCGCCAAGCGCCTGCCCGGCGCCTTCATCGCCAATAACCTGACCTTTCTCCTCTGCGTCCCTCTCGAGGGAGGTCTGGTCGCGGTCGCCAATGAAGACGTCTATGGCATCCAGATCGCCGATCCCGCGAAGAACGCGCGCCTCCTGACCATCCGCTGCGATTACCGACGGGTGAAATACGAGGAAGAGAAGTCTCCGGACGCGCCGGCCGGGGCCCGGAGCCTGGCCGAACCCCGGGAATACGTCAACGACATCCAGCGCCTTTTCGCCGTCGACGGCCGGATCTGGGCCCTGACCTCGACCCTGGTCCCGGGCAAAGGGGTCCTCGTCGACGTCATGAGCCCCCGCGGCGAGTATCTCGACGGCTTCTACCTTCCCCTGCCGAAGGGTGTCAGCGTGAACGATCTGGCCCGCCACCCCCTGACGATCGCCGGGCGCTCGCTCTTCATCCTCGAGGAGCTCGAGGACGGCCGCCTCGAGGTTGTGAAGTACGAGATCGCCGATTTCGGGCGAAGGGACTGACGCCCCCCTCTCTCCGCGGAAGGCTCGCCCGAGCCCGTCCGATTCTGCTATGATGGGCGGGCAGTGAGCACGCCCGAGCACATCCGAATCAAGTCCGCGGCCGCGATCCGTGTGCCGCCCTTTCTGCTCAGGCTTCCCGAAAACGTCCGGCAAACCGTCCAGACGGTCGCGCTGAGCCTGGCTGCCGGCCTCTCCGCCGTCGCCTTCCTGTTCATGACCAACCTCCTGTTCGAAAAGACCTATGTCGCTTTCGCCGCGAGGTCGAAGCTCTTTTTCGTCGTTTCCAGCTTCGTGCTGATCGTCACGGCGTCGGGGCTGGTCGGTCTGCTCCTCAAGGCCTGCGGCCCCGAAGCGGCCGGCAGCGGCATCCCCCAGGTCAAATCGGCCTTCTGGAAGGAGCTCGGCCATATCGGCGTGCGTCCCGTCCTGGCCAAGTTCCTGGGCGGCGTCCTCAGCATCGGCGGCGGACAGAGCCTGGGGCGGGAAGGGCCTTCCATCTATATCGGGGCCGGCGTCGCCTCGAACGCGTCCGGGCTGCTGGGCACTCCGCGCCGGGAGCGCCGCGGCG
>JBGSUG010000291.1:0-8770 GCA_041736225.1 Candidatus Aminicenantales bacterium | reverse complement strand
CGGCATCTCCGGGCGAAATGGTACCGGCAGATCTCGCACGTGTCCCGTATGTCCAGTTGAGTGGGGACCTCCTACGAGACGCCCAGACGATCGCTCGGCGGATAAGGGATCTTGAAGGTCTATCCTCTCCTCGGCCGACGGAGTTTTCGTCCGCGGAAGCTGCTCTGCGAGCAGCGAGCCGAGATCCGGCACTTTTGGAGGCCTTATCACCGGCGGAGTTTGAGCGACTCGTGGCCGAGCTTTTCAGGGAGCGCGGCTATGAAGTGTCAGCAACTGAACCGACGCGTGACGCGGGAGTCGATCTTGTCGTCCGGGCACCTGAAGACCAGCAACTCCTACTGGTTGAACTCAAGAAACTGAGCAAGCAGAGCCGGGTGTCGGTTGAAGCAGTCAGGCGCTTTCTCGGGACAGCATCTTTGGCAACTGGCGCGGTTGGCGTACTCGTGTCAACTTCCGGTTTCACCGCAGCGGCGGCGGCGCTTGCAGTCGGGGCGCCGGTTGTCCTGCGGAGTCTCGAGGAGATTCTGGCGGCAAGGTCGAAGCGTGATTTGCTCGAATCGAAACAGGGCGGCGGCTAACAACCGGTTGCAGCGGACGGCCCGCTGCGCGGCCCGCCGCTGAACCGGCGCGTTAGATAAAAATGGAACCAGAAAAGCTACTCACCTCCCCGGATCTCGACCTGACTTCCGGCAACGTAAAGAACGAACTCGGACGTTGGTTCTCGATTTACGAGACACTCACTGAGACGCTGTCAAAACCTCCCTATGACATTTCACCTGAGTGGCGGTTCTACAAAGATGGTGGGGCATGGCTCTGCAAGATGAACCGTAAGAAGAAAACAGTGTTTTGGATTTCAGTTTGGAAGCAGTTTCTGAAGTGTGGGTTCTATTTCACTCAAGAATCAGGAGATGGTATATCCAATCTCTCGATCGACGAGTCATTGAAGTCTTCTTATGATGCTGCCACCCCGATCGGAAAGCTGTATCCTTTGATCATCGACCTTACAGCAAAGAAGCAACTCGATGATCTTTACACTGTTGTGAGCTACAAGATCTCCCGAAAGTAACCTAACGAGTCGCTTCCGCGTCTCGCAATCCCACACCTTAAACGTTAGAAGTCCCGAGGAACGCCGGCCTGTCACGCCGGAGGTCGCGAGTTCGAGTCTCGTCGGCCCCGCCATTCCACCTCAAAAGCGCCGTCCCCCGGTTTTCCCCCTAATTACAGGAAAGTATCTTGGGCGGCGCTGGCGTTGACTTGGCCTGAATGCTGTGCCATAACTTGAGTCACCACTGTATTATCGGAGGGGACAATGAGAAAAGCACTGTGTATTCTGCCTTTACTCCTTCTACTCGGCTGCTCTTTCGCTTGCCAGGACAAAGCGGCCATGGCGGAACTGGAGAAGTATAGGGCTCAGGCTGCGATCGAGGCCAGGAACATCGAGGTCATCAAAACGGCCATCGCGGCGGTCGACAAGGGAGACCTGGAGGCTTTCCAGACCTACGTGGCCCCGGAATTCAAACTCTACGCTCCGTCGAACAGCACCACGCCCGTCTCCCGCGACGACTATATGGCCATGGTCAAGATGATGACAGCGGCCATCCCCGACATGGTACACAACCTCACGGAGGTCTTCGCCGTCGGGGACAGGGTTGTCCTGCGGGTCGCCCTCCAAGGCACCCATCTTGCGGAGCTCCAGGGCATCCCTCCGACAGGCAACAAGATAACGGTAAGCTACATCGCCATTATGCGCGTGAAGGACGGGAAGGTTGTCGAGGAGGTCGCTGAAGAAGACTTTCTGGGGCTCTATCAGCAGCTCGGCATGGAGCTCAAACCGATAGAGGCCAAGAAAAAATAACGATTCCCCCCATATGGATCATCGCTTTTCTTGAGCTTCCGGGCCGTTTGACAGCCCGTCTCGGACCTTGATATTATCCGGCCCAGCGGGGAGGTTGATCGCCATGGCCGCCAAGTGCGCCCGATGTCACGCCGAGTGTCCCAACGATTCCTCCTTTTGCGGAAAATGCGGAGCCCCGCTCCCGGGCTTCGAAGAAAGCCCAAAAGAACGGGAAGAGACCGTCAAAAAGGTCAGCCGGGACTTGCCGAAGGGCAGGCTCGTCGCGGCCAAATATCGGATCCTGGAGGAGCTCGGCGCCGGCGGGATGGGCGTCGTCTTCAAGGCCGAAGATATCAAGCTGCGCCGTCTCGTCGCCCTGAAGTTCCTGCCGCGCGAGGTTTCGGGAGATCCCCACGCCTTGGAGAGATTCCAGCGAGAAGCCCGTGCGGCCTCGGCTCTGAATCATCCCAATATCTGTACCATCTACGATATCGACGAACATAAAGGCCGGCGCTTCATCGCCATGGAACTGTTGGAGGGAGAGACGCTGAAGCACCGGCTCGAGGGAAAGCCCTTGCCGACCGAAGCGTTGCTCGATCTGGCCGTCCAGATCGCGGACGCGCTGGACGCCGCCGCCGCGCGGGGGATCATCCATCGGGACATCAAGCCGGCTAACATCTTCGTCACCGGCCGGGGCCAGGCCAAGCTGCTCGATTTCGGGCTGGCCAAAGTGGCCTTCCATCCCCGTCCAGCCGCGGAGCCGGCCGGGGCGACGGCGCAGCCAACGTTGACCGCGGAGCCGGAGGAATTGACCAGCCCGGGAGTCGTCGTGGGGACCGTAGCTTATATGTCGCCCGAGCAGGTGCGGGGCGAAGAGCTTGACGCGCGCACGGACCTTTTCTCGCTGGGCGTAGTGCTTTATGAGATGGCGACTGGCGAGCGGCCGTTCGGAGGCCGGACGTCCGGGATGGTGTTCACCGAGATCCTGACCAAAACGCCCGTCACGCCGATCCAATTGAACGCCGCCATCCCCGCCGATCTCGCAAAGATCATCAACCGGGCCCTGGAGAAGGACCGGGACCGTCGCTATTCCGCGGCGGCGGAACTGGGCGCCGAGTTGAGGCGCTTGAAGCGCGCTCTGGAATCGGGTCGCGCCGCGGCGACCTCGAAGTCCCGGCCGGAGCGGCCGCGAAAGGCCATCGACGCGATCGCCGTTCTCCCCTTCTTCAACGTCGGTGGGGACCCGGACGCCGAGTTCCTGAGCGACGGGATCGCCGAGAGCCTCATCAACCGCCTGGCCCAGCTTCCCCGGCTGAGAGTGATCGCCAGGACCTCGGCCTTTCAGTTCAAGGGCGAAGGGATCGACCCCGAGCGCTGCGCGTCGGAGCTGGGGGTCCAGGCGCTGGTGACCGGGCGGGTGCTCCGGCGGAACGAACAGCTCTCGATCAGCGCGGAGCTCATGGACGTCCGTACGAAAAAGCATGTTTGGGGCGAAAAATACAGCCGCGCCTTCTCGGACATTTTCGCGGTCGAGGACGATATCGCCAGTCAGATCGCCGAGAGAGTGCGTCCTCACCTGGTTACTGAGGTTAAAAGGCGTCTGGCCAAACAGCCGGCCCGGTCCGCAAAGGCCTACGAGCTGTGCCTCAGAAGCCGCCAATATCGAAATCTATTCACCCAGAAGAGCCTCCAAAGAGCGATCGAATTCCTCGAGAAGGCGCTCGTCGAAGATCCCCATTATGCCCTCGCCTACGGCGAATTGGCCATATGCCACTATGCTTTGAGCAATCTCGGTCACGAGCCGCCGGAAGAGGGTTGGCCCCGCGTCAAGGCAGCCGCGACGCGAGCGCTGGAGCTCGACGAGACGCTGGCCGAGGCCCATACGGCGCTCGGACAAGTCAGCCAAGACTACGATTGGGATTGGGCGGCCGCGGAGTCGGCCCATCGGAGGGCGATCGAGCTGATGCCGGGCGACAGCTTCTTGCACATGTGCTATTCCTGGTTCCTGAGCATCACCCGCCGCCACGAGGAGAGCGTCGCCGAGATGCGGCTGGCCCTGGAGCTCGACCCGCTCTCGATCATGCCGGCGGTCTGCGTCGGCGAGGTGCTCATGCAGGCGCGGCGGAGCGACGAGGCCATCGAACAATGCCGGCGCGTGATCGCTTTGGACGCGACCATGTGGTATGCCTATTGGGTGATGGGAGTGGCCTATCGGCAAAAAGGCCAGGATCAAGAAGCCATCGAGGCTTTTGAAAAGGCGGCGGAGCTCGCGGGGCGCGATTCGGTCGCGATCGCCGGCCTCGGACACGCCTTGGGCGCGGCCGGCAGGACCGGCGAGGCCCGCGAGATCCTCGAGGAATTGAGGGCGCGCCGGAAAAAGGCCTATTTATCGCCCTATTGGATCTCCCTGGTCCACCTGGGGCTCGGCGAGACAGAACAGGCTCTTGATTGCCTCGAGACAGGGTACGAAGAACGGGCGGCCTACATGAATTGCATCGATATGTACAGCCATTTCGATCCCGTGCGAGACCACCCACGGTTCAAGGCCATCTTGCGCAAGATGAACTTGCCGGAAAGACAGGGCGCCTGAAGAAGAAAGCGAAATTGGAGATGCCGGAAGGCTGGAGAATCACAAAGAGCTTGGGGATGATGATCCAGCTCGGCATGGAGTTCAGGCCGAAAGAGGCGAGGAAGTAACGAGGATCGAAATTGGCCGAGTTATCATGAGGACTGCTTCTGAGTTCCTGCGCTATCACTTCAGGTGAGAATCCCGGCGCCCCCGGAGCGTCCATGGGAGCATGAAACAACTTATGAAGAAGAAAATCGGCACTATCATCGACGACGGGCTTCTGGCCGGCGTCAAGCAGAGGGCGGCGGCCGAGAGGCGCCCACTCTCCGGCGTCATCGAGGATGCCCTCAGCGGGTATCTCGGGGAAACCCGGACGACCCGCGCGGATGCTTCGCGGGCTCTGGCCAGATTCACCGCGCGAGCCGGGCTCCTTCCGAGCGAGGAGATCGGCGAGATCCTCGAAGAGGACTCTCTCGCGCCATGAACGAACCACCCAGCCAACCCGGCCCGCTCATCAAACCGGAATTCCCCCGCTCGGCGAAATATGATTCGGACTGGATGATGGACAACCAGATGGGGCCGAACGCCCTCTGGCTGATGGAGTGGCTGTGCGAGGCGCTGTCGCTCCAACCCGGCATGCGCGTCCTGGACCTGGGCTGCGGCAAGGCCATGACCAGCATTTTCTTGGCCCGGGAGTTCGGCGTGCGGGTCTACGCCGCTGACCTCTGGATGAATCCCGATCACAATTGGCGGCGCGCCGTCGAGGCCTCGGTCGCCGGCCTGGTGTGCCCGATCAAGGCCGAAGCCCACGCGCTTCCCTTCGCGCAAGGGTTCTTCGATGCGGTGGTCTCCGTGGACGCCTACCAATACTTCGGCACGGACGAGCTCTACATCGACTATCTCTCCCGCTTCGTCCGGCCGAACGGCGCGCTGGGCGTCGTCGTAGTCGGTCTCACGCAGGAGATGGACTCGCGGCCCCCCGCCCACCTCGTCGAGCCGCAGTCGAACGGCAAGGTGTTCTGGGAAAGCTCCTGCCGCAGCTTCAAGACGCAGGAGTTCTGGCGCACGCTCTGGTCCGGCAGCTCGATGGTGGCCGAAGTCGCCGTCGCCACGCAGTCGGACGGCTGGCGTCACTGGCGCGATTTCGAACGGGCCCTTGAGGCCTCAGGCAAGAATTTCTTCCCCTCGGACGCCGAGGCCCTGGACAAGGACCAGGGGAGATATCTGGGTTTTGTCCGCCTGACCGCGCGGCGAACGGATGCCATCGCCGAAGACCTCTACGATCCCGCCCTGGGAGCCAAGGTGGGCGTGGACAAGTGAGGGCCCTCGCCCCAAAGCAAGGAGGCACCGCATGAGAAATCTCCGTGCTGTTCTAGTCTTGGCGATCCTCACGATCGTCCTTTGGCCGTTCGACCTCCGGCCCTGCACGACGTTCTGCTTCAAGAGCAACGGGGAGTGGATCTTCGGGCGGAACTACGATTTCGAGACCGAGGCCGGCCTGATCTTCGTCAACAAGCGCGGCGTGGCCAAGACGGCCTTGCTGCAGCCGGGGACCGTGGGCCAGCCGGCCAAATGGGTGTCCGCGTACGGCAGCGTCACGTTCAACCAGTTCGGCCGGGAAATGCCCCTGGGCGGGATGAACGAGGCCGGCCTGGTCATCGAGCTCATGTGGCTGACCCCGACGGAGTACCCCAACGCCGACCGGCGTCCGACGCTCCGCGAACTCCAGTGGGTCCAGTATCAGCTGGACACGGCGGCGACCGTCCAGGACGTCATCGCCAGCGACAAGGCCGTCCGGATCGAGGTGAACGAGGGCACGCCCATCCATTTCCTGCTCTGCGACCGCAAGGGCGGCGCGGCGGCCATCGAGTTCCTCGGCGGCCGGATGCGGGCCTACACGGGCCAGGACCTTCCCGTCAAAGCGCTGACCAACAGCACCTACGAATATTGTCTGGACTTCCTCGAGCTCTCCGGCGCGAACGAGGCACAGCCCTCGTTCAAACAGGCGGACAATTCCCGGAGACGATTCGTCTATGCCGCCAAGGGGATCGAGGCCTGGGACGCCACGCCGTCCGGGGATCCCGTGGGCCATGCCTTTGGGATCCTCGACAAGTGTGATCTCCCTCACAGCAAGTTCCGCATCGTCTATGACGTCAAGGCCGGGGTCATCCACTTCCGGACTGCGTCGACGCCCCGTGTCCGCACGATCGACTTCAGGAAGTTCGATTTCTCGTGCGGCACCCCGGTCAAGATGCTCGACATGCTCGCCGATCTCGAGGGCGACGTCACCGGCCGGTTCCAGGACTATGCCTGGGAGGCGAACTACAACCTCATCAAGAAGGCCTTTTCGGAAACGGGCTTCCTGAAGAACACGCCTGAGCTGACGATTACGATCCTGGCCAAGTACCCGGACGGCCTGCGCTGTAAATAGGAATGGGACGTACCCCGACACGAGATGTAACAACGCGCCATCCTCCTCGCAGAAATCGTTCGGCCTCGCAGGAGGATCAGGGCGCCGGGCAGGGGCAGGCGCCCCGGAGCTTGGAGCACTCTCCCGCGGATCTCGCCGGCTGGGAAGGCGGAGTAAGGCCAGGGCCAGGACCGCCAAAGAGAGCGGCCAGGTCGCAAGCCTTCTTACATATGAAATGGCAGGAATCTTCCTCCGATGAGCGATCCGTGCCGGTTCTACCAAAGCGGCCGGAGGGTGTCAATCGTGGGGATACAGAGGCGGGGGGTTGGGATCTCGTCGGGAGAGCCCACGTTTTTCCCCTGATTTTGAGCCAACTCGTCCTTTCCTGCTTTCGGTCTGGGTCAGCATAATTGAGCCCGCCTTAGCGGGTTTGTCCACACCGTGTCCACACGGTTTTGCCTGTGCAGAGCGCTTGAATGGCATTCAAGAGGTCGCCAGTTCGATCCTGGTCAGCTCCACCACCGAAATAACCCCGTTTCCCCTGATAATCTAGCGTCTTCCGTGATTTAGTCTTTTCAGCTACAGACCCCTAGATTCAGCGGTTTTCAGCCCCTCCGGTCACACCGGCGTCACATAGGGAGAGGTCTGCTTTCTGATCTTCTAGGCGTTCTCTTCCCCAAAAAACCGGCAACACCCGGCCGCCCCCTTGCCTGGCCTTTCGGGAATGAGGATTTATCCGCTATACCTGCAATATGGTCTCTATAGCGTTTTAGCCCGGAAAGGTGCTACATTTAGGTCAAGCTTAAGAGGCCTGCATCTTATGACCGATGGCAGGACGGGACTCAAAGAGAAGTAATGCTGGGCAACAATCGAAGTAACATATTCTCTATTCTCTCGCATTATGACCCTTCTGAAGAGGAAAACTATCTTTCTGAGTCCTTTACCTATTTACTGTCGAAGATACTGCTGAAAGAGCCGGATGATGGTATTAGACTTCTGAACAGAATCGCGGGGCGTCTTCCTGTCCATCCGTTTTCGGACCGAAAGGCTATGAACATCGTCACTCAGAAGAACTTAGGCGAATATGGCATTGTGGATATCGCCATCGAAGAAGCCCCAGATACTCTGGTTCTTATTGAGGTAAAACACGATTCGCCTCTTGGCCCACGCCAATTGGCTCGATACCACAAAGCTCTGCTTGAAACAGCCAAGGAAAATTCTAGACTCGTTCTCTTAAAGCGGCACAAAGAAATTGGTACTGAAGTATTTTTAAGAACCGACGAGTTCCACTTGGTGACTTGGTACGAAATCCATAAATGGCTAAATGATATAGAAAAGGACGATGCTGTTTTGGCATTTCTAATAAAAGAGTTTCAAACATTCTTAGAGGAGAAAAATATGAAATTGAAGAAGATATCTTGGGAGTATATTCAAGAGGTTCCGGCACTTTTCGAACTTCGTAATATGCTTGAAGCGGCAAAGAACGAAGTAATTCCCAAGCTACATCTTGAGAGGACGCAGGGCTGGTTTTGGGTTGGACTGTATATAGATAAGAATTTCTTCTTTGGCCTTCGATATGATAAGCCGCTAACCATTGTCTATGAAAACAATATCGGAAAAAACCGACATCAAAGATTTCTATGGACCTGGAAGACAAGCACTTTTTTTCATTGAATGCAGACGACCAGCTAACAGTGCTTATTGAGTTCTTAAAACAAGGCCAAAAAGAAGTAAATCGAGGGAAGGAACAAATTTTACTCACGGAGAAAGAACCCCGAGTTTAGCGGTTTCCAGCTTCCAAAAGCTTGGAACACCCGGCCGTGTCAACTGACGTTCGCAACTTCGGGGCCATATAAACCTCTTCAGTTAGCCGCTTGAGCCGTTAGCTCACGAAGCCTGTCCAAGGATCCAAGGGCCTTGTCCTCCCGGATGTAACTGCGTTCACTCGCCCAGTCCT
>JBGSUG010000240.1:0-2006 GCA_041736225.1 Candidatus Aminicenantales bacterium | reverse complement strand
CCGCGGTGGGACAGACGTCGACGCACGCTCCGCAGAAAAGGCAGCCGGATTCGAGGAGCGTCCGGTCGAAGGCCGTGCCCACCTCGGTGCGGCCGCCGCGGTGGACGAAGGACAGGACCGAGGCGCCGCGGACCTCCTCGCAGACCCGGATGCACCGGCCGCAGAGGATGCAGAGGTTGTCGTCGCGGTCGAAGAAGGGATCGGATCTCCGGACCTCCCGGTTCCTGTAAACGGCCGGCATATCGACCCTGTCCAGCCCGACCTCCTCGACGACCTTCTGGAGCTCGCAGCCGCCGTTCTCCGGGCAGAGGACGCAGCCCGTGACCTCGCCGACCTTGCGGATCGTCGCCTTGAAGTCTTCGCAGGACGTCCTCTCGTCGCAGACGAGGCAGGCGTAGGGGTGCGCGGCCAGGATGAATTCGAGGACCTTCTTTCTCAAGTCGAGAACGGCCGGCGTCCGGGTCTGAACGACCAGGCCCTCCTCGGCCGGCGTCGCGCACGACGGGGCGAAGTCCTTCCGCCCTTCGATCTCGACGAGGCAGATGCGGCAACCGGCGAACGGCACGAGTTCGCGGTGGTCGCAGAGGGAGGGGATGGAGATCCCGGCGCCCCGGGCGGCCTCGAGGATGGTTTGGCCTTCCCGGCAGACGACTTCGCGCCCGTCGATCGTCAGCTTCACCGTCCTCCTCCCATTGGCAACGGGGCCGCAGCCGGGGTCGTCTTGACGACGGCGCGGATCTTGGCCGGGCAGACGCCGAGACAGATGCCGCACTTGATACAGGCGGCCGGATCGATGACGTGGACCTTTTTGAGCTCCCCGGCGATGGCCCCGGCCGGGCAGGCTTTCTTGCAGAGGAGGCAGCCCACGCACTTCTCCGGGTCGATGGCGAACGAGATGAGGTTCTTGCAGACGAGTGCCGGGCAGCGCTTGTCGAAGACGTGGGCTTCGTATTCGTCGCGGAAATAGCGGAGCGTCGTCAGGACGGGGTTCGGCGCGGTCTGGCCGAGGCCGCAGAGCGAGGCTCGCCGGACCGTCCCGGCCAGGTCCTCGAGCCGGGCGATGTCGGCAGCTTCCCCCCGGCCCGCGGTGATCTTGGCCAGGAGCCGGGCCATCTCGCCGGTCCCGACCCGGCAGGGGGAGCACTTGCCGCAGGACTCCTCCTCCGCGAACCTCAGGAAGTAGAGGGCGATGTCCACCATGCAGGTGTCTTCGTCCATGACGATCATGCCGCCCGAACCCATCATGCTTCCGGCGGACTTGAGGCTCTCGTAATCGACGGGCAGGTCGAGCAGGGCCTTGGGGATGCAGCCTCCCGAAGGGCCGCCGATCTGGACCGCCTTGAAATCCCGGCCGCCGGGGATGCCGCCGCCGATGCCGTAGACGATCTCCCGGAGGCTGATGCCCATGGGCACTTCGACCAGGCCGGTGTTGGCGATCTTGCCGACGAGCGAGAAGACCTTGGTGCCCTTGCTCCCCGCCGTGCCGAGGCCCGCGAACCAGGCGGCGCCGCGGCGGATGATCGAGGCGATGTTGGCCCAGGTCTCGACGTTGTTGATCACGGTGGGCTTGCCCCAGAGGCCGCGTTGGGCGGGGTAGGGCGGGCGCTGGCGGGGATAGGCCCGGCCGCCCTCGATGGAGGCCAGCAAAGCCGTTTCCTCGCCGGAGACGAAGGCGCCCGCGCCGCGGACGACTTCGAGATCGAAATCGAAACCGGTGCCCAGGATGTCCTTCCCGAGGAGCCCGTACTCCCGGGCCTGTTCGAGGGCCTTGCCGATGCGCTCGATCGCCAGCGGGTACTCGTTCCGGATATAGAGGAAGCCGCTCGAGGCCCCGACGGCCCGGGCCCCGATGACCATGCCCTCGATGACGGCGTGGGGGTCGGCCTCGAGGACCGACCGGTCCATGAACGCGCCCGGGTCGCCCTCGTCTCCGTTGCATACGAGGTACTTGGGTTCTCCCTCGGCCCGGCGCGCGGCCGCCCACTTCATGCCGGTGGGGAAACCCG
>JBGSUG010000179.1:0-1945 GCA_041736225.1 Candidatus Aminicenantales bacterium | reverse complement strand
CCCGGCGGAGCGCGACGATCTCGGCGTGCGCCGTGGGATCGGAAGACGCCACGGACCTGTTCGAGCCCCGGGCCAGGACTTTACCGTCCCGGACGACCACCGCCCCGACGGGCACCTCGCCCGCCGCCGCGGCCTTCGCCGCCTGTTTCAACGCCTGCCTCATGAAACCGTGATCGTCCATGACCGAATGATTCTACTTCGGCCCGGCGCTTCTAGGCAAGACCGGGATTTCGGTCTATAATCGGGCCCGCCGATCCGAGGAGGCGAACGATGGAAAGTTTCGAATGCCTGGCCTGCGGTCCGCTCGCTTCGCGCGACCCCTACTCCCCTTTCTGCCCTTCGTGCGATCAACCCCTCTTCGTCGCCCTCTCGTCCCGGCCGGGCGGCAAGGTCATCCACGGGGACCGCGCGTCCGCGATCGGAATGTTCGCGGATTTTCTGCCCCTCGGGACCGTCGACCGGGAACTCGGCCTGGGCGAGGGGCTGACGCCTCTCGTCCGTCTCGGACGCATCGGGGCCTCCCTCGGCCTCGCCGCGCTCCACGCCAAGAACGAGGCCCAGAACCCCACGGGCAGCTTCAAGGACAGGGGCACCGCCGTGGCCGTCCAAAAAGCCGTCGCCCTCGGAATCCCCCGGATCGGGACGGTCTCCACGGGCAACATGGCCGCGTCGACGGCCGCCTACGGCGCCCGGGCCGGCTTGCCCACGTTCGTCCTGCTCAAGGAAGGAACGTCGACGGCGAGCCTCCGCAACGCCGGCATTTACGGGCCCCGTCTCGTCGCGGTCGAAGGGGACTACGGCACGCTCTTCCGGGCCAGTATCGGGATCGGCAGGAAGCTCGGCATCACGTTCATGAACTCGATCGACCCCTACCGGATGGAGGGCTACAAGGTCACCGCCTTCGAGATCTTCGTCCAGCTCGGCCGCCGGGCGCCCGGCACGGTCGTCGTCCCGCTCAGCTCCGGCGGGCATCTCCTCGGCCTCATGCGCGGCTTCGCCGAACTCGAGCGCGAGGGACTCATCCCGGCCTATCCCCTGATCGTCGGAGTGCAGGCCGCGGGCTGCGCTCCCCTCGTCCGGGCCTTCGACGCCGGCCATTCGACCTACGAGCGCTGGGAGGGAGCCCGGACGATCGCCCACGCCATCGCCAACCCGACCCCGCCGGCCGGAGACGCGGTTTTACGGACTATCCGGGAACGGGAGGGGATCCTGCTCGCCGTGTCCGACGAGGACATGCTCGCCGCTCAGCGGGAGCTGGCCGCGGCCGAGGGGCTTTTCTGCCAGCCGGAATCGGCGACGACGCTCGCCGCGCTCCGGAAGCTCGCCGCGGCCGGGAGGATCGACGAGGGCCGCGGCGCGACCGTCCTGGTCCTCACCGGCAGCGGCCTGAAGACACCGGCCGCCCTGGAATCGGCGCCGATCGAGATCCACCGCGTCCCGCTGGCCGAACTCGAGTCGGGGCTGGCCCGGCTGTTCTGATCGCTTAAGCCCTGTCCATCAGGAAGCCGAAGATCTTCTCCCGGTGCGGGAAGAGCGCCGGGGTCCCCCCGGTGTGGATGAACACGATCTTGTCCGTCGGATTGAAGAAGCCGGTCTTGACGAGGTCGATGAGGCCGATCATGGCCTTGGCGGTGTAGACCGGATCGAGGACGATCCCCTCGGTCTGGAAGACCAGGCGGATGACCTCGGCCACGGCCCGGTCGACTTTCGCGTAGCCCTCGCCGAGGTATTCGTCGAAGACGACGACGTCGCCCGGATGGATCTCGAGACCCAGGCCGAGGGCGTCGTCCGTGGCCCGGGCGATCTCGAGGACGATCTCGGAAAAAGGTCCCTTGGGATCTGAAACGCTCATGCCGAGGACGCGGCAGCCCGACGTCAGGGCCCGCGCGCCGACCGCCAGGCCCGCCTGGGTCCCGCCCGATCCCGTGGCGTGGACGATGTAGTC
>JBGSUG010000215.1:0-12439 GCA_041736225.1 Candidatus Aminicenantales bacterium | reverse complement strand
GCCGTCCAAGCTCGACCGCTACGGCGGGATAGGCGCCTTCCTGAAGTACAAGGCCTGAAAGAAAGGATCATCTCCCGATTCCGGGAAGTCCCTCTCTCGGGCTTTGGCTCGGGATATGCCTCTTGCTCCCCGGCCCCCCGGGGAACCAGTTTGCACGGTTCCCCCCCGCTGCGCGGGTCCCCTCCTCCAGCAACGGGGATCTTCGAGGCAACATCCCTCGCCGCCTCGAGAGGATATCCCGGAAAGGGGAGATGAACCAATAAAAAAGGGCGGGCCCCCGCCGGGGAACCCGCCCGTATCGTCCGTTCGCTTGGACCGGCCGTCAGGCCGCCGCTTTCTTCTCTTTGAACCTTATCTTATTAATAACACTGTAGATGACGGGGATGACGAAGAGCGTCATCACGGTCGTTGCGGTCAGTCCGAAGGCGATGGCGACGCCCATGGGCGCCCGGAACTCGGAGCCCGAGGACCGGGAGAAGGCCATGGGCAACGTGCCCAGGATGGTCGTCAGGGCGGTCAGCAGAACGGCGCGCAGCCGCGTCGTCGCGCCCTGGAGGATGGCCTCTCTCTTATCGACCCCGCGCTTGATGAGCTGGTTGATGTAGTCGATCATGACGATGCCGTTGTTGACGGCGATGCCGGCCAGCATGATGACCCCGACCAGGGCGGCCATGCTGATCGTCCGGCCGGTGACGAGCAGGCCGACGATGACACCGACGATCCCCAAGGGCACAGTGAACATGATGATGAAGGGGTGGGTGAAGTGCTCGAACTGCGAGGCCATGATCATGTAGACGAGCAGGATGGCCAGGGCGAAGGCGGCGGCCAGGATGAGGAAAGCCTCCTGCATGTCCTCGTAGGAGCCGCCGTACTCGAGGAAGTAACCCGGCGGCAGGGTCTTTTCGAAACCGGCCAGCCGGCCCTTGATCTCGCGGACGACGCTGCCGAGGTCGCGGCCGGCGATGTTGGCGGTCACGGTGACGCGGCGCGATTGGTTCTCGCGGTCGATCCGGATGGGGCCTTGGCCGGACGTGATGTCGGCGACCTGCTCGAGGTAGACCGTCTGGCCCGAGCCCGTCCGGATCGGGATGCTGCGGACCTCGTCCAGGCTGTCCCGGTATTCCTTCTTGAACCGGAGCCGGACGTCGATCTCGTCGCTGCCCTCGCGGAAGCGCGTGGCCACCCTGCCGAGCGTCGCCGTCTGGACGGTGTTGGCCACCTGGTAGACGGACAGGCCCAGCCGGTAGGCCCGCTCCCGGTCGATCTTGATCTGGACCTCGGGCTTGCCGGCGGCCAGACTGTGGGTGAGGTCGCGGACGCCCTCGACCCCCGAGATAAGACGGACGATCTGGTCGGCCTGGCCCTCCAGCGTGGCGAGTTCCTTGCCGAAGAGCTTGATCTCGACCGGGGCCGCCGAGCCGCCCATCATCGACTGGCTCATGTCGAGGGCTTCGAACCTGACGCCGCGCAGGTTGGGCAGCTGGCGGCGGATCCGCTCCAGGATCTGTTTGTCGGACTCCTTCCGCTTGTCGCGCTTGACCAGCCCGACCCAGAGCAGGCCCTCGTGCGTGCCGGAGTTGGAGAAGCTCGAGGCCGAGTCGCCGGCGTCCTGCTCGCTCTGGGAGCCGGACTGGGCCGAGATCATGGTGATCTCGGGCATCTTGGCCATGATGTTCTCGACCAGTCCGACGACCCGGTCCGTCTCCTCGAGGGAGGTGCCGACGGGCATGCGGACCTTGAGCATGATCATGTCCATGTCCTGGGCGGGGATGAACTCCGTGCCCAGGAAGGGGACGATGGCCAGGGAGAGGACGAGGGAAAGTATGGCCCCGCCGAGGACCCAGCGGCGGTGGTGGAGGGCCTTGTCGAGCCACTTCCGGTAGAACTCCCTGGCCTTGGCGAACTGGCGCTCCTCGGGCGCCTTGGCGATGGATTTGAGGCTCTTCTTCGAGCGGAAGAGGAGGGACGTGGACAGTGGGACGATAGTCAGAGCGACGAAGAGCGAGGCCAGGAGGGAGAAGGCGATGGACAGGCCGAGGGCCTGGGTCATCTTGCCGGTGATGCCCGAGGCGAAGATCATGGGGAAGAAGACGGCGATCGTCGTCAGGGTCGAAGCCGTGATGGCCATGCCGACCTCGCCGGCGCCCTCCATGGAAGCCTGGTCGGCGCCCTGGCCCTCCTCGAGGTGGCGGAAGACGTTCTCGATGACGACGATGGCATTGTCGACGAGCATGCCGATGCCCAGGGCCAGGCCGCCGAGGGTCAGCAGGTTGAGGGTGTAGCCGGCGGCGTAGAGGGCGATGAAGGTGGTGATGATGGACAGGGGGATGGCCAGGCTGATGACGAAGGTCGGCCGCCAGTTCCTCAGGAAGACGAAGATGAGGAGGATGGCCAGGAGGCCGCCCACCCAGGCGTTGGCGATCGTGTTCGACGTTGCCTGCTCGATCATGTTGCCCTGGTCCATGGCGACGTGGAAGACGGGATTGCCGGGGATGGTCCCGATGAGCTTCTTGATCTCCGACTTGACGGCCGAGCTGGCGATCTGGGTGTTGGCGCCCGAGCGCTTGCTGACGATGAGGTAGACGCCGTTCTGCCCCTGGATCCGCGCGGAGTAGCGCATCTCCTTGAGGGTGTCCTTGACCTCGGCGACGTCCGCGACGTAGACGGGCTCGCCGGTCGCGGACATGCCGACGACGGTCCGGCGGATGTCGTCGAGGCTCTTGAACTCGCCCATGGTCCGGACGAGGACCTCCGAGTGGCGCTCGATGAGGTTCCCGGCCGGCAGGTTGAGGTTCTCGGCCCCCAGGGCCATCCGGATCTGGTCGAGGGTCAGGCCCCGGCTCTCCAGGGCGGCCCGGTCGACGTCGACCTGGATCTCGCGCTCGTCCATGGAGAAGACCCGGGCCGAGGCGACGCCGTCGATGCGCTCCAGGCGCGGCGCGACCTCGTCCTCCATGATGGTCTTGAGCCTCATGGCCGGGATGTCGCTGGTGATGCCGTAGAAGATGACCGGGAACGAGCTGAAGCTGAACTTCATGACCAGCGGCTCGCCGGCCTCTTCCGGCAGGTACTGTTCGTAGAGACCGATCTGGTCGCGGATGTCCTGGGCGGCGAAGTCGAGGTTGGTGCCCCACTCGAACTCGACGCTGATGACCGAGACGCCCTCGGACGTCTGCGACGTGACTTTCTTGACCCGGTTGACCGAGCTCACGACCTGTTCGAGGGGCCGGGTCAGGACGTTCTCGATGTCCTCGGACGCGGCGCCCGAATAGGTCGTGATGACGGAAACGGTCGGGAATTCGAGGTCGGGGAAGAAGTCCAATCCCAGCCGGGAGAAGGAGATGGCGCCCAGGACGACCAGAATGGCCGCCATCATGGACGCCGTGACTTTTTTCTTGACCGAGAAATCGGGGAGCTTCACTTCTTCACCTCTTCGAGGACCTGGATCGGCGAGCCTTGCTCGAGGCCGTAGTTGCCCTCGACGATGACGGCATCCCCGTCGCCGAGGCCGTCGAGGATCTCGACCATGGTCGTGTTCTGGAGGCCCAGGGTGACGTTCTTCCGGACGGCCTTGCCGCCCTCGGCGACGAACACGTAGGAATTCTCGAGGACGGCCGTCTGGGGCACGACCAGGGCGTTCTCGTGGGACTGGACCTCGAAGACGAGGTCGCCGAACGTGCCGGGCCGGAGGGCCGCGTCGGGATTCGGGACGTGGACCTCGACCTCGAACTTCTTGTTCTGGGGGTCGGCGGCCAGGTTGACGACGCGGACGATGCCGCGGAAGTCGCGGCCGGGGATCGAGCCGATCCGGAGGACGGCCTCCTGGCCCTTGCGGATGCGGCCGATGTCCTCGGAGGAGATGGATACGGCCAGCTTGATCGTGGCGTAGTTCATGAGGGTCAGGACGCCGCCGGCCCCGCCGCCGTACGCGCCGCCCATCATCGGGTTGATGACGTCGCCGACCTCGGCGTTCTTCGAGGCGATGATGCCGGCGAAGGGGGCCTTCATGAGCGACTGGTCCAGCGCGTGCCGGGCCAGGTTGAGGCCGGCCCGGGCCTGTTCGAGCTGGGCGGCGGCCGCGTCGAAAGCCAGCTGGATCTTCTCCGACTGCTGCTCGGAGACGGCGCTCTCCTTGAGCAGCCGGTCCATGCGCTCCTTGTTCTTGAGGGCGTCGGCGTGGGCGGCCTCGGCCACGGCCACCCCGGCCTCGGCCTGCCTGACCTGGAGCCGGATGGACTCCGTCTCGAGCTCGGCCAGGAGCTGGCCCTTGGCGACGCGGTCGCCGGCCTCGACGTGGATGCGGGCGATCTTGCCGCCGGTCTCGGGCGTGATGTTGATCTTGTCAAGGGCCTCGAGCGTCCCCGTGTAGGTGATCTTTTCGGTGATCCGCTCGCGGGCGGCCTTGAAGATCTTGACCGGCGCGGCGCCGAAGGTCCCGGCCTCGGCGCCGGTCTTCGCGGCCTGATCCTTGCAGGCCGCGACGGTGAGGAGAGCGGCCGCGGCGAGCGCCGCGACGACGAATGTGCGCTGGGTGTTCGTGGTTCTCATGGTTTCCTCCGTTAGTTCGAGCGGCTCTCCGACCGGCTCCGGCCGACGGCCTTTTCGAGCTGGGCCTGCGAGATGACGCAGTCATAGAGCGCCTGGGAATAGTTGGTCCGGGCCTGGCTCAGGGCCACCTGGGCCGTGGAGACGTCCAGGTTGGTGGCCAACCCTTCCGAATAGTTCAGTTCCGCGATGCGGACGGCCTCGCGGGCCTGTTCGACGTTCTTCTCCAGGGAGAGCAGGGTCTCCCGGGCCTGGGCGAGGTTGAGCGCGGCCTGGCGGACCTCGAAGGCGATGGCGTTGGTGAGGCCCTTGCGCGTCCAGTCGAGCTCGCGGATCGCGGCCTTGGACTGGCCGATCCGGGCCTGCGTTTCGAACCCGTTGAAGAGGGGGATCGAGAGCGACAGGCTGATCGTGTAGTAGTTCGACCACGTACCCTTGCGCAGGTTCAGGGCGTCCGACCAGACGTTGTACTGGCCGCCGAGGGCCACGGTCGGGAGCATCGCGCCCCGGGCCACCTTGAGCATCTCCCCGGCCATGCCGCGCTGGTAGTCGAGCTGGCGGAGCTCCGGCCTCTGCTCCAGGGCCTCGGCGACGATGTCCCGGGCTGCGCCGTCGAGGGGCGGCGCGACGAGCTCGCCCCGGACCTCGACGGGGGTGTCGAGATCGATGCCGCAGACGGTCTTCAGGCCCAGGGCGGCCACGTCGACGCTGTTGCGGGCCCGGATGGCCTGGGGCTTGAGATTGGCGAACTGGACCTCCGAGCGGAGGAGGTCGAACTTCGAGGCCACGCCGACCTCGTGGAGGTTCTTGACGTTCAGCATGAACTTCTCGGCCAGGGCCAGGCCCTCCTGTGCCGCCGCGGAGAACTCCTTCGCCAGCAGGTAGCCGTAGAACGCCCGCTTGGCCTCGAGGACGGTCTCCTGCTCGGACAGGCGGACGGACTCCTGGCTGGCCCGGAGGCCGAAGTTGGCCTGCTTGTAGCCGGCCGTCAGCCGTCCGCCGGCGTAGAGGGGCAGGCCGAAGGAGAAGGCCATCTGGTAATCCTTGGTGAAGTCGATGGACATCCTCGTCGGCGGCTCGCCCGGGATCATGGACGGGAACTCCAGGACGAAGAGCTTTTCGTCCAGGGTGTCGGAGCCCTGCGCGTTCAGCGTCGGCAGGAAGCCCGAGACGGCCTGGCGGACGCCCGCCCGGGCCTGGGCGATCTTCTCCTGGGAGGCCAGGTGGAACGGGTTCTGCCGCAGGGCCAGGGCGATGGCGTCGTCGATGGTCAGGACGATCGCCGGCTCGGCCTCCTGGGCGGCCAGGGCGGCCGGCCCGAGGGCGGCCAGGATCGCAAGGATCGGCAGGAAGGCGGTCTTCCTCATGTCAATTCTCCTTCGGGGTTCGTTCGGGGTTCCGGATGCCTTCGAGGACGAAGCGTGTCAGCTCTTCGGCGGCGTCCTTCGAGACCGGCGCATCACCCCGCCAGAAACGGGCGTGGGTGTAGCCTTCGAGCACGGCCTCGAGGTATTCGGCGGCCCGGGCCGCGTCCATAGGCCGAAATTCGCCCGCGGCCACGCCCGCCTCGAGGATCCCGGCGCCGACTCCCGTGATCTCCTGCCTCTTATCGCGGAGCAGGCCGATCATCTTCCTGTCGGCGGCCGTGGCCGAGGCCGGCTTCCCGGAAGCCGCGACGAAGACGCGCATGAGCTTCAGCATCGACTTGTCCATCCACAGGACCCGGGTGAGGCTCCGCTTGGACTCGGATTCCGTCAGGGCCAGGCGCATGGCCTGCCGCAGCTTGGCCTCGGCGGTCCCGGCCCCGGACGCGATCGCTTCCATCTTGTTCCGGAGCTCGTCGAAATAGTGGCTCATGATCTCGTACAGCAGGGCCCCCTTGCCGGGGATGTACTTGTAGATCGTGGCCTTGGACAGGCGGGCTTCCCGGGCGACGTCGTCCATCGTCGTGGCGCTGTAGCCCTTGCGGAGGATGACCCGCTCGGCGGCGTGGAGGATGCCCTCCCGGTAGTAAGTCCGGCGGCGCTGCTCGCGCTCGCGGCGGAAATCGCTGGATTTCATCGTTGGCGACCTTATTATTAGAGTCTGTAGACGCTCTGGTTTATCTGGTGAACCGATGAGTTTATTTCTTGAACCTGAGAGTTCCAAACAAGATACGCCTCGGGGCGGCGTTTGTCAAGAGACCGGCGCCGCGGTAGAATGGGAGCGTCACCGAGGATATACGAAGCAACATGGCCAAAGGTTCTATGAGGCGTTTTCTCCCGGCCCTGGCGGGGCTCCTTGCCCTGCTCGGCCTGGGGAAGGCCTCCCCCACGCCCGGGGCGGCCGCAGGGCTCTCGTCAGGTCCAGCCTGGTGGGAGGTCCGGCTCCTGGTCACCGTCCGGGGCGAATACAGCTCCTGGGTGGCCGGCGGGGGCCACCGGCGACCGGCCGCTGCCGGGGATTACTCCTATCGGGCCCGCTGGGAGGGCCGCCTGGAGCCGGACGGGGACGATTTCCTCCTCGTTCACCTCAAAACGGAGGTGCTGGAATGGCGCCTCAGGGAGAAGGCCGGCCCCCCGGGCGAGGAGACCAAGCTCGAGGCACTCCCGGCGTCCGCGCCGGAACTGCGCCTCGACTATGTTCTGAGGGAGGGCCGGTCCCTCGAGTTCAGCGTCGGCCTGGATGGGTGCATCGAACTGCCGCTCCACGGCTTTCCCGGCAAGGTCTCTCTTCTCCTGCCGCGGTCCGCGTCCCGGCCTGACGGACTCGTCGGGGACCATTACGACGATTTCCTGACCGCGGGATCGAACCGCATCGTCCTGCCGGATACGGACCTCGCCCGGCGGAGGCCCGTCCGGTCCTTTGCCTGGAAATGGGAGCGGGGCGTCCTGGGGCCCGCGTCCCGCCCCGGCCTCGCCGACAGGGCCGGCTTCAACGACGCGCACTCGGTCGAGGCCGTCGTCACCCTCGCCGCCCGCTGATCCCCGGGCCGTCAGGCCCGCGGATGGAACTTGTCGTAGACGCGGCGGAGCCGCTCCCGGCTGACGTGGGTGTAGATCTGCGTCGTCGTGATCTGGCTGTGGCCGAGCATGAGCTGGACCGAGCGCAGGTCCGCCCCCCTCTCGAGCAGGTGCGTCGCGAACGAATGCCGCAGGACGTGCGGGCTGATCCTGGCGCCCAGACCGGCCTTGACGGCGTGCTGGCGGAGGAGCTTCCAAAGTCCCTGGCGCGTGAAGGGGCGGCCCCGCCGCGACAGGAACATCTCCTCCCGTTCCTCCGCGTCGATGAGCGGCCGGACCTCGGCGAGATAGCGCCCGACGGCGTCGCAGGCCGACCGGCCCAGGGGAACGATCCGCTCCTTGCCCCCCTTGCCCCGGCAGACGAGGAAGCCGTCCCCGAGATTGACCTCGGCGGTCTTCAGGGCGGCCAGCTCGGAGACCCGCAGCCCGGACCCGTAAAGGACCTCGAGCATGGCCCGGTCCCGGACGCCGTGGGGCTTCTTCGCGTCGGGCGTCTTGAGAAGGGCTTCGACCTCCTCGACGGTCAGGAACTTGGGCAGGGCCAGCCAGGTCGAGGGCGTCGTCAGCCGGGACGAGGGGTCCTTCTTGAGGAAGCCGCCGAGGACGAGGAACCTGAAGAAGGACCGCATCGCGGAGATCAGCCGGGCTAGGGACCGGGCCGAGAGGCCGGACTGGCTTTGCCGCCGGATGAAGCCGGTCAGGACCTCCTCGGTGATGCGGACGAGGGGTATCCGGCCGGCCTTGAGATGGCCGATGAGCTTGCGGACGTCGCGCTCGTAGGCCTGGACGGAGTTCCGGGACAGGCCTTTCTCGACGGCCAGGAACTCGACGAAGAGGCGGAGGGCGTCCTCGAACGAGGAAGCGGGGGACTTCATGTCAGGACGGGATTGGAGGCGCGCTCTTGCTCGACCGTCGTCCGGGGGCCGTGGCCGGGCAGGACCACGGTCTCCTCGGGCAGCGTCAGGATGCGCTCCCGGATCGACCTCTCGAGGTCCTTCCAGGAGCCGCCCGGGAGGTCGGTCCGGCCGACGCCGCCGCAAAAGAGCGTATCGCCGGAGAAGAGGACGCCGCCGTGGACGAAGCCGATGCTCCCGGGCGTGTGCCCGGGGATGTGGATGACCCTGAGCGAGGTCCGGCCGACGGCGATCTCGTCCCCTTCGGCGAGGAGGCGGTCCGGGGGCGGCGAATTCCTGGCCCCGAGGAGCAGGCTGAGCTCGATGAAGTCGGAGACCTGGAGCAGGCCCGTGTCGGCGGCGTGCATGGCCAGCGGCACGCCGTATTTCTCGACGATGTCGGCGTTGGCTCCGACGTGGTCGACGTGACCGTGGGTGTTGAGGACGACGACGGGCTTGAGCTCGAGGTCGGCGATCGCCGCGACGATCTTTTCGTGGTCCGCGCCCGGGTCGATGACGGCGCAGTCCCGGGTCTCCTCGTCGTAGACGAGGTAGCAGTTGGTCTCGAGGGCGCCGACGACGACGATCTCGTACTTCATGGCTGTTCCCTGCCTCATCTTAATGCCAAATCTCGCCGGGAGTCAACCGCGGCAAAGAGTGCTATAATCGGCGCGTGGATGCGTTCATCACCCCCGAGGCACGGCGCGAGATCGACGCCCTGATGGTCTTCCGGCCGAAGCCGGGGACGTGGGGGGTCCTGGTCGGGCACACGCGCGGGTTCCGGTTCATCGTCGAAAAGGCCTTCCCGGCGGGCGACGGAGGGAGCGTTCCGGACGAACGTCTCCTGGCCGGCCTCGACGGCGTCTGGCCCGGACGGATGATCGGCCTGTTCACGGTCCGTCCCGGCGCCGCGTTCACGAAAGCCGTCCGCGGCCCGGCCTGGTACGGCAAGCTCGTCCTGCGCCTCACCGGCCCGGCCCGGTCGCCCACGATGCGTGCGTTCGTCGTCGAGTACAAGCGGAACTTTGTCGAAGAAAAAGTTCCGCTAGTACCGGCCGCCAAGGAGAAAGCCCGTGAGTGAGCCCCTGACCCGCGAAGAGGAACGGACCGCGCTCGATCTGGCCCGCAAGGCGCTCGAACACTATTTCGGGACGGGGGGACACCTTCGCTCGCCCGTCAACAAGGGCCTGCTGAAGGAGAACCGGGGGGCCTTCGTCACCCTCACGGTCGGCGGCGACCTGCGCGGCTGCGTCGGCTATCCCCTGCCGGTCAAACCGCTCGACGAGACCGTCGTCGAGATGGCCGTCGCCGCGGCCAGCCAGGACACGCGGTTCGACCCCCTGCGCCCGGACGAGATGGACCGCCTCCGGATCGAGATCTCCGTCCTCGGACTGCCCGAGCCCGTCGGCGATCCCGGGGAGGTCGTCGTCGGCCGGCACGGCATCATCGTCTCGAAGGGATTCCGCAAGGGCCTGCTTCTGCCCCAGGTCCCGATCGAACACGGCTGGGACAGGGAGACCTTCCTGCGTCACGGCTGCCTGAAGGCGGGCCTCCCCCCCGACGAGTGGAAGAAGGGGGTGAAGATCGAGGTCTTCACCGCCCAGGTCTTTTCCGAATAGACGCCCGAGGGAACCGGGCTACTTCTTGTTCTTCTTCGCCGCCAGCGCGTCGATCTCCGCCTTGGCCTCGGCCTTGACGACATCGTCCTTCGAGGTCGTCTTGGGCAGGTCTATGGCCTTCTGGAAAGACTCGCCCGCCTCGTCGTACATCTTGAGGGCGACGAGCGTCCGGCCGAGCTCGAGATAGTGGATGACGTATTCGGGCCGGAGCTCGATGGCCTTCCGCAGGGCCTTCTCGGATTCCGCGTAGGAGCCCTTGGGGATCTTGCCGTAGATGAGGCTGCCGAGGGCGCGCTTCATGCCGCCGATCTCGTCCATCCTCCGGTGCCAGCGCCCCAGGGCGTGCCAGGCGAGGTGGTTCGTCTGATCGAGCTCGAGGGCCTTGTCGATCTCGGCCCGGACGGCCTTCGAGGCGTCGATCTGCTCCTTCTTGCCGAGCAGGAGGAGCCGCTTGCCGTTGGCGGCCGCCAGCTGGAAGTGGCCCCAGGTGTCGTTGGGGTTGGCGGCGACGGCCCTCTTGGCGACGGCCGTGGCCTCGGTGTACATCTTCTTCTGGCGTTCCTCGACGTCCTTCTTCGTCGCCGGGGTCACCGGGATGACGTCGGCGATGTCGACCATGGCCCGCGAAGCCTTCCAGAGAGCTTCGTAGTTCTCCGGTTCGAGCTTCAGGGCCTCCTGGTAGTGCTCGAGGGCCTTCTGGTCGTCGAGCAGGGCGAAGGCTTCGTCGCCCATCCGGACGTGGTCGGCGGCCGTCTGGGCCAAGACGGGCCCGGCCAGGAGCGCGGCCAATAGGAGTACAAACAGGCTTTTTTTCATTTTTCCCTCCGTGCCCCATACTTATAGCAGGTTCCCGGGAAATGGTAAAGCGCCGCGCGTTTCCGGTATAATACGGATCATGAAACGCCTGCCCCGGCTCCTTCCCGGCTTGATCCTGCTCGTTCTCGCCGCCGGGCTCCCCGCCGCCCCTGTTCCCGAGGACCCGGCCGTCACGCCGGCGGAGGCCGTGGCCAACATGCAGAAGGCCCTCCAAGCCGTCTCGACCCTCCAGGCCAGGTTCGAACAGCTCCACACCTCTGTGTCGGTCTCCATGCCTCTGCGCGAGAAAGGGGATCTCTACCTCGAGAAGCCCGATCACTTGCGCTGGGAATACAAGGACCCGCAGAACAAGGTCTTCCTCTACAAGGCGGGCGTCCTGGAGACCTACCTGCCCGAGGAAAAGCAGCTCACCCGCAGCCCGGTCCCCGAAGAAGTTCTCAGGACCGACATCTTCGGCCTCCTCCTCGGCCTGATGTCCTTCGAGGAGGCCTACACGGTCGAGGACAGCCCCTTCCCGACGGAGGCCGTCCGCGTCCGCCAGGTCAAGCTGACCCCCAAGACCGAGGGGGATTATTCCCACATCCTGCTCGAGATCGACGGGGCGACCGGACTGCCGCGCCGGGCCATCTTCCTCGAGTGGGCCGGGAACAAGCGCGAATTCGTCTTCAGCCAGGTCCGGACGGGGGTCCGCATCCCCGCCAGGATCTTCACCCTCAAGGTCCCGCCCGACACCGAGGTCATCGACGACACGGAGGGCGCCATCCGCTAGGCGCTGAACCTTTAGGCCGCTGGTCCGTATGAACACCCGAGGGCAGGATACTCTCTCGATGACAGAAGACCGGAAGCTGGTATCCCGCGCCCTCAAAGGAGACCGCAAGGCGTTCGAAATGTTGGTCCGCAAATACGAGCAGCCGCTCACGAGCTACCTCGGCCGCATGACCGGGGAGCGCGAGGCGGCCCTCGATTTCGCCCAGGAAGTCTTCCTCAAGGTCTACTGCTCGCTCGGTTCCTACAGTCCCTCCTACAAGTTCAGCACCTGGCTGTTCAAGATCGCCTCCAACCACATGATCGACCACTGGCGGAAAAAGAAGCTGCCGACGGTCTCCCTCGACCAGCCCGTGGACGGCGACGACGAAAGCCTCCTGCCCCAGGTGGCCGATCCCGGGCCGTCGGTCGTCCGCAAGTTCGAGCTGGCCGAGATCCGGCAGAAGATCGAGCGGGCCCTGGAGACCGTCCCCGAGACCTTGCGTGAGCTTTTCGTCCTCCGGCACGTCAACGAGTTCTCGTACGAGGAGATCGCGGACATCAAGAGCCTGCCCGTCGGAACGGTCAAGAACCGCGTCTTCCAGGCCAAGGAAATGCTCAGGAGAAGGATGGAGGTCTCATGAACGGCTGCCCGCGCCCCGAAGACCTCTACCTCTACCTCGAGGGAGAGCTCGGCCCCTACGAGGCCCGCAAGCTCGAGGAGCACGCCGACGGCTGCCCCGGCTGCCGCGAGCGGCTGGCCGAGCGGCGGCTTCTGCACGAGGCCTTCGCCACCCTGCCGCCCTTCGAGGTCCCTCCG
>JBGSUG010000203.1:0-1765 GCA_041736225.1 Candidatus Aminicenantales bacterium | reverse complement strand
CGCGGCCGTCTCCGAGCCGGCTCCCGTTCCGGCCGCTCCGCCGGTCCGCGAGGGCGACCTCATCGAGCTCGGCGCGGCCACCGAGCTCCCCAAGCTGTTGAAATCGGTCAATCCCGCCTACCCCCCCTCGGCCCAACGCGTCGGCGTTTCCGGCTCGATCACGGTCAATGCGCTCATCGACGAGAAGGGCAACGTCATCGACACGGCCATCCTCAAGGGCATCCAGCGCGACATGGGCCTGGGCAAATCCGCCGAGACCGCCGTGAAGAAATGGAAATTCCAGCCGGCCCGCAAGAACGGCGTGGCCGTCAAGGTCTGGAAGTCGTTCGTCATCGCTTTCAAGCCCGAGGGCACATCGGCCACTTGAGGGAATAAAGGGACATCACGAGCCAAAAGGAGTTTCACATGGGTCTGAGCAAGGAACAAGAGGATCTCTACAAGAAGACGATGGCCGAGGTGAAGCACCAGCTGGAACACCTGGACGAGGAAGTCGAAAAGGAACTCCAGAAGGTCCGGAAGCGCCTGGCCGAGCTTCAGGAATCCAAGAAGTCGCTGAAGATGGTCTACGAAGGCACGGCCAAGCTCCTCGGCGTCGAGTTCGAGTCCGAGGAAGAATCCGGCGACGACACCGCCTCCATCGCCAAGATGTAAGGCGCCCGTCGCCGCACCGCGGCCCGGCCGCCGCACGGCCGCGGGTCCCTCCCCCCGAACGAACTCCCGGCGTTTGACTGCCGCCGGGAGTTTTGTTATACACTCGCTACGCCATGTTCGTACTCCTCGGGATATTCTTCGGCTTGCTGGCATCCGTTCCTGTCGGCCCGGTCAACTTCTTCGTCGCCTCTCAGGCCCTCAAGCGTGATTTCTTCCACGGCCTTCTGGCCGGCCTGACGGCGTCCCTCCTCGACGCGACGTTCTGTTTCGTCGCCCTGGCCGGCTTCTTCCAGATCAAGCTCAATCTCCCTCCCTACGCCATGTCCGTCCTGAAGGTCGTCGCAGCCCTCATCCTCCTGCTCATCGCCCGCAAGCTCATCCTGGATTCGCAGTCATTCGAGCTCCCCCAGGACAATGACCGGGCCCCCGCGGCTTCGCCCAAGCCGATGCTCGGCGTCCTCCTCCTCTACGTCACGAACCCGACGCTTTACATGTATTGGATCTTCGTGGCCGGGACCGTGACCGGCCACAACCTCCTCGGCCAGAACCTCGTCCGCTACGGGACATGGACCGCCGTCGGCTTCGCGGTCGTGGTCGGCATGTCTTCCCTTGCCTGGTACCTCGGCCTCGTCCGCTTCGTCTGCCACCACCAGAGCCGGATCAAGCAGGAGACCTTCCGCAAGATCCTCTTCTACCTGGGCCTGGCCCTGGTCGGCTTCGCCATCTACACCCTCGGCAGCGTCTTCATCTGAAGCCTGTGACCAGGCGCGAACGGGTAGAACGGGCCTGGGCGCTTCAGGCCGTCGACAAGATCCCATTCGTCCCCGCCGTCTACGAGCACAAGGCCAGGCTCATCGGCCGCACCCCCTCGCGGGTCTGCCGGAGCCTCGACCTGCTCCTCGAAGCCCTGGAGCGGGAAGACGAAAGCTACGGCCCGGACGCGCTGACCGTCGGTCTCGACGTCTACAACGTCGAAGCCGAAGCGCTCGGCTGCGGAATCCGCTACTTCGACGGCTCGCCCGACGTTCCCGCGGTCGAAGCTCCCATCCTCGGCGGACCGGGCGAGATCCGCCGGCTGGGCCGGCCCGACCCGGGACGCGACGGCCGCATGCCG
>JBGSUG010000029.1:0-18082 GCA_041736225.1 Candidatus Aminicenantales bacterium | reverse complement strand
AGACGAATCGGTAGCCGTCGCGGACGCGCGCGGTCTCGAGCGCCCGTCCCTCCCCGAAGACCTCGGTGAGGGGCGCGTCCCTCTCGGCGGCGATCCGGCGGATCTCGCCGAGCGCCGGTCCGGATGCGACGCCGCAAACCGCCGGGACGCCCCGCTTGAAGATGCCGGCCTTCTCGAAGGCGATCTTCTCGAGCGTCGCGCCGAGGTGCTCCTCGTGGTCCTTGGCGATCGTCGTGATCACGGAGACGAGGGGGCGGACGACGTTGGTCGCGTCGAACCGGCCGCCCAGGCCCACTTCGAGCACGGCGATGTCGACCTCGCGCTCGGCGAACTCGAGAAAAGCCAGTGAGGTCAGGACCTCGAAATAGGTCGGGTGGTAGACCAGCCGGCGCTCGGCCATCAGGCCGTCGATGACGCCCTTCAACCGCGTCAGCAGCTCGCGGAACCGGGCCGGCGCGATCATTCTTCCATCGACGCGGATCCGCTCCTCGACCCGGGCCAGGTGCGGCGAGGTGTATAGGCCGGTCCGTAGGCCGTGGGCCCGCATGATCCCGGCCAGCATGGCCGAGACCGAACCCTTGCCGTTCGTCCCGGCGACGTGGACGGACAGAAATTGGTTCTGGGGATTGCCGAGCGCGGCGCAGAGGGTCGTGACGTTCTCGAGGCCGAGCTTGATGCCGAAGTGCTGGAGGCGGCCGAGGTAGTCCCGGCACTCGGACGGGGTCATTGCGGACGGTTGAGGAAGAGGCGGAGCGCCTTGACCAGGTAGGGCTTGAGGGCCTTCCTCTCGACGACGTCGTCGAGCATGCCGTGGCTGAGCAGGAACTCGGAGCGCTGGAAGCCTTTGGGCAGCTTCTCTTTGATGGTCTGCTCGATGACGCGCGGGCCGGCGAAGCCGATGAGGGCCTGGGGCTCGGCCACGTTGACGTCGCCTAGCATGGCGAAGCTGGCCGTCGTGCCGCCCGTCGTCGGATCGGCCAGGACGGAGATGAAGGGGATGCGGGCCTCGCCGAGTCGGGCGATCGCCGCGCTCGACTTGGCCATCTGCATGAGCGAGAGCATGCCTTCCTGCATGCGCATACCGCCGGAGACGGAGACGATGATGACGGGACGGCCGTCCTCGAGCGCGCGCTCGCAGGCCCGGGCGATCTTCTCGCCGACGACCGAGGCCACGCTGCCGCCGAGGAAGCCGAACTCCATGGCCAGGATGTAGACGGGGACGCCGCCCATCATGCCCCGGGCCGTGATGATGGCCTCGGAGAGTCCGGTCTTCTTCTCGTACTCGCGGATGCGGTCGGCGTAGGCCTTCAGGTCGACGAAATGGAGTGCGTCGACCGAGTGGAGGTTGGCGTCGAGGACCTCGTAGGCGCCGTCGTCGAAGAGCATCTGCAGCCGCTCCTCGGCGGAGACGCGGAAGTGGAAGCCGCAGGACGGGCACACGGAGAGGTTGTCCAGGATGTCCTGCTTGTAGAGGATCCGCTGGCAGCTGTTACAACGGGTCCAGAGGCTGGTCATGGGCGTTATCCTTTATGGGCCGGTTTCCCGTCGCCGCGGGACGGGGCGGGCCCTCGGCCGCGGCGGCTGAGGGCCTCGATGACCGAGTTCGAGTCGGGGAGCTCGTCCTCGAATTCGTCGTCGTCGTGGAGCAGGCGCTTGACCGCGGTGAGGAAGGCCGCGGGATCGAGCGGTTTTTCGAAAAAGTCCGAAGCGCCGAGCCCGTTGAGGGCCTCCTGGCGGTACTTGGGACCCTTATAGAGCCCGGTGACGATGATGACGGGGACCTTTCCCTGGGACTCCCGGGAGATCTTCTGGCACAGGTCGAAGCCGTGCATCTTGGGGAGCATGGCCTCGAGAACGACGAGGTCGGGCTTTTCGGAAGCGTAGGCCTCGTACCCGGCCCGGCCGTCGACCGCCTTGACGATATGATACTTGTTCGTTTTCAACAGCTTGGCGAGCATCTCCAGACCGGCGGCATCGTAATCGACGATGAGGATCTTCTTTTCGGTCATGGCCAAGGTGCCCGATAATCCTACGGGAATGGCCGGGGCTTGTCAATCGGCCGGCCGGGGAAAAAGGGGCCCGGCGCTTTATCGCCCGGCGGAAAAGGGCTAAAATGCGGACCGCCCCATGTACAAGTCCCGCCGCCACGCCCTCGGCCAGCATTTCCTGACGAACGAGGGCGTCCTGCGCAAGATCGTCGCCGCCGTCGGTCCCCGGCCGGAGGACCTCATCGTCGAGGTCGGCGCCGGGCGGGGCGTCCTGACTGCCCGGCTCGCCGCCGGCGCCGGGCGGGTCGTCGCGGTCGAGAAGGACGAGAGACTCGTCCCCGGGCTCAGGAGCGGGATGCCCGCCAACGTCGAGGTCGTTCACGGCGATATCCTGAGGCTCGATCTCCGCGAGATAGCGAAAAAGGCGGGCGTCACGGCTCTCCGGCTCGTCGGCAATATCCCCTACTCGATCTCCTCTCCCCTGCTCTTCCGGGCGCTCGACGAGCGGGCGCTTCTCGCCGACTGCGTGTTCCTGCTCCAGAAGGAAGTGGCCGAACGGGTGACGGCCGGCCCCGGCACGAAAAGCTACGCGCCGCTCGGCATCCTGCTCCAAAACGAGTTCGAGGCGAATATCGCGTTCACGGTCGCTCCGGGCTCGTTCTCGCCGCCGCCCAAGGTCCAGTCGGCGCTCCTGACGCTCCGGCGCCGGCCCGCTCCTCTCCACCCGGGCGCCGCCGACGAGCCCTATCGCGCCTTCCTCCGGGCGGCCTTCGCCGAACGGCGGAAGATGCTCTGGAAAAATCTGTCCCGGCGGGCAACGCCCACCGCACTCGAAGCGGCTTACGGCTCGCTCGGCCTCGCCCGCAACGCGCGTGCGGAGGAACTGTCCCCCGATTTCCTCTTCGCGCTCTTCGGCGCCCTACGCCCTTAACAAAGGCTCTTCTCCCATTTCCGGGCTTCCCTCTCGAGGCGGTGAGGGATGTTGCCTCGAAGATCCCCGTTGCTGGAGGAGGGGACCCGCGCAGCGGGGGGGAACCGTGCAAACTGGTTCCCCGGGGGGCCGGGGAGCTAGAGGCATATCCCGAGCCAAAGCCCGAGAGAGGGACTTCCCGGAATCGGGAGAAGAACCTTAATAAAGAGATGGCAGTATCGGAGGGCACAGCCTTCTTGGGCAGCCCCGAGCCTCGCGGGGCTTTTACCCTCTCCGTTGTGTTATAATCGCCGCGTGAAAAAACGGAAGGCGAAGTCCGCCAAAGGCGCCAACGGCCGGAACGGCAAGGCCGCGCAGAAAAAGCAGGCCCTGGCCGTCGAGATCACCGGCGTCCTGCTCATTTTCCTGGCCTTCTTCGCTGTCGTCAGCGTCATCAGCTTCGATCCCAAAGACCCGTCCTTCGCCACTTCGCCGACGGAGGGGCACGCGATCCGCAACTTCGCCGGCAGCGTCGGCTCCTATTTCGCCCAGGCCTATCTCTGGTTCCTGGGCCTGGCCGCTTACCTCCTGCCGTTCATCCTCGGCTATGCCGCCCTCCGCGCTGTCCTGCGCGGCTCGTCGGCCCACCTGCTCAAGCGCCTGGGCACGATCGCGCTCGGCCTGATGGTCGTCTGCCCGCTCATGGCCCTCATCTTCGAGTCCTTCCCGGTCCGCGGCAGCACCGTGCCGGCCGGCGGCCTGCTCGGCGAGCTGCTGCTCAACGGCCTGGTCCGCTTCCTCGGCACCATCGGCTCGTTCATTTTCCTCCTGGCCGCGCTGGCCGCCTTCCTCCTCTTCTCCACCCGCTGGTCGCTCGCCAAGACCCTCCGCTTCGCCAAGGGGGCTTTCGACTCGACGGCCAAGGAGGTCCGGATCCAGGTGACGGACCGCCAGAAAGCCAAGGAGAAGGACCGGATGCGGGAGAAGGTCCGCGACAAGTACGCGGCCCCGCCCGCCGCCCCCGATCCCAAGTCCGAGAAGGCCGCCCGCAAGGCCGAGAAAGAGGCCGAGAGGGAGCGCGAACGGGAAGAGCGGCGCTCTGCCAAGGAAGCGGCCCGCAAGCCCGTCGCGGCCCCTCTCCCCCGCAAGCCGGTCGCGCCGCCGAAACCCGAGCCGCTGCTCTTCCCGGATCCCGGCCGGAAGGGCGATTACCTCTACCCGCACTTCAACCTGCTCGAGATCGGACTTCCGGCCGAGAAGATCAGCCAGGCCGAGCTCCTCGACAAGAAGCGGCGCATCGAAGAGAAACTCAAGGAGTTCGGCATCGAGGGCGAGGTCCGCGAGTACCACCCCGGCCCGATCATCACGACCTACGAGTACTTCCCGGCCCCGGGCGTCAAGGTCTCGCAGGTCCAGAGCCGGACCGAGGACCTGGCCCTGGCCCTGGAGACGGAATCGGTCCGCATCCAGCGCATCGCCGGCAAGTCCACCCTGGGCATCGAGATACCCAACAACAAGCGCGAGATCATCAAGCTCCGCGACGTCATCGAGTCGCCGAATTTCCAGGACTCGCCCTCCAAGCTGACCTTCGCCCTGGGCAAGGACGTCCACGGCGGCGTCGTCGTGACCGACCTCGCCGTCATGCCCCACCTGCTCATCGCCGGATCGACCGGCACGGGCAAGAGCGTCGCTCTCAACGCCCTGATCGCCAGCCTCCTCTATAAGGCCACGCCGGAGGAGGTCAAGATCGTCCTCATCGACCCCAAGCGGCTCGAGTTCACGCTATTCGAGGACATCCCCCACCTGCTCTGCCCGGTCATCAACGACCCGAAGAAAGCCCACATCGTCCTCAACGACATCGTCAAGAAGATGGAGGAGCGCTACAAGAAGCTCCAAGGCATCAAGGTCCGCAACATCGACCAGTACAACACCCAGATGAGGCAGCTCATCGCCGAGAAGAAGGGCTCCCTGACGGAGGAAGAAAAGCAGCAGCTCCAGCCCCTGCCCTACATCGTCATCATCATCGACGAGCTCGCGGAGCTGATGATGGTCGGGGCCCAGGACGTCGAGTTCCTGATCGGCCGGCTGGCCCAGCTGGCCCGGGCCGTCGGCATCCACCTGGTCATGGCCACCCAGCGGCCGTCGATCGACGTCATCACCGGCACGATCAAGAACAACTTCGCCTGCCGCATCGCGTTCCGCGTCCCCTCCAAGGTCGACTCGCGGGTCATCATCGACACCTCCGGCGCCGATCAGCTCCTGGGCATGGGCGACATGCTCTTCATGCCGCCCCACAACCCCCGGCTCGTCCGCCATCACTGCTCCTTCGTTTCCGCGGCCGAGATCAAACGCCTGGTCAAGCACGTCAAGAGCCAGGGCACGCCGACCTACGACACGCGCATCCTCCACGTCGTCAGGGGCGACGCCGATCCCGCGGCCGCCGCGGACGGCGAGAAGGACGAGCTCTACGACAAGGCCGTCGAGACCGTCCTCCAGAGCGGGCAGGCCTCGGCCTCCCACCTCCAGCGCCGCCTCGAGCTCGGCTACGCCCGGGCGGCCCGGATCATCGACCAGATGGAAGACGCGGGCCTCATCGGTCCCAAGGACGGCAGCAAGCCCCGCGAGATCCTCATCGACCGCAAAGAGTTCTTCAAGGAGCAGATGCGCAAGCGGGCCGGCGGCGGGGACAGGGACCGGGAGGACTGAGCCGGATGGTCAAAGAGAAAAAGACCGCCTGTCCCGAGGATTCCGTCCTGCAGTATCGCCCGGTCATCTCCTTCCGGGTCCGCAAGGCCCTCGGCGGCTCCAACCCCGACTGGGAGGACGTCGTCAACGAGATCCTGACCCAGGCCGTGGCCAAGATCAAGAGCGGCGAGTTCCGCGGCGACTCCTCGATCGGGACGTTCCTCTACACCATCACCAGCCGGCGGATCATCGACTACATCCGCCAGAAGACCCGGGTCCTCAAGCACGCGCCCGAGCCCGTCCCCTACCCCGATCCCCACGACGAGATGGAGCACCGCGAGAGGGCCAAGCAGGTGGAGCAGGTGGTCGCCGGCCTCAAGCCCAAGTTCCGCGACGTCCTCTACCTTTATTATTACAAGGAGCTCTCGCGCGAGGAGGTCGCCCGGACCCTCGACATCTCGCCGCGCCGGGTTTCGGAACGGGTCAACTACGCCCTCAAGCTCATCCAGAAAGCCGTCCGGAAATAGGCCGCGGGAAGTCCGACTTGACACCCTCTCGAGCGACTAAAACTCAGAAGCCCGAAAAGGCTCCGGACATGAAGAAGACGTGCCACTACGACCACCTGATCGACGAGTACCTCCTCGACAAGCTCAAGCCCGAGGACCAGGCGGCGTTCGAGGAGCACTACTTCATCTGCCCGCACTGCTTCGCCCAGCTCGACCAGAAGAGCGAGATCGTCCAGATCCTGAAGAAGGAAGGGGTCCTCGAAACGGCGGGGGGAGAGGCCTGCGATCACGCGCATGCGCACCGGCCCATGTCGCGGTGGCGCCGGCTGCTTCGCCGGCTGGGCCTCAAGCGCTAGTCTTCGATCGGCCGCTCATCCGTCTGCGAGAAGACCCGGCCCCGCGTCTGCTCCTCGAACCCCAGACAGCACATCAGCCGGCCGCACTGCCCCGAGATCTTGGTCGGATTGATGACGATCTGCTGCTTCCGGGCCTTCTGGATGGTCACCGGCTCGAAGGTCGTCATGAAGCTCGAGCAGCACAGGCAGCGGCCGCAGACGCCCAGTCCGCCGATCATCTTGGCCTCGTCCCGGACGCCGACCTGGCGCATCTCGATGCGCATCCGCAGCTCCTTGGCCAGGTCCTTGACCAGCTGGCGGAAGTCGACCCGGCCGTCGGCCGTGTAGTAGAAGATGCCTTTCTTCTCGTTGAAGAAATAGCGGACCGCGACGAGCTTCATGGGTAGGTTGTGGGCGGTGATCCTCTGGAGGCAGAGATCGTAGGCCCGGGCCTCCCTCTCCCGCAGCCACTCGAACTTCCGGATGTCCTCGGGCGTGGCCCGGCGCAGGACCTGGACGGCCAGTCGGGCGGCCTTGGGATTGTGGCACTGGACGCTCCCCTCGTCGACGACGACGCCCAGGTCGCCGCCGAGGTCGGACTCGACGATGCAGCGGTCCCCGACGCGCAGGCCCATCTCCCCGGCGTGGGCCCGGAGGAGGCGGCCGGTGGTTTCCGAACGGACGCAGACGATGTCAGACATGTCTCAGCTCCCTGAAGTTGGAGAAAAACGTGGTCGCGAGAAGGCCCTTGTTGAGGTTCCTGTCGAGCTGGACCAGGACGAAATCGAGCTCTTCGAGAACGCCCAGGACCTGACGGACGTCCCAGGCCGAGGCGGCCTCGCGGAGCTTCGCCTCGAGGTCCGGGTTGAGCAGGAGCGCCGGGTCGCCGCCGAGCCGGAGGAGGAGGATGTCCCGGACGAAGGACGAGAGGACCTCCAGGACGCGGCCGAACTCCTCCTGGACGGCCTTGGGCATGGTGCCGAACCGGTCCAGGAACCGGCCGGAGCGGTCGGCCGAGACCAGGGCCTCGAAGAGCTCCCAGGCCTCGTCCTTGAGGGCCCGTACCTCGTCCCATTCGAGCTCCTGCGCCCGGTCGAGGTTCCCGCCGACGAGCAGGGCGAGGATGCGGGCCTGCTCCCGGCTGAAATCCTTCTCGACCAGGATCTCTTCGATCTCCTCGCGGCCGATGGCCGAGAAGGCCAGGACCCGGCAGCGGGAGCGGATGGTCGGGAGGAGGAGGAACGGGCTCGGCGTGACCAGGATGACGTGGCAGTAGGCGGGCGGCTCTTCGAGGACCTTGAGCAGGGAGTTGGCCGAAGCGTCGTTCAGGTTCTCGGCCCCCCCGATGATGAAGACGCGCCGCTTGCCCATCATCGGCCGGAGGTAGGCCATCTGTTTGAGCAGGCGGGTCTGCTCGATCTTGATGTCCTGTCTCTCGGCGGCGACGACCATGACGTCCGGGTGGCTCCCGGCGTCGACGGCCCGGCAGGAGGGGCACTCGCCGCAGGCGTCGGTGGTCATGTTCGCGCAGTTGAGGGCCTTGGCCAGGTTCAGGGCCATGGCCGTCTTGCCGACGCCCTCGGGGCCGCCGAAGACGAGGGAGTTGGGGACGCGCCCGCGCTCGAGGGCCAGGTGGAGGATCCTCTTGATCCCCTTGTGGCCCGGGATGTCCTTGAAGGCCAAGTCCTCAACCGTCCTTTCGTTCCGGGCGCCGGCCGCCGTCCAGGACCTTCGCGAGATAGCGCCCCGTATGGGAGCGGGAAGCCGCGGCGGCGACCTCTTCGGGCGTTCCCTGGGCCACGATCCGCCCCCCCTCTTCCCCGCCTTCCGGGCCCAGGTCGATAATATAGTCGCAATATTTTATGACTTCAAGGTTGTGCTCGATGATGACGACCGTGTTGCCGAGGGAGGCGAGCTCGGCGAGGACCTCGAGGAGCTTGCGGACGTCGTCGAAGTGGAGGCCGGTCGTCGGCTCGTCGAGGAGATAGAGCGTCCGCCCGGTGGCCCGCCGCCCGAGCTCTTTCGTCAGCTTGATGCGCTGGGCCTCGCCGCCGGAGAGGGTGGGCGCGGGCTGGCCGAGGCGGATGTAGCCGAGGCCGACCCGCTTCAAAGTGGCCAGCTTGCGTTTGAGCTGGGGGTAGGCCTTGAGCAGCTCGTAGGCGTCGTCGACGGTCATGGCCAGGTAGTCGGCGATCGACCGGCCCTTGTAGGTGACGGCCAGGGTCTCCTTGTTGTAGCGCCGGCCCTCGCACCGGTCGCAGGTGACGAAGACGTCGGGCAGGAAGTGCATCTCGATCCTTTTGACCCCGGCGCCCTCGCAATCCTCGCAGCGGCCGCCCGCGACGTTGAAGCTGAACCGGCCCGAGGAGTAGCCGCGGGCGCGGGCCTCGGGGGTGCGGGCCATGAGGTCGCGGAGGGCGGCGAAGAGCCCGGTGTAGGTCGCGGGGTTCGAGCGCGGCGTCCGGCCGATCGGCTTCTGGTCGACGGCGACGACCTTGTCCAGGCCGTCGATGCCCTCCATCCTCTCGTGGGCCCCGACGCGCTGGCGGGCCTTGTGGAGCCTGTTCTCGAGGGCCTTGAAGAGGATGTCGTAGACGAGGGTGCTCTTGCCGGAGCCCGAGACGCCGGTGACGGCCGTCATCGAAGCGAGCGGGATGCGGACGTCGATCCCCTTGAGATTGTGCTCGCGGGCCTTGCGGATGACGAGCCAGCCGGCCGGCTTGCGCCGGGCGGCCGGCACGGGCACCGACTTCTCGCCGCGCAGGTACTGGGCGGTGAGCGAGTCGGGGGAAGCGAGGATGGCGGCCAGGGGGCCCTCGGCGACCTTGAAGCCGCCCGTCTCGCCCGCCCCGGGGCCGAGGTCGAGGACGTAGTCGGCCGCGCGGATCGTCTGTTCGTCGTGCTCGACGACGACGATCGAGTTGCCGTCGTCGCGGAGGCCGCGGAGGAGCGAGATGAGGCGGCCGTTGTCGCGCTGGTGGAGGCCGATCGTCGGCTCGTCGAGGACGTAGAGGACGCCGCGGAGGCGCGACCCGACCTGGGCCGCCAGCCGGACCCGCTGGGCCTCGCCGCCGGAGAGGGAGGATGTCGTCCGGTTGAGCTGGAGATAGGACATCCCCAGCTCCTCCATGACGGCGAGGCGGGAGGAGATCTCCTTGAGGACGCGGGACGCGACGAGGGTTGCGGCGGGCGGGAACTCGAGCTTCGCGCACTCGGCACGGAGATCGCCGATGGAGAGCTCCCCGACCTCGTGGATGTTGCGGCCGCCGATCCGGACGGACAGCGTCTCCGGCTTGAAGCGGGTGCCGCCGCAGTCGGGGCAGACCTCGTCGGTGAGCTCGACCTCGCCCCATTCGTTGGGAGCCGCCCGGTAGCCGAGGCCGTGGCACTTCGGGCAGGCGCCGTAGGGGCTGTTGAAGGAAAAGTTGCGCGGTTCGAGCTCGGCCAGGCTGACCTCGCAGAAAGGGCAGAGGAGGGTCAGGGAGAAGAAGCGCTCGCGGCCGGCCTCGTCGACGACGAGGATCTCACCGTCGGAGACCTCGAGGGCCTTGGCGACGGCGAGGCCCAGACGCCGCTCCGCGTCGGGCCCGATCTTGATCGCGTCGACGAGGACCTCGATCGTGTGCTTGCGGCTCTTCTCGAGGGGGATGTCGTCGTCGAGGTCGCGGAGCGTGCCGTTGACGCGGGCCCGGAGGAAGCCCTTCTTGCGGAGGCGCTCGAAGAGGCGCTGGTACTCGCCCTTGCGGCCCTTGACGACGGGGGCCAGGATGCGGACCTTGGCGCCGGCGTGGTCGGCGGCGATCCGCCTCAGGATCTCCTCGGGCGTCTGGGACGAGACGACCCGGCCGCAGCTCGGGCAGTGGGGCGTGCCGACCCGGGCGAACAGGAGGCGCAGGAGGTCGGAAACCTCGGTGATGGTGCCGACGGTCGAGCGGGGGTTGGTGGAGATCGTCTTCTGGTCGATCGAGATGGAGGGCGAGATGCCTTCGATGGACTCGACGTCGGGTTTCTCCATTTGGTCGATGAACTGGCGGGCGTAGGCCGAGAGGCACTCGATGTAGCGGCGCTGGCCCTCGGCGAAGATGGTGTCGAAGGCGAGCGACGACTTCCCGGAGCCGGACGGGCCGGTGACGACGATGAGCTTGTTCCGGGGCAGCGCGACGTCGATGTGCTTGAGATTGTGCTGTGCCGCCCTCTTGATGCGAATCTCGTCCAGCATAATCCATCTATTTTAGCATAAAAACGGGGCGGAAGGCCTTTACCCGGCGGCCGGAGGCCCATTCCGGGGGCTGACGGGGCGGCCTTCGGATAGGACGGCCTCGAACAGGTCGACCCACTGTTTCGCGATCGTGTCCGCGGCGTATCTCTGGCAGCTCCGGACACCGTTCCAGGCCATCTCGTCGCGCACGTCCCGATGGGCCATGAGCCCCATCAGGCACCGGGCATAGGCGCCGAGGTCGCCGGGGGGGATGACGAGGCCGTTCACCCCGTCCTCGACGATGTCGTGAAGGGACGCGAAGGTGTCGAAGGCGACCGGCACGACGCCCTGCTGCTGCGATTCGAGGAGGGCCATCGGGAACCCCTCGTAGGCGGAGGTCATCATGAAGATCGAGGCCCGCCGGTAGTACGGCAGCGGGTCCCGGGGCCCCTCTTCGAAGGAAACGTTGTTGAGCCGCAGTTCGGCCGCCCGCTTCCTGTACCGGTCTCGCCAGGGGCCAAAGCCCACGATCACGAGCTTCCAATCGCGGCACTCTTCGCGGCGCTCGATCTCCCGCCAGATCGCCAGGGCCCGGGACAGCTTCTTCTGCTTTTCATCGAAGCGGGCGACGATGAGGACTTCCCGCTTTTTCCCCGAGATGTCTTCGCGCGTCGCCGGCGCGTCGAAGGAAAGAGGATTGCCGATGGCCGCCAGCCTGGGATGTTCGGCCAATCCCGCGAACCGGGCATAAGCGGGCACGTAGCGTTCCGACAGCAGGACGACGCGGTCGAAGGTCCGGTAGATCGCCCGGTAGCCCCGGCCGATCAGGAAGCGCTTGACGGCCCGATAGCCGGGATACGCGGCCAGCTTGAGCGCGTTCACGGCCCGGCCGGTCCGCGATCCGACGTACCGGATGTTGTTCACGATGTTCTCGGCGTCGAGGTTCAGGATCGAATACTCGGGCGAAAAGTGGAGGACGAAGATGGACCTGCAGAGCCCGCGCCCGGCCGCCCATTTCAAGACAGGCAAGATCCGGTATTTCCCGGGGAGCATCTTCTGAAGAACAACGACGTCGATCGCGTGGCCGAGGATGAATTCCTTCAGCCGGGCTCCGGCATCCTGCTTCGCGAGCCGGATCTTGGCGTGAAATTCGCTGGTCTCGCTGCCGGGGTAAGCGTGGATGTAAGCCAGGCAGCATCGGATCCGATAGCGGGACATGAACTCCCGCGTCAGGACGTGCAGGCTTCGCTTGACGCCGCCGCGGGAGGGGTCGATGTCTTCGTCCGTGATGAAAAGTATGTTCATGGACGGCCTGCATCGTACCACAGAAGGTAACATCCTTTCGCGCCTTTCCGGCGGCCCGTTTCGGGATTGACCGGCCGGTACGATTCCGTTAGGATGAATGCGCTCCCATGTCCAACGAAGAGAAGATCCTCAAGTCGCTCAACCTGCTCCGGGAGATCGGCGAGCGGAGCGACTCCATCAAGGCCTTCCAGTACCTGCCGGCCCGGGAGGGGCAGTTCCGGGACTACCCGGACGACGTCCACCCGGCCCTGCGCGAGGCCCTCGCGGCCAAGGGCTTCACCTCGCTCTACTCCCATCAGCGCTCGAGCTGGGACGCGCTCAAGGAAGGGAAGAACGTCGTCGTCGTGACGCCGACGGCCTCGGGCAAGACCCTCTGCTACAACCTGCCCGTGCTCGACGCCATCCTGAAGGACCCCTCCGCACGGGCGCTCTATCTCTTCCCGACGAAAGCCCTGTCGCAGGACCAGCAGGCCGAGCTCGACGACATCAACGGCCGCCTGCCCGAGGAGATCCGCGTCTTCACCTACGACGGCGACACGCCTCAGGACGCCCGCAAGGCCATCCGGGCCCGCGGCCACATCGTCCTGACCAATCCCGACATGCTCCACGCCGGCATCCTCCCCCACCACACCAAGTGGATCAAGCTCTTCGAGAACCTCAAGTACATCGTCATCGACGAGCTCCACAGCTACCGGGGCATCTTCGGCAGCCACCTGGCCAACGTCCTGCGGCGGCTCCGGCGGATCGCCCGGTTCTACGGCGCCGACCCTCAGTTCATCCTGTGCACGGCCACGATCGCCAATCCGGCCGAGATGGCCGAGAAGATGATCGAGGCGCCGGTCGCGCTCGTCGACGACAACGGCGCGCCGCGGGGCGGCAAGTACTTCGTCTTCTACACGCCGCCCGTGGTCAACGCGGCCCTGGGCATCCGGCGCTCCTACGTCAACGAGTCGAGGCGGGTCGCTTCGATCTTCCTCAAGAGCGGCCTCCAGACGATCGTCTTCGCGGGCAGCCGGCTCATCACCGAGGTCCTCCTGACCTATCTCAAGGAGGACGTCGAGACCAACATCCAGAAGGAGGGGCTCATCCGGGGATACCGGGGCGGCTATCTGCCGCTGAAGAGGCGGGAGATCGAGAAGGGCCTGCGGACGGGCGAGATCCTGGGCGTCGTTTCGACCAACGCCCTCGAGCTCGGCATCGACATCGGGACGCTCGACGTCGCCGTGCTGGCCGGCTACCCGGGGACGATCGCCAGCACCTGGCAGCGGGCCGGGCGGGCGGGGCGGAAGACGGGCCTGTCGGCGGCCGTGCTCGTGGCCACGAGTTCGCCCCTCGACCAGTTCATCATCAACAACCCGGACTACTTCTTTTCCAAGTCGCCCGAGATGGCCCTGATCAACCCGGACAACCTGTCGATCCTCATCAGCCACATCGAATGCGCCGCCTTCGAGCTGCCGTTCGAGGACGGCGAGAAGTTCGGCCGGGCCGAGGTCGGCGAGATCCTCGCCTTCCTCGAGGAGGACAAGCTCCTCCACCACTCCAAGGACAAGTGGTTCTACACGTCGGAGGCCTACCCGGCCGACGCCATCAGCCTGCGCAGCATCTCGTCGGACAACTTCGTCGTCGTCGACGTGACGGGCGAGGCCCGGGTCATCGCCGAGGTCGACTTCACCTCGGCCCTGACGGCCCTCCACCCCAAGGCCATCTACATCGTCGAGGGCGAGCAGTATTTCGTCGAGAAGCTCGACTTCGAGGAGCGCAAGGCCTACGTCAAGAAGACGGACATCGACTACTACACCGACGCCATCGACTACACCAAGATCACCATCCTCGACGTCTTCGACAAGAAGGCGATCGAGGCCGGCACGGGCCGGGTCTCGCACGGCGAGGTCCACGTGGCGACGCAGGTCGTCGGCTTCAAGAAGATCAAGTTCCACACCATGGAGAACGTCGGCGCGGGCGACCTGCAGCTGCCCCAGAACGAGATGCACACGACGGCCTACTGGCTGACCGTGCCCTCGGCGCTCATGCAGGCCGTCCCCTTCCCGGCCGAGCAGCGGATCAACGGCCTGTTCGGCCTGGCCTACATCCTCCACCACGTCTCGCCGATCTTCATGATGTGCGACATCCACGACGTCGGCGTATCGATCGGCGACAATACCTCGGGCGAGCCCGTCCGGCCGATGACCCCGCAGCTGAAGCCGGTCGGCCCGGGGCCGGAGGATGTCCCGGCCTTCATGGACCCGGATTTCGAGCCCAACATCTTCATCTACGACAGCTTCCCGGGGGGCATCGGGCTCAGCCCGTCCCTGTTCGCCCTCGAGTCGAGGCTGCTCGAACATGCATTGAAGACGCTCGAGTCCTGTCCCTGCCGGGACGGCTGCCCGTCGTGCGTCGGGGCGACCAACGAGAGCGGCAAGGACGCCAAGAAGGTCGCCCGGGTGCTCCTCCAGGGCCTGCTCGGCCTCGACGGCCCCCGCGCCTCCCGCATCAACTGAAAAAGATCGGGACCAGGTCTTCACAGCTTCAGGGAGAAACCGACGTTTGTGAAGACCAGGTCCCTTCTTTTCTTATTTGGTCTTGATGACCCGGATCGGCAGGACGATGGTGGGGATGCCCTTGAACTGCAGGATGCGCTGGATGCTGTAGGCCGTCTGGTTGTGGAGGAACCGGGTGAACAGGTTCTCCTCCTCGAACACCAGCTTGCCGACGAAGAAGACGGCCTTGTTGTACTTCCGCTGGATCTCCTCGCAGCGCTTCTCGACGACGTCGAGCGTGTCGACGTCGACGGCGTGGATGGACTCGGCGTGGAAGCCGAAATCGTTGGACAGCCGGACGTACTTCTTGAGCTCCTCGCGGATGTGCGTTTCCAGGTTCTTGACCTCCTCGGCGCCCTTGAAGTTCTTCCAGTCGACGATCCCGATGGAGATGAAGACGAAGTTCTTGAAGTAGTTCGGGAAGGTCCGGTGGATGTTGAGGAAGGAGTGGATGCCCAGCCCGCCGAAGTTGCGCACGAACATGACGGCCGTCGGGGCCGATGCATCCCGCGCCGGCGCCGCGTGGCGCCCGGCCATCTGCCCGACCTGGGCCATGACGTCGTCGAGGCGCTTCATCAGGTCCTTGACCTTGTTGTAATGGCCCCGGATGAGGACGCAGACGGCGATGAACGAGAGCGTGATGAGGAGCGTGATCCAGCCGCCCTCCTTGAACTTGATGGCCACCGTGACGATCAGGATCGACACGGACATCAGCAGGCCGACGAGGTTGACGGCCAGCTTCTTGCCCCGGTGGGGGACCGGGTTCCTGATCCAGTGGAGGCACATGCCGAGCTGGGCCAGCGAGAAATCCAGGAAGACGTTGATGCTGTACATGACGACGAGGATCTGGACCGAGCCCCGCGTGAAGACGAGGATGAGGAGCGAGGCCAGGCCCATGAACAGGATGCCGTTCTGGACGACGAGCCGCTCCGAGAGATGCATCAGGCGGTTGGGCACCCAGGAGTCGATGGCCATGTTCCCCAGGACCCGCGGGCCGTCGATGAAGCCCGTCTGGGCGGCGACGAAGAGGATGGCCCCCTCCGACACCAGGATGAGCCCCAGCAGCCAGACGCCGAGCGGGAAGCCGCCGATCATCCACGTCCCGACGAGGGTCTCGATGAGCGAGGCGTTCAGGGTCTTCCCGGCGATGTGCTGGACGTTGGTCAGCAGGTAGCAGATGAGCAGGCCGCCGGCGGTGAAGGACAGGGAGGCCGCCATCAGGACCATCGTCTTCTTCCCCGTCTTGACCCGGGGCGGCCGCAGGATCTGCAGCCCGTTGGCGACGGCCTCGATCCCCGTGTAGGTGCCGCCGCCGAGGCTGTAGGCCCGGAGCAGGATGAAGGCCATGGCCCCGAAGCCGAGCTGCTGGATGCCCTGGCGCGTCTCGCGGATGGTGTCGACGAAGAGGGTCGGCGTCGCCGAGACGTGGGAGAAGATGCCGTAGAGGATGAGCCCGACGTGCGAGACGAAGAAGAACAGGAAGATCGGCATCAGCGTGGTCACGGACTCCTTGACGCCCCGCAAGTTGAGCAGGACAAGGACCAGCGTGACGAGCAGGATGAACGTCAGCTTATGGGCGAAGAAGCCCGCCGGCAGGAAGCTCAGGACGGCCTCGACGCCGCTCGAGATGGAGATGCTGATCGTCAGCATGTAATCGACGACGAGCGCGCACCCCGAGACGAGCCCGAAGACCGGCCCGAGGAGCTTGGTGGCCACCACGTAGCCGCCGCCGCCCGTCGGGAAGAGCTCGATGATCTGCGAGTAGCTGGCCGAGATGGTGACGACCGTGACCGCGGTCATGAGGGCCAGGTAGAGGGCCAGGTGGCGGTGGTCGCCGAGCGAGAGGAAGGCCTCCTGGGGGCCGTAGTTCGCCGAGCTCAGCCCGTCCGCGCCGAGGCCGACCCAGGCGAAGAAGGCGACGAGCGAGAGCCGGTGGAAGATGCGCGGATCGCGGACGTTCTTGCCGCCGCCGATGAGGATCTTCTTGACCCTGTCCCAGGGCTTCATGCCCCGAATATATATCTAAATCCGCGAGGCCGGCAAGCCGCTCATTTGACAGTCCGGGGACCATGTGCTACTTTTTTCTCGGATAATCATGAATATCAACATTTTCAAGATCATCGCCGAAGCCGACATCGTCGTCCAGTTGATACTCCTGCTCCTCGTCTTTTTCTCCGTTTTTTCCTGGGCCATCATCTTCTATAAAGCCAAGACCATCAAGTCCGCGGTCAAGCAGTCCGAACGGTTCCTCGAGGCCTTCCGCCGGAGCAAGAGCCTGGGCGAGGTCAACGACGCCGCCAAGCGGCTCCGGGCCAGCCCGCTGGCCGTCATCTTCCTGGCCGGCAACAAGGAGCTGGCCTACCAGTCGAAATCCACGGGCGAGAACGGCTGGACCGGGACGAAGACCGAGAGCCTCAGCCGGGCCCTGCTCAAGGCCTCGAACGCCGAGGTGGCGCGGCTGGAGAAGATGATGTTCTTCCTGGCCACGACCGGCAGCGTCTCGCCGTTCATCGGCCTCTTCGGCACGGTCTGGGGCATCATGATATCCTTCGTCCGCATCGGGGCCATGCGCTCGGCCAGCCTCCAGGTCGTCGCCCCGGGCATCGCCGAGGCCCTGGTGGCCACGGCCGTCGGCCTCTTCGCCGCCGTGCCCGCGGTCATCGCCTACAACTACTTCCTCGGCCGCATCAAGGACGTCATCGCCGACATGGAGGACTTCTCCCTCGAATTCCTGAGCATCGCCGAGAGACTCCATGGGTCTTAGCACGCAGTCCCTGCCCTCCTCCGGGCGCAAGCGGCAGGTCGGCACGCATCTCTCCGAGATCAACGTCACGCCGTTCATCGACGTCATGCTGGTCCTCCTCGTCATCTTCATGGTCACGGCGCCGATGATGCAGTCGGGCATCGGCATCAACCTGCCCCAGGCCGAGACCGACACCAAGCCGGCCGAGGAAGGGCTGACGCTGACCGTCACCAAGGACCAGTACGTCCACATCGGCGACTCCGTCATCAACATCAACCTGCTCGAGCGCCGCCTGACCGAGTACTTCTACAACAAGCCGAAAAAGGTCGTCTATCTCCAGGTCGACAAGGACGTGCCCTGGGGCGTCGGCGTCCGCGTCATGGACATCACCAAGAAGGCCGGCGTCGAGATCGTCGGCGTCATCACCGAACCCGTCGACGTCAAAGACAAGAGGAAATGAGCCCCGCGCGGACCGTCCTGCCCCAGGCGTTCAAGCGGGCCGTCGTCATCTCCGCCTTCCTCCACGCCGGCCTGCTCATCCTCATCGCCGCCTCGCCGTCGTTCACCCGGTCCCAGCCGAAGGGCCTCGTCCAGTACGTCAACTTCATCGGCGGGGCAGGCGGAGGCGGGACCGGCGGCGGTCCGGGCGGAAGCCCCGCGGGCGGCGGAGAGCCCGCCGCCGCCAAAACAGAGCCTCTCCCCGCCCCGAAGAAGCCGGCCCTGCGCGACCTGACCGTGCCGTCCAAGATCAAGGCGGAGCCCAAGAGCTCCGTGACCCATCCGGTCGACAAGCCCAAGACCGCCAAGAAAACGACGGAGAAGACGGCGGCCATCACCAAGCCCGAAACCGCCGCCCCGGCCGCGGCGGACGCCGT
>JBGSUG010000006.1:0-4625 GCA_041736225.1 Candidatus Aminicenantales bacterium | reverse complement strand
GCCGCCTCCGGGAGCTGCGACCCGGACGACGACCCTGTCGCCGGGCTCCGGCCGGCGCGGCGTGACGGTGACGTCGATCCGGTCGAAGGCCAGGGCGGGGAAACACAGGAGCAGGATGACCGGCCAGACTCTGAGAATGCGGTCCATGTTCGTCCTCCCGGAGCGATTCTAATACAGCCGTCGGGATCGGGAAAGAGGGTTGATAGGCGGCTCCCGCATACATTTTTATGGTGGGCCTACAATTTTTTGGATGATGGCTGCTTTCCGTAAAATATATAATATTGATTATAAACAAAATATGGCGATGTCGCGGCTGGCACAAAATATGCTATTTTGTTTCACGGGTCAGCAACCTGTTTCTTTGTTAGACGAGCCGTCGGCTTATTGTGGAAGGAGGTGAAGCTTAGAAGGGGGGGTCTCACAAGGGCAACAAGGGCATTTGGGTTTCTATCTTACAAGAAAAGGGGGAAATCGAAGGATGTTCAAGAAAATATCATTATTGGCATTGTGCCTGATCTTGGCCGCCGGTCTCGGGTTCGCCCAGCAGAACGTGAGCTCCAAGATGGAAGGCAAGGTCGTGGATTCGAGCGGCGCTCCGCTGCCCGGCGTCTCGGTCGAGGCGACGAGCCCGAAGATGGTCGGCAAGGCGACGGCCGTGACCGATGGCGACGGCAACTACCGCATGTTCTCCCTGCCGTCCGGCACCTACGAGGTCGTCTTTACGCTCCAGGGCTTCAAGACCCTGATCCGGCAGAACATCATCGTTCAGCTATCCACCACGGTCAACCTGAACGCGACCCTGGACCAGGCGACCATCGAGGAGCAGGTCACGGTCATCGGGCAGAGCCCGCTGATCGACGTCAAGAGCACCGTCAAGGGCCAGACCATGACCAAGGAAGTGTTCATGAGCCTGCCCCGCAGCCGTAACTTCGACGGCCTGCTGAGCACCGTCCCCGGCGTCCAGTACGAGGCCAACGCCGGCGGCCTCTCGGTCGACGGCGCGACCGGTACCGAGAACATCTGGGTCATGGACGGGGCCGACATCACCGGGGCCCACATCGGCACCCGGGGCCAGAGCGCCGTCATGGAGCTCGTCGAAGAGGTCAAGGTCACCGCATCGGGCTACACCGCCGAGTACGGCGGCTCGATGGGCGGCGTCGTCAACGTCATCACCCGTTCCGGCGGCAACGCCTTCCACGGCGACCTGATGGCGTACTACAACGACAACGACATCCTGATGCAGGGCAAGTCGCGTGAGTATCTCCGCTGGAACCCCTACGACGACTACGTTTTTGAGTTCGTCAATGACGACGACCTCTACTGGGGCGGCGGGAAGAACCGCGACGACTACAAGAGCTTTGAAGGCGTCTTCAACCTCGGCGGCTACATCTTCAAGGACCGCCTCTGGTTCTTCGGCTCCTTCAATCCCCAGTATTCGCGGACGTACGCCAGCCGTTTCTTCCTGTCCGACGGCGACGCAGCCCCCCGGTACACCTTCTACAACAAGAACTTCGCCTGGAACGGCCAGCTGAAGTTGACCGCCGCCCCGTTCAAGGGCATGCGCATGTCGGCCTCTTTCGTCAACAACTGGTCCAACTACCGCGGTGAAATCCCCAGCATCAACGGCACGAGCAGCAAGACCTACGGCACGTTCACCATGGACACCTGGAAACAGGCCGGGTTCGATTATCCGAACATAAGTGCGGCTTTCATGTTGGACTATAGCGCCAGCAACAACTTCCTCATCAGCGCCCGGGCCGGCTACGCCAAGCAGCAGTGGACGAACCAGCAGATCGGGAACTCGAACACCAACTATCGCAGCGCCACCAGCAGCTACCTCTACGAGGGCGTGATCCCGGACGAATACCTGTTCTACACGGGGCCTATCAACTACGCCCCCGACACCGGCGCCGCCGTCCAGGTGCTCGGCCGCAACGGCCAGTTGCAGGAGAAGATCTCCGCCAACCTCGACTTGTCCTACTATCTCAGCCTGGCCGGCGACCACGCCTGGAAGGCCGGCGCTCAGCTCATCCGCGACCAGGAGGACTACAACCAAAGCTCCAAGTATCCCTGGGTCCGCCTCTACTGGGGTCGGACCAGCTCGGCCCTGGCCGCCTACGGCGTCCCGGCCTTCCGCGGCACCTACGGCTATTACGAACTCCGCGGAGGCTTCACGTCAACATACGGCAAGGATTGGGATATCTATCGCAACAGCTGGGCCCTCTACCTCCAGGACTCCTGGACGATCGGCGGCCGGCTGACCCTCAACGCCGGCGTCCGGACCGAGCAGGAGTACATCCCCTCGTTCAACCCCGAATTCACCCAGATCCCGATCAAGTTCGATTTCAAGGACAAGTTCGCCCCCCGGCTCGGCGTCGTCTACGACGTCTTCGGGGACTCCACCCTCAAGATCTTCGGCAGCTTCGGCATCTACTACGACGTCATGAAGCTTTACCTGGCCGAAGGCTCGTACGGCGGGCTCAAGTGGATCACCCAATACTACAAGCTCAACGATTACGACTTCTGGAAGATTGCCAACGAGTACGAGGCCGGTATTGATACGCCAGAAGCCCGCAACGACCAGCTGGGCGGCGAGGAAGGCGCCGCCGGCCTCAACGAATACATGGGATCCATCAACTTCCGCGTCCCGTCCTACGACACGACCGATCCCAACCTTAAGCCCGTGGCCCAGCAGGAGATCTCCTTCGGGGCGGAAAAGAAGCTGACCGAGGACCTGTCGCTGTCCGTCCGGCTCGTCCAGAAGCACCTCATCCGGACGATCGAGGATATCGGCTTCGAAGGCCTGGGCGGCGAGATCTACTACAACGCCAACCCCGGCAGCGAATATATCCAGGCGAGGTCTCGGGAGATCCTCAGCAATGCCGGTCCCGACGGCATCGAAGGGACTGCGGACGATCAAACTGGCGCGGACTATTGGACGCAGCCCGACGCCAAGAGGGAGTACTACGGCATGAACGTCTCCCTCGAGAAGCGGTTCAGCCACAACTGGCAGGGCGGCGTCAACTACACTCTCAGCCGCGTCGAGGGCAACTACAGCGGGCTGTCTTCGGCCGACGAGGCCGGCCGGAACTCCCCGAACGTCGAGCGGTTCTTCGACATGTGGTTCATGATGTTCCGGCTCGACGGCGAGCGCCTCGACGGCCCCTTGCCGCAGGACCGGACCCACTACTTCAAGGCCTACGGCTCCTACGCCTTCCCGTTCGGACTCACGGTCGGCGTGGTCGGCTACGGCCGCAGCGGCCTGCCCGTCAGCACCCAGCTGAGCGTCCGCAACAGCTACATCTATCCGAACGGCTACGGCGATCTCGGCCGGCTGCCCTTCACGGTCTGGGGAGACATCTTCCTGGAATATGCGTTCAAGATCAAGGGCAAGTACAACATCTCGCTTAACCTCCAGGTCAACAACTTCACCAACACCAAGACCTGGCAGGCCAAGTCCATCGCCCCCAACCGGAACACGATGTGGATCGAAGATTGGCAGTTCCTGGCCCAGGATTTCGACTGGGAGGCGGAACTCGAAACGCCGGGTGATCCGTTCTGGAAGAACATCGCGTTCAACAATTACACCACCCGCTACGGGACCTGGACCGCCCGCGTCGGCGCCCGGTTCTCGTTCTAAGCAGAAGCACGATCTGAAGCACAAAGGCCCGCCCCCTTTCGGGAGGCGGGCCTTTTTAATTTGTCCCGAGGCCGTCTTCTCGCGTCTTCCGGAGGGGCGGTCACGGAAAAATGGGGGACATGATACCCATTTCCCTATTTTCTCCATGAAATAAATAGGAAATAGGTATCATGTCCCCCATTTATTGCGATTTATTCCTGGCTCGGCCGGAACTGGGTTTCGTAGAGAGCGGTGTAAAGCCCGCCCCTGGCCAGGAGCTCCGTGTGGGTCCCCCGTTCCACGAGACGTCCGGCGTCGAGGACCAGAATGATGTCGGCGGCCAGGATGGTGCTCAGGCGGTGGGCGATGACGAGGCTCGTCCGGTTCTTCATGATCCTCTCCAGCGCCTCCTGGATGAGAGCCTCGGATTGGCTGTCGAGCGAAGACGTGGCCTCGTCGAGGACGAGGATGCGCGGGTTCTTGAGGATGACCCGGGCGATGGCGACGCGCTGTTTCTCGCCGCCCGATAGGCGGTAGCCGCGGTTGCCGACGACGGTGTCGTAGCCCTCGGGGAGATCGGCGATGAATTCGTGGATGTTGGCCGCACGGCAGGCCGTTTGGATCTGGGCCGCGGAGGCTTCGGGCTTGGCGTAGAGGAGATTGGCCCGGATCGTGTCGTTGAACAGGAACGTTTCCTGCGTCACCATGCCGATGTTGTCCGCCAGGGTGCTCAGGGTGAGCTCCCGGAGGTCGTGCCCGTCGATGCGGACCGTTCCTTCGGTCGGGTCGTAGAACCTGGGCAGGAGGTAGGTGACGCTTGTCTTCCCGGCCCCGCTGGGACCGACCAGGGCGGCGAGCTGGCCGGGCTTGATCTCGAAATCGACCTCGCGCAGGGCCCAGCGCCGCTCCGCGGGAGCCTGGGGAACGGGCGTGTCGTTGCCCACCTTCGTCGCGACCGTCTTCAGCTTCCCCCCCTCCTGCGATAGGGGAGGGGCGGCCAGGCGTT
>JBGSUG010000141.1:0-3693 GCA_041736225.1 Candidatus Aminicenantales bacterium | reverse complement strand
CCGACGCGATCGTTCTCTTCGACGGCCGGGACCTCGGCCGCTGGACGGACGCCAAGGGCCAGCCGGTCCGCTGGAAGGTCGAGAACGGGTACATGGAGGTCGTACCCAAGACGGGCGGCATCCGGACGGTGGACGGCTACGGCGACTGCCAGCTCCACGTCGAATGGATGGCCCCGTCGCCGGCCAAGGGGACCGGGCAGGACCGCGGCAACAGCGGCGTCTTCCTGATGGACGCCTACGAGGTCCAGGTCCTCGACTGTTACGGCAACAAGACCTACGCCGACGGCACGACCGCGGCCATTTACGGGCAGTTCCCTCCGGCCGTCAACGCCTGCCGGCCGCCCGGCGAATGGCAGACCTACGATATCGTCTTCCACCGGCCGCGGTTCGCAAGCGACGGAACGCTCGCTAGTCCGGCCCGGATGACCGTCTTCCACAACGGCATCGTCGTCCACGACGGCGCCGTCCTGACCGGGCCGACCGCCCACAAGGCCCGGCCGCCGTACAAGATGCACGCCGATAGGCTGCCGATCTCGCTGCAGGACCACGACCACCCGGTCCGCTTCCGGAACATCTGGCTGCGCGACCTCGAGTGAAGGAGAGAGCCATGAAGAGGATCCTGATCGTCGCCGCGATCGTCGCCGGCCTCTCGTCGTTCCTCGTCTGCTCGGGGACGGCTCCGGCACCCGCGAAAGGGAAGACCGCCCTGGTCGTCTGGGGCGGTTGGGATGGACACGAGCCCAAGCAGTGCGTCGACATCTTCGCCCCCTGGCTCGAGTCTCAGGGCTTCAAGGTCGAGGTCTCCCACTCGCTCGACTGCTACCTCGATCTCGAAAAGCTCAAGGCACTCGATCTCATCGTCCACATCTTCACCATGTCCGACATCACGGGCGACCAGGAGCGCAACCTCGAAGAGGCCGTCAAGAGCGGCGTCGGCCTGGCCGGCTGGCACGGCGGCCTGGGCGATGCCCACCGCTCCGCCGTCGAGTACCAGTTCATGGTGGGCGGCCAGTGGGTCGCCCATCCCGGAGGCGTCATCGACTACGACGTCGACATCACCGACCCGGCCGATCCCATCACGAAAGGCCTGAGGCGCCGCTTCCACATGAAGTCCGAGCAGTACTTCATGCACGTCGACCCGGGCGTCCAGGTCCTGGCCACGACCACGTTCACGGGCGAGCACGCCCCCTGGGCCGCGGGCACGGTCATGCCCGTCGTCTGGAAGAAGCTTTACGGGAAGGGGCGGGTGTTCTACACGTCGCTCGGCCACGTCGCCGCGGATTTCGACGTCCCCGAGGCCCGCGAGATCGTCCAGCGCGGGTTTCTCTGGGCGGCCCGGGTCACAGGCGACGATCCGCAGAAGATGAACATCTACGCCCCGCTCCTAAAGGAAAAAATAAAATAGGCCGGATCGGCCGCGCTCAACGCGACACGACACAGACGGCCAGAAAATAAACCGCCTTATCGCCGGGGGCACCGACAAGCAGCAACCGGGATTCCGGAACCTCGGCAACGACGGAGATCACCCTCCCGATGATGCCGCCGGCGAGCGTTCCGGCTTGCCAGGACGAGCCGACATCCAGCTGGAGCCGGGCCACGGCCTTGCCCTGTCCCGTCGAAAGGACTTCGGCCCGGACCTCGCAGTCGGTGCTGCGGCCTTCCCCGAGGCTTTCCTCGAATCGGGCCGACTGGGCCGGAGCGCCCTTTGAGAAAAAGAGGTCCTGCGAACCGACCTCATGGATCCGAATCCTTTCGGCATCCAAGCCCCCGCAACGGAAGCCGATGTGCTCGCCAATCGTCCGCCCGATGATCGCCTCCGATGCGTTCCAGGCCAACTCGGTGGGGATGATGACCGTCCCCTTGGGGAATCCGGAAACGATGTTCCCGGAGACCTGCAGGGAGACTGTCCCGCCCCGCCCGTCCGGGACCTCGGTCTTGAAGCTCTGTTCGGCGGGGATACGGATGATTCGGACGCTCAGGCGGAAGGGCCCGTCCGCCGCGTCGAGGCCGGCGGCCAGTCCGATGGTCAGGACCGCTCCAAAGACCGCTGTGATGCGCTTCATTTCGACTCCTTTCGGGTGAGCTCGGTCAGTGTGACATCTCCAATACCGCCACCGGCAGGGAATATTCCCGCCGCCCTCCTTGACGGACCCCGTCCGCCGTGCTAGAGGTATCCTCGAAGGGAGAGGGGAATGGATACCAACGTCGTCATCCGCTCCGCCGGGCTCGTCCTGGTCATCGCGGCCGGGCTCCTGCTCCTCGAGCCGGCCGCGCCCGCGGCCCAGGAGCCCCGAAAGGACCAGGACGAATTCTACGCCCGGGAGGTCCTGGACAAGATCGAGGTCGTATCGCCCGAGAACGCCCTGGGCGGACCCGACGGCCGGTTCGCCGAGATCCGTCCCGGCGGCGAGATGACCGTGCGGATGGAGAGCCGCATCTACTTTTCGGACTCGGCGGACGACGGCTCGGTCGTCACCAAGGGAAGCGCGAGCTATGGGCTGGCGGGCCTGTTCCGGATGAGCGAGGAGGGGGAAGAGGCCTGGCAGGCCCTGCACCCGGGACGCGGTCCCGGCGGGTTCAAGTTCGGTCCGATGATGTTCCCCGTCACCCAGTCCACCGACACCATCCGGATCGTCAACGACGACACGAAGCCGGTCTACCTGGACGCCGTCGTCGGATACCGCAAGGACGCCGGCGGGCGCTCTTAGCGCGGTCCGTCGCGGACGAAGAGGGCCAGGACGACCTCCGGGCGGAGGCCGTAGAAAGTCTGCAGGTATCCCTCGCCGAGCTCCGCGCCGATCTCATCGGCGAACGCGGCCGAGGAGACGACTATTGCCGCGCGGGTTGTCCCGACGTCGGAGCGGGCAGCTTCCGGGCTCGTCCAGTACCCGACTCGAGTGTACCCGCGAAAGTACCACGGCAGGGGCCAGGTCTCATCGGGCGGAGCGACGACCTCGATGAACAGGTCGCTCTTTTCCGGGGCGGCCGCCGCGGCCTTCTCCACTTCTCCCACCAGCCGGAGCAGGTCCGGGCTCGTCTGCGCGTAGACGTAGGGATTGGACGGGTCCGCCGGATGCTCGAAGTTCGCCCGGAAGCTTTGGACGGCCAGGTTGGCGAACCCGGGGACGAGGGCGGCCAGGACGACGAGCTTGACCAGGCGGAAGCGGCTGATCCGGAGAAGGAGGGCGACGCCGCCGCCGGCCAGGACGGCCAGTCCGAAGTGGAAGGGCAGGAGGTTCCACGGCGTCTTGTAGGGAATGAGGCTGTAGGCCGCGGCCGTGAACACCGTGAAGAAGAGGATAAAGCGCATGAAGCGCGGGGATCCGTCCTTCCCGCTGTCGTTCCCCAGCGCGGCGATTCCGCCGGCCGCGGCCAGGAAGAGCAGGAAGGCCTCGCTCCAGACCGGTCCGCCGGCGGCTTTCGAGTAGGCCAGCGTCCGGAGATAGAAGTACCAGGGCTGGGCGTGGAAGCCGGGATGCCCGGCGCGGTCGAAGGACGCGCCGATGGCCCGGATCGAATCGGCGAGTCCCCGGGGGTCCTGGAAGAACGAGGTGTAGAACAGAACGGCGACCGCGGTGCCGGCGACGAGGAAGAGCCCGGCGTGGAACGGGGTTGGCAACTTCGTCCGGGCGTCCCTCCAGATCCAGGCCCCCCCGGCCGTGACCGTACCGCCGGGCCTGGAAACCGCTCTCT
>JBGSUG010000328.1:0-2896 GCA_041736225.1 Candidatus Aminicenantales bacterium | reverse complement strand
CCCGTCGGCCGCCGCCGCAAGCTCGACGACGCGATCCTTGGGGAGGTATCCGACGAGCCCCGTCCCCTGTCTGCCGTCCCCGGCCGCGACGGAGAGCGCGAGGACGAGGCCGAGGGCCCATCCGGCGACCGCCCGCATCATCCGGCTCCGCGGCCGAGCATCGTCCGGCATCCCCGCTCGAGCGGCTCGAGCTTATGGCCGACGACGTCCCAAAGGATGGCCGTGTTCACGCCGAAATACTCGTGGGCCAGGATGTTCCGCAAGGCGATGATCTTGCGCCATTCGACGCCGTCCGCGACGGATTTGACGTCCTCCGGGAGGCGGGCCGCGGCCTCGCCAATGATCTCGAGGTTGCGGACGACCGCGTCGATCGTGATGGGACTCGCGGCGAAGGCGGCCTCGTCCAGGCCCGCCGTGTACGATCGGATTCGCCGGATCGCTTCGAGGATGTCCTCGACGTAAACCCCGGAGTTCCTAGACATAGACGACCTCGCTCAACGCGGCCCGCCGGACGCCCTCCTTGAGGGAATCGGCGAGGACGAGATCGCAGGGCCGGCCGAAGAGGTCCTCGAGGTGGAACTTGAGGTCCATATAGCGGTCGAACGTCGGCGCTTCGAACTCGACGAGGACATCGACGTCGGAATCCGGGCCGGCCTCGCCCCGGGCCGCCGAACCGAAGAGGCCGATGCTCCGGACGCCGAAACGCCGCTTGATCTCCGGCGCCGCTTCACGCAAGAGACGCAGGTACCGGGCCCCGGATTCGCCGGGGGCGGCACCCGTCCGCCGCGACTCCATCCAGAGGTCGATGTCCTCCCGGCGGAATTTCAGCAGCCGGCCGACCTTCCGGGCCGGAAGCCCGTAGCGGGCGACCCATTTATAGACCGTTCCCCGCTTGATGCCGAGGTAGGCCGCGACGTCGTCTACGGATCGCCAACCTGACGAATACGACATTTTTTCCATCGTTTTGTCCAATAAAAGATAGTTAAGCTGTATAAAGACTATTATAAATTAATTAAATTGTCAATATTTATGGGTCCGCGCACGGGGCTCCGGCCTGGATCCGGCCGTCAGTCTGTGCCTATTCCGCCTTGAACTCGCCCCAATTGGCGATCCGATGGCGGACGATCCGGGTCAGTCCCGCATCCTCGTCCTGACGCACCTCATAGAGGAAGCCGCCCTTGATGACCTGTGGCAGGAACGGCCAGGTCATCCGGTAGAGATAGATCCCGTCCTTGGAAAAGACATCGACCTCGCTCGCGGTCTCGGCTTTCTCCGTTATCGGCCGGAAACGGAAGACGTACAGCCGTCCGAGGTCGTCGCTTAGAAACCTCTGGAAAAATGGCCGGTGGTCCGGCAGGCCCAAGGGGGCCGTTTTCGGATCACCCTGGCCGAACCAGGCGAAGATCCCGTCCTCGCGTGTCAGATCGGCCTCTTCACCGCTTATCCCCTGGCTTTTCTCGGTCTTGGAGAAGGCGAAGAGATGCCGGCCTTCCCCGTCGACGACATGGATCAGGTAATCGAGGGAAAAAGCGTAGAAAAGGGAATTCTCAGGGCGAGCGCAGAAGGCGATACCTCCCGAGTACCAATGGAGCAACATCTGTCCGGGGCTCGCGCCATAGGCCGGGAACACGGCCAGAGTTCTTTGCAGTTCTCCGTCCGGGCCGAGCTGAACCAGCGTGCTCTTCGGGCCTCCCTCCGCCCGGATGTTCGGTTGAGTCGTCCCGATGATGGTACCGCCGGGCCCGAGGATCATCGTCGACAGAAACGTCTTGACCGGGACGTTCTTCTTGAAGACTCCTTCACGGTCGAAAACGACGAGGGCGCGGCCCGTTCCGATATAAGCGTCCCCCGCTTGATCGAGGTAGACCGCCGAGGGAAATGAGTACTCGCCGGGGCCCTGGCCTTGACGGCCCAGCGTCCTGACGAATACGCCGCTTTTGTCGTAAACCTGGACTCGCCTGTTGCCGGCGTCACAGGCGTAGATCGTCCTTGCCTCATCGATACTGATCGTCACCCAGCCCGGGAAGAAATAGGCCTCTTCCTTCTCGTCGCCGATAACCATGTCCTCGACGAGATCGAACGCGAACTCCCCGTAGCGAGGCGCTTCGGGGTTCCGGACCGTCTTGATGCCGTTGATGACCTCGACTTCCGCCTTCCAGCCGGTCTCTGCGGCTTTCTTCGAGCAGGCCAAGGTTGGGATGATGAAGGAAAACGCTACAAAGGAAAGAGCGACCGCCCAGATGGCTTTCTTAGCCATGATGCCCCCCTTTACGGTGGAAATGACCCCCGGCTATTCTCCTGCGATCTTCAAGCTCTTCTCATAGGGCGGGCGATGAACGCCGCGCTCGGTGACGATAGCCGTGATGTAGGCGGCCGGGGTGACGTCGAAAGCAGGATTGCGGACCTCGACGTGGGGGATGGTTATCAGCCGCCCGCCGACCTGGCGGACCTCGTCCGGACTGCGCTCCTCGATGGGGATCCCCCCGCCGTCGGCGAGGGAGAGGTCGACTGTGCTCGTCGGAGCGGCGACGTAGAACGGCACGCCGTTTTCCTTGGCCAGGACGGCCAGCGAGTAGGTCCCGATCTTGTTGGCCGTGTCGCCGTTGCGGGCGATGCGGTCGGCCCCGACGACAACGGCGTCGACCTCGCCGCGGCGCATGAACCAGCCGGCCATGCTGTCGGTGATGAGAACGACCGGGATACCGTCCCGGTCGAGCTCCCAAACGGTCAGCCGGGCACCCTGGAGGAACGGCCGGGTCTCGTCGGCGAAGACGCGGATCGACTTGTCCTCGGCGATCGCCGCCCGGACGATGCCGAGCGCTGTGCCGTATTCGGCCGTGGCCAGCGCCCCGGCGTTGCAGTGCGTCAGCACGGTCCAGCCGTCGCGGAGGAGGAC
>JBGSUG010000299.1:0-3102 GCA_041736225.1 Candidatus Aminicenantales bacterium | reverse complement strand
TGTCTTCCTGCCCGCCTACCCTTCCGCGGCGACCGAGCTCGCCCCCGCCGCGGCCAAGGGCTTCCCCGCCGGCCTGGCCGTGAGCGAGAACGGCAAGCTCCAGTTCTCGAAGGACGGCGGGCGGCTCTTCTTCGGTATCGCCGCCGCGCCCAAGCCCGAGCCCAAGGACGCGCCGGAGCCCATCAAGGTCGACATCTGGAACTGGCGCGATCCGTTCCTCCAGCCCATGCAGAAGTCCCGGGCCGAGGAGGAGAGGAAGCGGACGCTGATGTGCGTCGTGCACTTCCTGCCGAAGGAGAAGAAGTTCGTTCGGCTGGCCGCAGAAGACGTGCCCGACATCGTGCTCTCCGAGGACGCCAAGGTAGCCCTCGGCTCGTCGGACCTCGCCTACCGGCAGCTCGTCTCCTGGGACACGGGCTACGAGGACATCTACGTCGTCAACCTCAACGACGGCTCGAAAAAGCGGGTCCTCGAAAAGACGCCCAACGGCGCCCGCCTCTCCCCCGGCGGGGCTTGGCTCTATTACTTCGACGGTCTCGACAACGCCTGGCACACCTACCGGATCGCCGACGGCCGGACCTTCAACCTGACCGCGAAGCTCGGCGTCCGCTTCGACGACGAGGAGTGGGACACGCCGGACGACCCGAGGCCCTACGGCGTCGCCGGCTGGACCGACGGCGACCGGGCCCTGCTCGTCTACGACCGCTATGACATCTGGGAGATCTCGCCGGACGGCGCGAAGAGCCGCCCGGTCACGAACGGGATGGGCCGCCGTGACAAGCTCTCATTCCGCTACGTCCGCCTCGACCCCGAGAAGACGGCCATCCCGGCGGCCGGACCGCTCGTCCTCCAGGTCACGAACGAGACGACCCGGGCCACCGGCGCCTACCGCGTCGACCTCTCGGCGCCGGCCGACGGCCCGGTCAAGGTCGTCATGCTCGACAAGCAGCTCGGCGGCATCCTGAAGGCCAGGAACGCCGACGTCTACGTCCACACCGAACAGCGATTCGACGAGTTCCCCGACCTCTGGGTGAGCGGCCCGGACTTCGCTTCGGCCCGCAAGGTCAGCGACGCCAATTCCCAGCAGGCCGAATACAACTGGGGCAAGGCCGAGCTCATCGAGTACACCAACGCCGACGGGAAGCGCCTGCCCGCCGTCCTGATCAAGCCCGAGGACTTCGACCCGTCGAAAAAATACCCGCTCATGGTCTACATCTACGAGACCAACGCGCTGCCTCTCCACCGCTACGTCGCGCCCGGGCCGGGCACGAGCATCAACTTCACGAGGTACGTCAGCAACGGCTACGTCCTTCTCAGCCCGGACATCGTCTACGAGACGGGTTATCCCGGCGCGAGCGCGGTGAAGTGCGTCATCCCGGCCGTCCACAAGGTCCTCGACATGGGCTTCATCGACCCGGAAAGGGTCGGCATCCAGGGCCACAGCTGGGGCGGCTACCAGATCAGCTACCTCATCACCCAGACCGACATCTTCTCCGCCGTCCAGGCCGGGGCCTCGGTCACGAACATGACCAGCGCCTACGGCGGCATCCGCTGGGGCACCGGCATGTCCCGGGCCTTCCAGTACGAGAAGACGCAGAGCCGCATCGGCGAGCCGCTCTGGAACCGGACCCTGCAATACCTCGAGAATTCGCCCCTCTTCTGGGCCGAGCGGGTCGACACGCCCTACCTCTCGATCCACAACGACGAGGACGACGCCGTGCCCTGGTACCAGGGGATCGAATTCTTCTCGGCCCTCCGCCGCCTGGGCAAGGAGGCCTACATGTTCAACTACAACGGCGAGAAGCACGGCCTGCGCGAACGGGAGAACCAGAAGCACTGGACCGTCCACCAGGACGAGTTCTTCGACCACTTCCTGCTGGGAAAGCCCAGGCCGGAGTGGATGGAAAAGGGCGTCCCCTATCTCGAACGCGGCCAGCGCGACGTCAACGCGCTCTACAAAAAGGCCGAAGAAAGGAAATAAGCCAATGACTTTCCGTCAATCGATCCTGCTCTATCTCATCACTTGGGTCATTTTCTTCGCCATCGACATGGTCTGGCTGACGGTCGTGGCCAAGAATTTCTACCGCAAGCACCTGGGGTATCTCATGGCCCCCAAGGTCGACTGGGCGGCGGCGCTGCTCTTCTACCTGCTGTTCATCGCCGGCCTGGTCGTCTTCGCCGTGCGTCCGGGCGTTCTCGCCGGCGCGCCGCTCAAGGGGCTTCTCCTCGGGGCCTTCCTGGGCCTCATTTCGTACGCCACCTACGACTTGACCAACCAGGCCACGGTCAAGGACTGGCCGCTCGTCGTCACGGTCGTCGACCTCGTCTGGGGGACCACGCTCGGCGGCATCGTTTCGGGATTGAGCGTCCTGGCGGGCCGGGCTCTGCTCAAGCTCTGAAGCTCAGCGGATGTCCGGCCCGACGACGGACGCCGGAACCGTCCGGAGCGGCCCGGAGGCCGGCCGTCAGTCCCGGAAGGCCCGGGCGATCATCTGGTCGTCGGGGGCGTCGAGCGGCTTGCCGTCGAACCCGCCGAGGATCTCCCAACGGGTGAAGCCGGCCGCGCCGAGCAGGAGCTCGAGCTCGAAGCGATAGATCCAGCGCTGGGCCGTCGAGAACTTGTGGACGGCCGTCGGCCGGTCCGCGGCGTCGAGCTCCCAGATCTCCATCTCGGAGTCCTGACGCTGGGCGACGATGTTCTTCCGGCGGTTGTCCCACAGCTGGAGCTTGCCGCCGCCGGGACGCGGCGCCTCGTGCTCGAGGACGGGCTTTCCGTCGGGCTCGGACCAGTAGGCCGGCCCGGGATAGGACATGTGCACGGCGAACACCCCGCCGGGAGCAAGGTGCTCGCGCGCCGCGCGGAGAAAGGCGACCTGGTCGGCGATCGTCGCACAGTGGGCGAACCCGTTGAATCCGCAGAAGATGAAGGCATAACGCCGGCCCAGGGAGAAGGTCCTCATATCGGCGACCTCGGCCCGGACGGCGAGGCCGGCCGCAGCGGCCTTCTCCCGCAGCCGCGCCACCATCGCCGCGCTCGCGTCGAAGCCCTCGACGTCGATCCCGGCCTTGAGGATGGGCAGAAGAAGACGGCCCGTGCCGCAG
>JBGSUG010000131.1:0-13024 GCA_041736225.1 Candidatus Aminicenantales bacterium | reverse complement strand
GGCCTGGGCGGCCGGGCCGTTGTCGCCGGACGAAGCGGACCGGGCGATCATGGCCGCGGGGATCAAGGCGACGACGCCGATGAGAAATGCGCGCGCGAAAGAGCGGGCGGGAGACATCATGGGCCGGCCCTCCTCGGTGGGATTGGGATGGGATCCTTCCCTTTCTAAAAGAACGGGAGCCGAATGTCAATCGCCGGGAGGCAGGGATCAGCCCGCGGCGGCCTTGCCGCGACGGGCCTTGAGCCGCTCGATCTTCTTCTCCATCTCGCCGTAGTGCGTGCCCTGCCAGAAGACGCGGTCGCAGCCGGGGCAGACGGCGAACGAAGAGGCGCGTCCTCCCACGTACGGCGTGACGAGGTTCCTGGCCTGTTCCCGGCTCAGGGGTTTGAGCGGGACGTTGCAGGGGATGCAGCGAGTGTTCGGCCGGACCTCGTCCCAGAGCCCGAATTCGTCGAGGACCTGGACCACCTGGTCTTCCCAGACGTCGCTCCGGACGAAGAGGCGGTCGGGCCTCTTCGCCGTCCGCTCGATGAGGCCCGTGTCTCTGGTCAGGAGGATGCGCTCATCGCGCCGGGCGATCTCGACGAGGGCCGAGTCTTCTGCTTTGGAGAAATAGAGGACGTCGAAGCCGAGGATACGGAGCCACTTGGCCAGGCGGCCGAGCATGCAGTCGGCGACGAAGGTCATGGAGAGCCTCCTCAGAGGCCGAGGAATTGGACGGCCAGGCCGGAGACGAAGATCATCAGCCCGGCCAGGGCGTGGGAGTAGCGCTCGAGCCTGCCCAGCTTGACGAACTTGGCCCCGTACGAGGCGGCCGCGATGATGACGAGCATGGTGACGATCGTCGTCAGGCCGAAGGCCGCGGCGACCAGGGCCACTCCGGCCGTGCTGTGCCGGGCCGCAGGATACATGACCAGCGGGATGAGGGGTTCGCAGGGGCCGAAGACGAAGATGGTGAACAGGACCCAGGGTGTGATATTGGCCTTTTTGGGTTTCTCGCCGTGGGGATGGACGTGAGAAGCCAGCTCGTGAGTATGCGGGTGGGCGTGTTGATGATCGTGATCGTGGTCGTGCCCGGCCTCCGGCTCATGTTCGTGGGCCGGCGCGGCGACGCCGTTGTGCAGATGATCGTGAAGGTGGGGGTGGGTGTGGGCCTTGCCCCGCCAGGCACGGCGCATGCCCCATACGAAATAGGCGAAGCCGAAGCCGATGAGGAGCCAGGCCGCGACCGTGCCCCGGGTCGATTCGACGCCTTCGAGCTTGGCCACGGCGATGCCCAGGGCGATGCCGACGAAGCCGAGGACGATCGAGCTGAGGATGTGACCCAGGCCGGCCAGGAAGGCGACGCCCAGGGTCTTCCGCAGGGTCCATTCGCGGGCCCGGCTGATGACGATGAAAGGCAGATAGTGGTCGGGGCCGATGACGGTGTGGACGAGGCCGAGCCCGGCCGCCGTGCCGGCCAACATCCAGATCTCGCGATCGATCATTGCCCCTCCGCCATCAACTTTGGGGACATGTACCTCGGGCACAGCCCTCTTGGGCAGCCCCGGGCTTTGAGGGACGTGTCCCCTGATTCCCGGACAGGCCGGGCGACAACAAAAAAAATGGTGGACGGTAGGAGACTCGAACTCCCGACCTCAGCGTTGCGAACGCCGCGCTCTCCCAACTGAGCTAACCGCCCACGGTCTGCGCTTGTAAGCTATTTATTATCTAAGCGTTCCAAGGCATGCGCTTAAATCCTTGACCTTTCCAGGCCCTTGGAAAGCCCCCTCATGATAGCAGAAGCCGCCGCCGGCTTCAACCGCCGGCCTCCCCTAAAATGCGGGGCTGTCGGCTCGTTAAGCCGCGGGCGCCGGATGGTCCGGCTATTTCTTCCTGCCCGCCAGGCTAAGTAGCTCGCCGAGCCGCTTGTAAACCTCCCGGCGATGCCCGATGGCCACGACGAGAACGACGAGTTCGCTGCCCTGGGCGCGATAGATGATCCGGTAGTCCGACGTCCTGAACGATCGCAACCCTGCCAGTTCGTGCGACAAGGGCTTTCCCCTTTCAGGCTCTACTGCGAGGGATTCGACGGCCTTCTGGACGAGCTTCCGGACGGAGTGATCGAGTTTGCCGACGTTCCGTTTCGCTTCCCTCGTATAGAGGATGCGGTGGGCGGCGGACTTCATCTCTCGGGGAAGACCTTATCGTGGGCATAGAGCCGGCCGGCCTTCTCGTCGGCCAGCCCCCGGTCGACACTCGCCATGAGCTCACGGTCGCTGAGGATCTCGACCGTCTCGATGAGCGTTTCGTACTCTTCGACGCTCAACAAAACCCCCTCGGGCTTGCCCCTGTGGGTGATGCCGTAGATCCCGCGCTCCTCCCTGATCTTGCGCACGAGGCTCGAGAGCCGGGCCTTGGCCTGGCTCAGAGGGACGATATCGGTGTACTCGGCCACGATGCCCTCTCCTGATTGGTCTATCGATTGACCTATAAATTGGTCTGTTAGATAATAGGTCCTTACCCGCCTATTGTCAAGCCGATCTTCTGCCGGTGACCAGAAGATGCAGGTGCAGGTGGAAGTTGCGAGATTCTGTCCGGAATGCTATATACTCATCCGTACCCATGGAAGACCGGATTACCGCGTTCGAAAGCGTCGACGACGTCATGGCCGGCGTTTACCGGAACATGAAGCCCGAGCAGCGGCTGGAAATTGCGCTCGGCATGTGGCTGTCCGCGAAGCAAATGCTATACGATGCCATCAGATCCTTCCACCCCGAATGGACCGAGGCTCAAGTCGAACGAACGGTCGCCGAGAGGATGCTCCGTGGATCAGCGTAGCCTTCTTCATCACGCCGCCCGCTGCTTCAATGACCTGGAGATCCGGTACTTCGTTACCGGATCTATGGCCTCCTTCCTGTATGGGGAGCCACGGTTGACTCAGGACATCGACATCGTCGCCGACATCCAGGAGAGCCATATCCCCGCCCTTCTCCGGGCTTTCCCCGAGGCGGAGTTCTATATCGACGAACTCTCGATCCGGCGGGCGGTCCTCGACAAGAGCCAGTTCAATATCATCCACCCGTCCTCCGGCAACAAGATCGATGTCATCTTGCCCAAGGGAGGGCCGTTCGACCGCGGACGTTTCGAGAGGCGGCGCGCGGTCCGGACCCCGGACGGTCTGACTATCCAATATTCGTCCGCGGAGGATATCATCGTCAGTAAGCTCGAGTTCTACCGGGAAGGCCGTTCGGATAAGCATCTGAGGGACATCGCCGGGATCATCAAGATCTCCGGAGAGGAGCTGGACCTCGGGTATATCGCATCCGTCACTCAGGGAAAAGGGCTCAGGGAGATCTGGGAAGAGCTTCTCGAAGGGACCCGCAAGTAGATTTCTTGGAAATTCCTTTTCGCGCTCGGTCCGAAAGCGGTGACCTCGGACTTAGGATCGGCGGCGGGCGCTCGCCCCGGCTCCTCCTCCAGCTCCGCGAGATCCTAAGGGCGAACCGCAAGAAACCTGATCCGTCATCGCGCAGAGGAGGATCAGAGCCCAACGAGTCGGCACTCCCTAATCACACCGAAGGACTCCTAGAGGACAAGGTTGCCACAGGCCGCTTGACAATTACACGTATATGTGTATAGTAGACCCATGAAGCGCCGGGAGCTAGAGGGCCGCCTGCGGGCCCTCAGAGCCAAAGGAGCCAAGTCATGAGATTCGCAGGCCAGGTATTCAGGGTCGGGAAGTCCTGGGCGATCGAAATCCCCCTCCTCGATATCGCCACGCAAGGCAGGACCAAGAAGGAGGCGTACGAGATGATCGCCGATGCCGTCGAATCTCTCGTCAACAAGAAGGATTTCGAGATCCGCGTGTTCGGGGCGACTGGAAGAGTATTCGAGATCGGAGCCTCCGATCAAGGCGCCCTCACAGCCCTATTGCTCCGGCGGATGAGACATAAAGCCGGACTGAGCCTGGAAGAAGTCGCGGCGCGTATGGGCTCGAGATCCCCGAACAGCTATGCCCGGTACGAGCAAGGCCGGTCCGTCCCGAGCGTCGAGAAGTTCGCCAAACTCTTCTCGGCGGTGGCGCCCAATCGGGAGTTCGTGATCATGGAGAGCCGCGTTCCCTATCGACGGCTTCCCGCAGGATCCTGAAGTAGCGGTAGAACACCTTCATGGGTCCTTCCGGACCACCTTTTTATCGACGCCAACGCCGGGACCTTCCTTCATAAGGATCTTTCCGTCTCCATCGATGGTGATGGACTTCCCTTTGATGATAATATCGCCGTTCTTCTTCATGGTGATCGAGGCCTGCCCCGTCTTGAGAGTGATCGAATCGCCGGCCTCGATGAGCAGGTCTCCGTCGACCCGCTCGTTCTTGTCCCCTCCGACGTTGACCGTTTGCGATCGATCGACCGTCACGGTGTCCGCGTTGTTGATCCTGAGCTGCCGGCTGCCGCCGATCGTCCGCGATTCGTTCCTCCCGACGTTCACGATCCGGTCCCTGCCGACAGCAAGCCGGTCGTCCTGCCCTGTCGTCGTCTCGTTCCCGAGCTCGACGTTCAACGTCCGCGCCCCGGTCACATGAACGGTCTGGTTGCCGTCGACCCGGACGTTCTGATCCGGGTTCACGGATGGCTTGTTCGCAAGGTTCGTCTGGGAAAGGTCGTTCCGCGCCGCGGACAAGCCAAGGACCAGACAGAAGACGCCAGCGATAGCGAGCTGTTTTTTCATGGCTCGAAGCCTCCTTTTCAGGGATCGACGCTGACGACGGCAGGATACCGCCCCGAGGCGGAGCCGTCAACGGGTGCCGGAAAAAGGCCGGGCCCAGGGCGGCCGCGCCGCCTAGTCTTTTTTGTTGTTTCCGCCCCGGGCCTGGCCTACAATGCCGGCGGAGGGTCCGCCATGGGAAAAACCATCATCGTTCTTCTGCTGATCGCCGGTGCCGCCTATTTCGTCTACCAGCAGGTCGGTCAGACGCCTTCGGAGGAGGAGCAGCTGGTCGGGCACATGAGGGACCGTTACGCCGTCGTCGTCGGCAAGTTCACCAGCGCCTCCGGCCGGGCCGGATTGACCGGCATGGACTCGACCTTCGACTCGGAAACGGCCGTCGTCCAGATCCAGAAGCTCCAGGCCGAGCTGGCCCGGCTGCGGGAGACCCTGACCGAAGACAGGGCCATCCGGAAAGCCGACGCGCTGGCGGAAAAGATCGACGCCTTCTGCAAGAAAAACGACATCATCCGGCCTTGACCTTCCAACTCTTCGGCAAACCTGCCCGCGCCGGGCGCCTCTTGCGCCGCACCGGCGGGGCGCGGCTCGAAGCCGCGGTCGAGCGCACGGCCGGCGGATATCTCGTCCGGGGAACGGTCTCGGGCCGCCCGGGCCGCATCGAGGTCTTCCGGACCGCCGCCCCTGCCGCCTTTCTCCTCAACAACTGGCAGTCGTGGGGACCGATGGAAGCGGTCACCCCGGCGACGCGCTTCCCCGAGCTCGAGGCGATCGTCCGCGATTACAGCCCCTATCTTTTCTCGCCGCTCCCCGGCGAGCTCCTGAAGGGCCCCGTCAGCGACTACTTCACCGCGTGGGACGGCGGCCTGGCCGGATTCCTGGCTTCGCGCGCCGGGCATCCGTTTTTCACCGTCGAGGGCGGCGATCTCCTCGGCTGGATCGACTATTTCGACGCCGCGTTCGACGCGCCCGTCCCTCTCGAGCCCCTGGCCGTCCTCGCGGGCGGTCCTGTCGGGGACCTTCTCGGCGCCTACGGCCGGCTCGTCAAGCGGGCCAACCGCGTCCGCATCAACGCCTGGAACCCGGTGGGATGGTGCAGTTGGTACCACTATTTCGGGAAGCTCGGCTGGCCCGACGTCCTCGAGAACGTTGAGGCCGCGGCGAAAGACCGGATAGCGCTGCCCTTCGACGTATTCCAGGTCGACGACGGCTACGAGACCGAGATCGGCGACTGGATGTCGGCCAAGCCGGGGTACCCAGGCCTCGCCGGGCTGGCCCGGGCCATCACAGGCAAGGGCTTCCGGGCCGGCATCTGGGCCGCCCCGTTCAGCGCCGCCGAGTCGTCGAGGCTCTTCGCCGACCATCCCGACTGGATGGTCTCGGAGGGCGGGCGGCCCAAGCCCTGCTACCGCGGCTGGGGTAAGACGATCTACGCCCTCGATACGACCCATCCCGGGGCCAAGGAGTGGCTCGCCGGAACGGTCTCGGCGCTCCGGAGGGCGGGGTTCTCGTACCTCAAGATCGACTTTCTTTTCGCCGCGGCCATGCCGGGAACGAGGCGGAAGAGCGTGACGCCTATCCAGGCTTACCGGGAGGGCCTGCGCGTCATCCGCCGGGCTGCCGGAGACGACTTCGTCCTGGCCTGCGGAGCGCCGCTCCTGCCGTCGGCAGGTCTCGTGGACGCGATGCGCATCGGCGAAGACACGGCGCCCTTCTGGAAGACGAAGCCCTCGGGCTTCCAGGGCCCGAACGCTTATTTCGCGCTGAAGAACGCACTGATGCGCCAGTTCATGCACCGTTCTTTATGGCTGAACGATCCGGACTGCCTGCTTCTGCGCCCTCGCGAGATCGAGCTCACCCGGAACGAACGGGAGCTCTACGCCCTGACCGCCGGAGCACTCGACAACCTCATCGTCGACAGCGACCGGCTCGCGCTCCTGGGACCGGAGGAAAAAGGGCTGTTCCGGCACGCGCTGGCCCTCCGGGGAGGCCGGGCCCGGGTCGAAGGGCTCCTGGGGGAGTTGGGGACGGACGTCTACATCGTCGATTCCCGGGGAGGACCGTCGGGGGGGATAAGGCTCGCCGCCAACCTGTCGGATGGGGATGCCGTCGTCGGGGGGATAGCCGTGCCCCCCAGGACGGGAGCCGTCCTGGGGTAATAAAAGGTTCTTCTCCCATTCCGGGACACCCTCTCGAGGCGGTGAGGGGATTATCCTCGCAGATCCCCGTGGTGGAGGGGGGACCCGCGCCGGGGGGGGAACCGACCGAACTGGTTCCCGGGGGGCCGGGGAGCTAGAGGATATCCCCGAACACAGCCGGAGAGAGGGACTTCCCGGAATCGGAAGAAGATCCTGATAAAAAGCCCCCTTTTGCTAAAACCGCACCTTTTTGGGGCCTTTGAACCGCACCTTCCCGTTCCCGCATGTTCAAAATAGCTCAGTCTCGTAGCCTGTCAATGGCTTTTCGGCGCATGTCCGAATATGTCAGTTAATGTCATATCGGACGGGCGGAACCGGCCTGTCCTTTTTATAGCCAGTTAGGGAGTTTGGGTGTAACCTTTCACTCAAAGGGCGGTATTACCCCATGAAAGCCGAACTTATGTCCCCCACCGACAACGAACTGATGGAAGACGTCAGGGACGGCCGCGTCGAGAGGCTGGCCGTCCTGTTCGAGCGGTACCAGATCCCGCTCTACAACTTCTTCCTCCGACTGACGGGCAACCGGGCCGCGAGCGAGGACCTCGTCCAAGAGGTCTTCATGCGCGTCCTCAAGTACCGGACGGGTTACCTCAGCGAGAGCCGGTTCAACGTCTGGCTCTTCCAGATCGCCCGCAACGCCCACGTCGATCATCTGCGGAAACAGAAAGGAACGCTCCCGCTCGACGAGCAGTACACCGAGACGCCGGGCCGCGAGCCCCTGCCCGCGGCCGCCTACGAGGCCGACCGGGAGGCCGAGCTCGTCCGGCTCGCCCTCGACCGGCTGCCCGTCCAGAAGAGGGAGATCCTCGTCCTGTTCCGCTTCCAGAACCTCAAGCTCCGGGAGATCGCCGATCTCCTGGGGGTCCAGGTGGGCACGGTCAAAGCCCAGGTCCACCGGGCCCTCAAGGACCTCAGCCGCATCTACCTCGAGCTCCAGAAAGGGAATGTGTCATGACCTGCGACAAGATCCAGGAAAGATTCGCCGATTACCTGACCGGGGACCTCGACGAGGCCGGAAGGGACGAAGTGCGCGAGCACATCGCCGCCTGCGCGGCCTGCCGCGAGGACCTCGAGAACCTGACGGTCGTCTGGACCAAGCTCGGCGTTCTGCCCGAAGAGCAGCCCAGCGGCGCCGTGCGCAGCCGCTTCTATGCGATGCTCGAGGAATTCAAGAGCGCGGACGCTCCCCGGCCCGCCTGGCGGGAATGGTTCAGCTTCAGGCGCCCGGCCTTCGCCGCTTCGTTCTCGGTCCTCCTGCTCCTCATCGGACTCGGCGCGGGCTGGCTCATGAACGGAGGCCCCTCGGGGCGGCAGAAGTACGCCAGCCTCTCGAGCGAGGTCCAGAACATGCGCCAGGAGATGGCCCTGTCGCTCCTCGGCCGGCCGTCCGCCACGGAGCGGATCCAGGGCGTCGGGTACACTGCCGGGGTCGAGCAGCCGAACGACGCGACGCTCGCCGCGCTCTTCGACGCGGTCGACCGCGATCCGAATCCCAACGTCCGGCTGGCCGCCGTCGAGGCCCTCTATCTCTTCCGCGACAGGCCGGGCGTGCGCGAGAGCTTGGTCAATTCCCTGTCTGTCCAGACCTACCCTCTCGTCCAGGTCGCCCTCATCGACTTTCTGGTCGAAGTGCGGGAGGAGCGGGCCGCCGCGGCCCTCAAGGCGCTCGTCGAGGGCGACCAGCTCACTCCCGATGTCAAGAAGCGGGCCGAGCAGGGCTTGAAGCAAATCTCACTCTAAGGAAATGGAGGATAATATGAACAAGAGAATCGCGAACATCGTCGTCCTGGCGCTTCTCGTCGCCGGGACGTGGGGCGGCGCCGTCGCCCAGACGAAGGAAGAGCCCCCGGACCGGGCGGTCGTCCCGCTGACCGATCCGTCGAAGCCGGCCAAGATCGAGGTCTCGATCATGCGCGGCAGCATCACGGTCAAGGGCTACCAGGGCCGGGAGATCATCGTCGAAGCCCGGGTCAGGGAGAAGGCACTCTCCGGCTATCTCGGCGGCCAATACACCACCGGAGCCTACGCCGGAACGGGCCCCTGGGTCACCGTCGCCCCTCCCGCCCCGGTGCCCCCGGTGCCCCCGGCCACGGCCCCGATGCCGGTGCCCCGGATGAACGAAAAGCAGATGAAAGAGGTCGAGGCCAAGCTGGCCGAGGTGCTGGCCGACCAGGAGGTCCTGGCCAAGAAGGTCACCGGCCAGCAGTACGCCAAGGCCACGGCCATCTACGACGAGTACTTCCAGGACGACAAGAAGCGGCGCGAAGAGAAAGCCAAGAAGACCGCCGGCATGAAGCAGCTGGGCGGGACGACCTCCGGCCTCGAGATCGAAGAGGACGACAACGTCGTCCAGATCAGCGCCCAGTCCTGGAAGGCGGCCACCGACATCGTCATCCAGGTCCCGGTCTCGTCCTCGCTCGAGGTCCGCACCTCGATGGACGGGACGATCGTCGTCGAGGGCGTCAACGGCGAGATCGACATCAACAACATCAACGGCCCGGTGACCCTGAAGAACGTCTCGGGCAACACGCTCGTCCACACGGTCAACGGCGACATCGAAGCCGTGCTGACGCGGATCACCGCGGACAAGCCACTGTCGTTCAGCACGATGCACGGCGACATCGACGTCACGCTGCCGGCCGACGTCAAGGCCAGCCTGAAGATGAAGACCGAGCAGGGCGAGATCTACACCGATTTCGACATGAATATGGGCCGGAAGGCGGCCCGGGCCGAATCGGCCGAGACGACCGATCAGGGCAAGTTCCGCATCACCTTCGACAAGGCCCTCCTGGGCCAGGTCAACGGCGGCGGAGCCGAGATCTCGTTCAACACCTTCACCGGCGACATCTACATCCGCAAGAAAAAGTAAGTCGCCTGCGCGTTCACTCCGGAAGGGCGGCCCCGCGGCCGCCCTTTTTTTCGGGGTCGGACCAGAATATCTCTATTAATATCTGTAAAATAAATACGATTTTTGGCTATGCCCAAACAGCAATTTTCTCGTTTTTAGGGCCAAAAACATCAAAATCCGGCCCGGCCGCTAATTCGCCCGGGAGCGCTTGCGGTTCCAGTAGAGGTAGGCCGGGATGCCCAGAGAGATGATGGCCAGGCCGGCGAACGAGTTCCAGAACGACCCGATGAGGGAGTTGACGATGACGAACAGCGCCGCCAGGATGAAAAGGACCGGCGTCACCGGGTAGCCCAGGGTCCTGTACGGGCGCGGCAGGTCGGGCCTCTTCTTCCTCAGGACGAAGACGCCGAACACGGCCAGGCCAAGGAAGATCCAGTTCCCGAAGACGGCGTAGGTCAGCAGCTGTTCGAAGGTCCCGCTCAGGCTGAGGATGATGCTCCACGCCCCGACGACCATGAGCGAAACGTGCGGAGTGTGGTACTTCGGGTGGACCGAAGCCATCTTCTTGAAGAAGAGCCCGTCCTTGGCCATGGCGTAGTAGACGCGCGGGCCGGTCAGGATGTGGCCGTTGGCCGCGCCCAGGATCGAGAACAGGATGATTAACGAGACGATGGACGCCCCGACGGGGCCGACCGCGACGTTCATGGCCGCGGCCGCGATCCGGTCGGCCTTGGCCATTTCGGCCGCCGGCACGACATAGAGGTAGGCGACGTTGGCCAGGATGTAGAGGAGCGTGACGATGCCGCAGCCGGCGATGAGGCCGATGGGCAGGGACTTGGCCGGGTCCTTCGTCTCGCCGGCGTTGAAGGTCGAGACCTCGAAGCCCTTGTAGGCCCAGAGCACGGCCACCAGGGCCAGTCCGAAATGCTTGATGAAGTCGCTCCCCAGGCCCGACGAGGCCGGCGAGGTCAGGTTCGCCCAATCGCCCTTGCCGGACAGGAACACGACCGCGATGATGCCCAGCAGGGCCGCGAACTTGAGCGACGTCAGGAGGTTCTGCAGGAAGGCCCCCCGCTTGACCCCGAAGTAGTTGATGGCCAGAAGGAACACGATGAAGGCGACCGCGACCGCCTTCTGGGCCAGGGGCCCGATCGGGATGAAGTGCGGCAGGTACTTCGAGGCGAAAGCGACCGACAGGGTCGCGATCGTGCCCGAATCGACGACGAGGAAGATCGTCCAGCCGAACAGGAACCCGGCCATCGGCCCGTAGATCTCGCGCAGGTAGACGTAGATGCCGCCGGTCTCGGAGAAGGCCGCGGCCAGCTCGGCCAGGGCCAGGACGCCGAACATGCAGGCGATGCCGCCGGCGATCCAGACGGCCAGCATGATGAGCGGCGAGCGGACCTCCGCGGCCACTGTGGCCGGGACGATGAAGATGCCCGAGCCGATCATGGTGCCGACGACGATGCTGACGATGCTGCCCGTGCCGAGGCAGCGGACCAAGGGCGTGCCGGGGGGCGCGGATTCGTGGTGCGACATGCCGCTATCTTATGGATGGCAAATCCTGAAATCAAGCGGAATTGACTTGCGGGGGCGGCCGATATATTTTTATCCTTTCCGCAACGCCCGTCCCGAAGGGAGCAACGTCATGGCCCCGAGAAACCGCCGCCTGGGATTCGTCGTCATCTTCATTTCCCTTTTCACCGTCCTTTTCATCGTCAACCGGCGCCAGCGGCAGGTGGAGGAGCCTGCCGACCTCGTGCTCATGAACGGCAAGATCGTCACCGTCGACGACCGCGTCCCCGCGGCCGCGTGGATCGCCGTCCGGGGCGACCGCATCGCCGCCCTCGGCTCCGAGCCGAAGGGCTTCAACCGCTACGTCGGCGACGGCACCGAGATCGTCGACCTCGGCGGCGCCCTGACCATCCCGGGGATCATCGAGAGCCACGGCCACTTCACCGGCCTCGGCCAATCCAAGACCGTCCTCGACCTGACTAAGGCCCGGTCGTGGGACGACATCGTCGCCCTAGTCGCCGGCGCCGTCGCCGAAGCCAAGCCCGGCGACTGGATCCTCGGCCGCGGCTGGCACCAGGAGAAGTGGGACCGCACGCCCGAACCGAACGTCAATGGCCTGCCCCTCCACGATGCTCTGAGCAAGGCTTCCCCGGAGAACCCCGTCCTTCTCACTCATGCCAGCGGCCACTCGTCCCTCGCCAACGCCAAGGCCATGGAGCTGTCGAAGATCTCCAGCGCGACGACGAACCCCGACGGCGGCGAGATCGTCCGCGACGCCCGCGGCGAGCCCATCGGCGCCTTCATCGAGACGGCCCAGAGCCTCGTCCGCTACGAGGCCGGGCACTATGCGCCGGACGAGGCCGCCGCCCGGATGCGGAAGTTCGTCGAGCTCGCTTCCCGCGAGTGCCTCGTCCACGGCGTCACGACCTTCCACGACGCGGGCGTGGGCTTCTCCACGGTCGACCTCTATAAGAAAATGGCCGAGGAGGGAACGCTTCCTGTACGACTCTACGTCATGCTCGGCGCGGACAGCCGGGCCCTGGCCGAGCGCGGCACCGCCTACCGGATGATCGGCGCGGCCTCGAACCACCTGACCGTCCGGACGATCAAGCGCCTCATCGACGGCGCACTCGGCGCCCGGGGGGCCTGGCTGCTCGAGCCCTACGCCGACCTGCCGTCCTCGACCGGCCTCAACACGGAATCGATCGAGGAGATGAAGGCGACGGCGAAGTACGCCGTCGAGAACGGCTTCCAGCTCTCGACCCACGCCATCGGCGACCGGGGCAACCGCGAGACGCTCGACATCTACGAAGAGGCCATGAAGGCCCACCCCGAAAAGACCGGCCTGCGCTGGAGGATCGAGCACGCCCAGCACCTGCGTCCCGACGATTTCGCAAGATACGCGAAACTGGGCGTCATCGCTTCGGTCCAGCCCTATCATGCGATCGACGACGGCCGTTGGGCCGAGCGGAAAATCGGTCCGGAACGGGCGAAGACGACATACGCGTTCCGGACTTTCCTGGACAACACGGTCGTCCTGGCGTTTGGATCGGATTGGCCGGTTGCGCCCATGGATCCCATCCTGGGGATTTATGCGGCCGTCACCCGGGCCACACTCGACGGCAAACAGCCCGGCGGCTGGGTGCCCGAACAGAAAATCTCGGTCGAAGAGGCCGTTCGGGGCTTCACCGGGGGGGGCGCGTTCGCGGAGTTCGCCGAGGCCGAGAAAGGGACGATCGCCGTCGGCAAACTCGCCGAC
>JBGSUG010000280.1:0-9425 GCA_041736225.1 Candidatus Aminicenantales bacterium | reverse complement strand
CTCGCCGATGACGACGTTGACGATGGGCGTCTTGAGCATGGCGATGGTCTTGAGATTGTAGGCGATGGCCTCGGCCTGGCCCCTCTCCTCGGCCCCGATGCCGGGGTAGGCGCCGGGCGTGTCGATGAAGGTGACGACCGGAAAGCCGAACTTTTCGGCCTCCTGCATGATCCGGAGGGCCTTGCGGTAACCCTCGGGATTGGCCTGGCCGAAATTCCGGTCGATGCGGGCCCGGGTCGTCCGGCCCTTCTGGTGGCCGATGACGGCCACGGTCCGGCCCTTGTAGAAGGCCAATCCGGCGACGATGGCCGGGTCGTCGGCGAAGCGGCGGTCGCCGTGCATTTCCATGAAGTCCTGGAAGAGGAAGGCGATATAGTCCAGGGTATAGGGCCTTTTGGGGTGGCGGGCGATCTGGACGATGTTGATGGTCCTGAGCTGGGGCACGATCCTGGCCCATTCCTTGTCGATCTCCGCGCGGATGGCGGCGATCTTGTCCTTCCGGTCGATGTCGTCGGTCTCGGCCAGGGCGTCGATCTGATCCTTGAGGGATAGGATGCCCTTCTCGAGGCTATAAAACTCCGCCGATTTTTCCATGCTCTGCTCTTTCAAGGGGTTACGATACGGGCTTATTCTAGGTGCGGGGGGAGGCGAAGTCAAGACGGGTCGCGGGGTCCGCTTGACAAGGGGTAGCCACGATCCTATCTTCTACATCAAGGGAGCTTGGGGATGGATGTCAGCATCATTGGTTTTTTAGATGATCTCCATGGCTGGGATTTTGAGTTAATATGAGCATTAAAAAAAGGGGCATGTTGATTATTACAATAGCCCTTGTGCTATGCCTGGTTCCTAATCCATCTCAAGCAGACATCAAGCTCAGCTTCAAAATTCATGGAGGCTGGTCGTATCTCCAGGCCGGGGACACAAATCCCGGAACAAAGGCGTTCCTCGATTGGGGGACAAGTCATTATGAAATCACGGAAGGCGAATATAAAGCACTTCACTATGGATATGAAGTTGGCGGAGACCTCATATTCGAGTTAGGCCGCAACTTTGGAGTCGGCGTTGGCGCAGGATTCATGCGGTTCTCTAAGAGAAACCAGGCGAACGGCTGGGAACCTGATTATGGCCCCGAGGCGCTCTTCACCGCCGACTCCGAATTGACCGCAATACCGACGCGCTTGTTTGTTTTATTCTCCACCCCTTTGAACAGGAAGATAGATATCACGGCAAATGTCGGAGTCTCATATTTCATAAATGCTCAGTATTCTGCGGATTGGCAAGAAACCTATTCTGTCGCCGCATCGGTAGAATATTGGATGAACATCTTGACCAAAGCTGAGATGAAGAAAGATCCTTTCGGCTTTCAGGGCGGCTTGGGGATCGAATATCGTCTTACTCCAAAGATGGCTATCTTGCTCGAAGCCCAGGGACGGTGGGCTAAATTCCGAGGATTGGAGGGCTCGAGCGTAGCAGCGGCCGCTGAAGGCGGCGATCCCCCCGCTTCACTTTTCTCAGAGGAAGGAAAGCTGTATTTCGAATCATTCCCCCTACTTCCCGATGCTCCTCGGCTGATCATGGTTCAGAGCTCGCCTCCGGCCGGGCCCGGAGGGCAGGCGCGGGAGGCGGTCGTCGATTTCGGCGGCGTCAGCCTGCAAGCGGGAATCCGCTTTTATTTCTGATCAAGAAAGGGGACACATAGCTTCGGTATACGTCCCCGGATCCCAAGCCGCCCTACCGGGCGCGCTGGGGACGATCCATGAGGCCCCGGCGCTGCCTGACGACCTCGAAGAGGAAGACGGCCGCCGCGGCGCCGACATTGAGGGAGCCCACCTTCCCGGCCAGGGGGATGGCCAGGACCTTGTCGCAGGTCTTGCGGACCAGGGGCCGCAGGCCCTTGCCCTCGGAGCCAAGGACGATGCCGACGGGCCCGGTGTAGTCGAACGCATGCCAAGGTTCGTCCCCGGAGCCCTCGGCGCCGACGAGCCAGAGGCCCTTCTCCTTGAGCTCCTCCATGGCCCGGACGAGATTGGGCACGCGGGCGACGGGAAGGTGGTCGAGGGCCCCCGCCGAGACCTTGTCGACGGTCTCGGTCAGCCCGGCTGAGCGACGTTCGGGGAGGATGATGCCGTCGGCCCCGGCCCCCTCGGCGCTCCGGACGATGGCTCCGAGGTTCTGGGGGTCCTCGACCTCGTCGAGGATGACCACGAACGGCTTCGGCGAGCGGGCCAGGATCTCCTCGAGGGTTGAGTACTTTTTGGGGGAGACCTCGGCCACGACGCCCTGGTGGCCGGGCGCGGTCTGGTCCAGGCGGCGCGTGGGCACGAAGACGACGGGGATATGCCGGGCTTTGGCCTCGCGGATGACCTCGCCGATGCGGGCGTGGCCCCGCTCCTCCTGGACGAAGACCTTGTTGACCCGCTCGGGCGCGGACTTGAGGGCTTCGAGGAGGGGATTGATGCGGATGATGCGATCCATGGCGCCTCGCGCCAATTATACACCGAAATGCCGGGGCCATGCCCCCGGTTGTGTCGGCGGCGGGCATCGGGTAAAATGGCCCCCGATAAGAGACAGGGAGACGGAACATGCCGGACAGCATCAAGACGACCCGGATCGCGCTCATCGTGGGTGCGGCCCTGGCCTTCGCGACGGCCGCGCTCTTCGCCTTCATCTTCGTTACCGGCGCCGTCATCGTCGGCCTGGGGAGCGAGAGCGCCGGCCTCCTCGGCAGCGCCCTCCTCGGGGCGACCGGCATATTCATCGCCGTCGGCCTCGCCGGATTCGGCGTCGCCGAGCTCTTCGTCGCCTCCGGGATCGCCAAGGGAAGGCCGTGGGCCCGGTTCGCCGGCATCGTCCTGTCCGTCGTCACGCTCATCGCCGTTCCCGTGGGCACGGTCCTCGGGATCATCGCCCTGATGGGGCTCCTGGGACGGGACGCCCGCGACTGGTTCGGGGGCCCGGACGCCGCCCGCACGGCCCTTCGCGTTCCGCCGGCGACCGTCTAGACCTCCCGCTTCCTTTCTGATATCCTAGCAATCCAGTAGGAATTAAACGGCAGGAGCACGGCCATGGCCAAAAGGAAGATCGTCGAGATCGACCGCGAAAAATGCAACGGCTGCGGGCTCTGCACGACGGCCTGCGCCGAGGGCGCCCTGGCCCTCGACGAAGAGAACAAGGCCGTCCTCGTCCGCGAGATCTTTTGCGACGGACTGGGCGCCTGCTTGGACGTCTGCCCCGTAGACGCCCTCAAGGTCGTCGAGCGGGAGAGCGACGGGTACGACCCCAAGGCCGCCTTCGACCACGTTCTGAAGACACGGGGCGCTGCAGCTGCCTCCAAGATCCACGGGGTCCGCGACGTCTGCGACAACCAGGTCGGCTGGGCCGACCGAGTTGACCGGGTCGCCGGCGGGGCTCACGCTCACCCCGGCCATTCCGGCTGCCCCGGCAGCCTGGCCCGGGACATCCCCTGCGACCCGGAGGCCGGCGCTGGACCTTCCGTCCAGGCCCCGTCGCGCCTGACCCAGTGGCCGGTCCAGCTCCATCTCGTCTCGCCGCTCGCCCCGTATTTCCGGGGGTGCGACCTCCTCGTCGCGGCCGACTGCACGGCCTTCGCCCTCGGCGGTTTCCACGACGGGCTGCTCATGGGGAAGAAGCTCGTCATCGCCTGTCCCAAGCTCGACGACACCCAGGGCTATGTCGAGAAGCTAGCCGAGCTCATCAGGCAGAACGGGCTCGCGTCGCTGACCGTGGCCATCATGACGGTCCCGTGCTGTTCCGGTCTCGAACGCATCGTGCGCATGGCCGTGGAATCCTCGGGCGTCGCGATCGAAGTGAAGAAGGTCGTCGTCGGGATCGACGGCCGCATCGTTCCCGCCGCCTGATCCCGCTCCGCGCGGTTCAGATCGACAGGGCGATCAGGATCTGGGCCGGGAAATAGGTCCCGAGGACGAGGATCCGGGCCCCGGGCACCTTCCGGGCGAAGCGGTCATAGGCCAGCACCGAGTCGGAGACGAGGAACAGGACCCCGCCGATGAAAGCCAGGAGCGTCCGCGTCCCGCCCATATCGACGTACCGCGCCGCCGCGAACCCGGCCATCGTCGTGATGGCGGCGATGTAGACGAAGACCGGGACCTTCATCGGGCCCAGCTTGGGGGCCAGCAGAAAGAACATCAACAGGCCGTAGAGGATGTACGGGAGGACCGTCGTGAGGGAGACCGGATGCCCCGGCCGGGGCCTGAAGGCCAGGATGTAGAATATCTGGGCCACGAGGAAAGCGGCCAGCCCGGCCGTAAACCATTTGTCGGGGTACATCAGGGCGATGTCGCCGAAGAGCGAGAAGACGAGCCCGGCCAGCACGAGCGTTTTGTAGGCCGTGGGCACGGGGCTCGCGGCGAGCGCGGCCACGCCGATGATCAGGGCCGTCGCCAGGGGCTTGGTGACGAGGTGGAGGCGCCGGCGCTCCCTGACCTGGGACCAGGTGGCCAGGGCCGCCGAGGCGAGAGCGAAGACGACGAGGACGGTCGTCGAAGCCGGCATGGTCATGGGTTATCTCCCTTCCGCTTTTTCCCGGCGCAGGCGTTCGCGTGCCTCTTCGAACATAGGCTCGGCGTAGGCGCTCGGCCAGGTGCGCTCCTCGAACGTCCGCTTCTCGACCATCTTCAGGAAACCCTCGAAGCCCGCGAAGTAGGAGCCGTAGATGTGGAAGCTGTCGACGAGGTCGGCGTAGCGCCCGACGCGGACGGCCCGGCCAGTCTTTTCGGCCACGCGGCCGGCGACGACCCGTTGGAGGTCGGTCAGGGCGAAGACGTTCATATAGGCGGCCTTATAGGCGTCGCGGGACCGCCAGTGGGAGTTCATGTTCAGGACCGGCACGCCGTCGTCGTCCTCGAGGATCCGGAACCAGAGCCGCTGGAGGCAGGGCGGGTCGTCGGTCGGGGCGTCGAGCTTGGGATTCCAGGTGATCGCCTGGGCCCGGCGGGTGTGGCCGGTCCGGGCCAGCCTGTCGACGACCGCTGCGACCTGGTCGACCGTCTCGCCCTCGATGTCGTAGGCGAAGAGCCGCTTGTGGTAGGTGTAGGTCCACTTGCCCTCTTCCGGGCAGATCCAGTGGTCGTGGACGCCTTCGACCACCTCCTGGCGGTAGACCTCGAGGTCCTCGAGGCCGCCCGGGAAGGCCCTGTGGATGCGCGGCTCGGCGAAGGGGTCCTCGACCGTCCAGAGCATGGTGCAGTCGCGGCTCGGCGGGTCGCCCGGCCGGTCGTACTCGGTCCGGACGGGCACCCCCTGATGCCAGCAGGCCAGGACGGCCTTCTCCCAGGCCTCGGGGAGGTTCTTTCCGGACACGGCCAGGGTCGGGATGTTTCCGCTCATGTCTCTCCTCCGTCGTCTTTCCCGCTTTTAGCACACGGCGGGCGGGCCGTCAACGCACGCTGGACAAGATGGGACCAGGTCTTCGCTTTGCGGCCGCTCCGGGACTGTCAGCGAAGACCTGGTCCCATCTTGTGATATTATCTTGACCGCGAGGAGGGCGCCATGTCCGATACCTACGTCGCGTATTACGAATCTCCCATCGGGATCCTGAAGATCGAGGGCAGCGCAGCCGGCGTCTCCGGGATCGACTTCGTCGAGGCCCGGTCCCGGAGGGCCGGGAAGGGCCCCCGGCCGAAGCCGGTCAAAGACTGCCTGGCCCAGCTCGACGGTTATTTCCGGGGCACCCGCAAGGACTTTACGGTCAAGCTCGATCTCCGCGGCACGGCCTTCCAGATGAAGGTCTGGACCAAGCTCCGTGCTGTCGGCTTCGGCAAGACGACGACCTACAAAGCCCTGGCCAGGGCCGCCGGAAAGCCCGCCGCGACGCGGGCCGTCGGCGGGGCCAACCACCGCAACCCCGTCTCGATCGTCGTCCCCTGCCACCGCGTCGTCGGCAGCGACGGCCGGCTGACCGGTTACGGCGGCGGCCTGTGGCGGAAGGACTGGCTCCTCCGCCACGAAGGTCACGATCTGCTCAAGATTTGACTTCCCGAACGCTTTAAGGGCTAAATAGGCCCCATCCGGACGGGAAGGAGTCTCCGCATGATCGAAACACTCAGCCAGGTCTTCCTCAATACCGTTAAGACCTACATCAAGGACGACCTCCTGGCCGCCAAGGCCGACGGGCGCTACGTGCCCATCTCCACGGAGGAGTTCGCCCGCCGGGTCAGGCACCTGTCGCTCGGCCTGGCCGACCTCGGCCTCGGGGCCGGGAACAAGCTGGTCATCTTCTCCGAGAACCGTCCCGAGTGGACGATCACGGATTTCGCCGTCCTCTGCGCCGGAGCGGTCACGGTGCCCATCTACACGTCGCTCATGCCCGAGCAGGTCAAGTACATCATCAACGACTCGGACGCCAAGATCGTCGTCTGCTCGAACCGCACCCTCTGGCTCAAGGTCGAGGCGGTCCGTCACGAGCTTCCGAACGTCCACCACTTCGTCCTCATCGAAGAGGCCGGCCCGCAGGGCGTGGTCAGCCTGTCTGAGGTCATGGGCCGCGGCAAGGTCATCGCCGCCGCCGACCCCGGGCTGTTCGAGAAGCGGGCCCTGGCCGTCAAGCCCGGCGACCTGGCCTCCATCATCTACACCTCGGGCACGACCGGCGTTCCCAAGGGCGTCATGCTGACCCACGCGAACTTCGTCGCCAATTCCAAGGCTCTCGACGCGGTCACGGAATTCTCGGTCAAGGACACGATCCTCTCCTTCCTGCCGCTGTCCCACGTCCTGGAGCGGATGACGACCTTCTCCTGGATCTACAAGGGCGCCTCGATCTACCACGCCGAGAGCCTCGAGACCGTGGCCGAGAACCTGCTCGAGGTCCGGCCGACGATCATGATCAGCGTGCCCCGGCTGTTCGACAAGATCTACGCCAAGGTCATGGACAACATTCTGGCCGCGTCGCCGGCCAAGCGGAAGATCTTCTTCTGGGCCATCGGCGTCGGCAAGAAATACGGGGCGAAGAAGATCCGCCACCAACCCATCCCCTGGGGGCTGAGCCTGCAGCGGAAGATCGCGGCCAAGCTCGTCTACGGCAAGATCATCGAGAAGACGGGCGGCCGGGTCCACTTCTTCGTCTCCGGCGGAGCGCCGCTCTCGGCCGATGTGGCCGAGTTCTTTTACGCCATCGGCATCACCATCCTCGAGGGCTACGGCCTGACCGAGACGTCGCCGGTCCTGGCCTGCAACACCTTCGAGAAGATGAAGTTCGGCGCGGTCGGCCCCCCCGTCCCCGGCGTCGAGATCAAGATCGCCCCGGACGGGGAGATCCTGGCCAAGGGCCCGAACGTCATGAAGGGCTACTACAAAAAGGAACAGGAGACGCGCGAGGCCTTCGAGAACGGCTGGTTCAAGACGGGCGATATCGGCCACATCGACGGGGAGGGCTTCCTCGTCGTCACCGACCGGAAGAAGGACATTCTGATCACGGCCGGAGGCAAGAACGTCGCGCCCCAGCCGATCGAGAACCTGCTCAAGGCCAACCCCTACATCCAGACGGCCGTCGTCGTCGGCAGCGGCCGGAAGTTCATCTCGGCCCTCGTCCTGCCGGACTTCGACAGGCTTGAAGCCTACGCCCGTAAGAACGGCATCGCCTTCGGCAGCCGCAAGGAGCTCGTCGGGAAGGAGGAGATCGTGAGCTTCATGCTGGCCGAGATCGACCGGTCGACCCCTCACCTGGCCTCCTACGAGCGGATCAAGAAGGTCGTCCTGCTCGACCGCGAGTTCGACGCCGACACGGAGCTGACCCCGTCGCTCAAGGTCAAGCGCCACATCGTCGAAAAGGTCTTCAAACCGCTGATCGACCTCCTCTATAAAGACTGAATTTCCGGCCGGCCGTGCGATAAATCCGGCCCGCGGCGCGTCTCTTATAGCGGACGCCATGAGCGAGAGCGGCAGCGGACCGGACAGGGGACATCCCGACGGGGAGGGGCACAGGGACCGCCTGCGCCAGAAGTTCCTCAACGGGGGCCTGGCGGCCTTCCTGGATTACGAGATCGTCGAGCTGCTCCTGACCCTGGGCACGCCCCGGCGGGACTGCAAAGCCCCGGCCCGGGAGGCCCTGAAGGAGTTCAAGACCTTCGGCGGGGTCCTCGAGGCCAGGCCGGAGGACCTCCAGCGCATCCCCGGCATCGGCTCCCGGAACGTCTTCGGCCTGAAGCTCGTCCACGAGGTCTCCCGCCGCTTCCTCAAGGACCGGATGATGAGCCGGCCGGTCTGCCACTCCTCCCAGGAGGTCTACGACTACCTCTGCCACGCCCTCCGCGACCTGAAGAAGGAGCGGTTCAAGGTCATCTTCCTCGACCCGAAGAACCAGGTCATCGAGGAGAAGACCCTGTTCGAGGGGACGGTCGACTCGAGCGCGGTCTACCCGCGGGAGGTCATCCGGGACGCCCTGCGGTACGAGGCCTCGGCCCTGATATTCGCCCACAACCACCCCTCGGGCGACCCCGAGCCGTCCCTCTGCGACCGGGAGGTCACCCGGGACCTCGTTTTCGCCGCCCGGGTCGTCCAGATCAAGGTCCTCGACCACATCGTGGTCGGCAGCAATCGCTATTTCAGCTTCGCCGATCAGGGCCTGATCGACGACTACGACCTCATGTTCAACGGGTTCCCCCGATAATCGTTGAAAGCCCGGACGAATCCGGGTAAACTCATGGGAAAAGGGAGGGCCGGATGGGAAGAACGAACGTCGACAAGGAGCGAACCGACATGGTCAAGAAAGACACCGCCCGCGAAACGGAAGCGGCCAAGGCCGCCGAGAGCGAAGAGAGATCGTCGTCCCGCCACAAGGCCATCGACGCCGCGCTCTCCCAGATCGAGAAGCAGTTCGGCAAGGGGACGATCATGAAGCTCGGCCAGAAGGGGGCCGTGGTGCCCATCGAGGCCATCCCCACCGGCTCGATCGCCTTCGACTTGGCCCTGGGCATCGGCGGCTTCCCCCGCGGCCGCGTCGTCGAGATCTACGGGCCGGAGGCCACGGGCAAGACGACCCTGGCCCTCCACGTCATCGCCGAGGCCCAGAAGCGCGGCGGCCAGGCGGCCTTCATCGACGCCGAGCACGCCCTCTCGCCGTCCTACGCCGCCAAGATCGGCATCGACATCGACAACCTGCTCATCTCCCAGCCCGATTTCGGGGAACAGGCCCTCGAGATCGCCGAGGTCCTCGTCCGCAGCGGCGCGGTCGACGTCATCGTCGTCGACTCCGTGGCCGCCCTCGTCCCCAAGGCCGAGCTCGAAGGCGAAATGGGCGACGCGCACATGGGCCTCCAGGCCCGGCTGATGTCCCAGGCCCTGCGCAAGCTGACGGCCATCGTCGCCCGGTCGAAGACCTGCTTCATCTTCATCAACCAGATCCGGGAGAAGATCGGCATCTTCATCGGCAACCCCGAGACGACGACGGG
>JBGSUG010000238.1:0-1552 GCA_041736225.1 Candidatus Aminicenantales bacterium | reverse complement strand
CATCGCGGCCGAGGTCGCCCGCATCGGCGCCGCGATCGTCCGCGGCGGCGGGGGTGTCGATGCGGCGGCCCTCGAGCCGATCTACTACCGGCGGTCCCAGGCCGAGGAAAAATGACCATCCTGATCGAGGGTGAGGACCGCTACTTCGTTCGGCGGATGAGGGAAGGGGACCTCCCGGCCGTCCGGGCGATCGAGGCCCTGTCCTTCTCGAATCCCTGGAGCGACAACACTTTCCGCGGCGAGATCCAGAACACCTCGATCTCGTCGCCCATGGTCGTCGTCCGCCGGCCTGCGGAGGAGGTCGTCGCCTACATCGTCTACTGGCAGATCCGCGACGACGTCCAGATTAACAATGTCGCCGTCCACCCCGATCACCGCGGCCTCGGCCTCGGCGAGGCCATGATGCGCTACGCGATCGCCAAGGTCCGGGTGGCGGGGGCGGGCTTCGTCACCCTCGAGGTCCGCCAATCCAACACGGCGGCGGTCACGCTCTACAAGAAGCTCGGTTTCGAGATCCTGGGAACGCGGAGGAACTATTATACGAAGCCGGACGAAGATGCCCACGTCATGGGCCTCGTCCTCGATCAGTAGTCGACGCGGACCAGGGTCAGGCCGCGGGCCGGGGCCGTCGGCCCGGCGAGCGAGCGGTCCCTGTTCCCGAAGATCTCCTCGATATCGGCCGGGCGGATGCGGCCGCGGCCGACCTCGAGGAGAGTCCCCACGATCGTTCTCACCATGTACCGCAGGAACCCCTGGGCCTCGACGGTGTAGACGATCTCGTCGCCCGACCGCCGCAGTTCCGAGCGTGTGACCGTCCTCACCGGCGAGCGGTCGCGGTTCGAGGAGAACGCGGTGAAATCGGCCGTCCGGACGAACAGCCGGGCCGCCTCGCGCATGGCGCCGAGCTTGAGGGGATAGGGCCAGTGGAGGACGTAGCGGCGGTCGAGGGGGCTCGCCTGCGGGGCGTGGACGATGCGGTAGCGGTAAAGCTTCGAGCGGGCGGATCTCCGGGCGTGGAACCCCGGCGGCGCCTCCCCGAGGGAGAAGACGCGAACGTCGGCGGGCAGGACGGCATTGAGGGCGCGGAAGAGGACCTCGTCGGTGAGCTTGAATACGCCGCGGATGCTGGCCACCTGCCCGAGGGCGTGGACGCCGGCGTCGGTCCGCCCGGCACCGTGGACGACGGTCCTCTTCCGGGTGACATTGAAGACCGCCTCCTCGAGGACTCCCTGGACGGTCCGGCCGTCGGGCTGGCGCTGCCAGCCGCGGAAGTCCGTGCCGTCGTAGCCGATGACGAGCCTGTAGTTCTTCATGTCAGGCGGCGAGCCCCTCCAGGGCCAGACGGACCGCCTCTTCCGGCGTCGCCGCGGCGGCGACGCCCTTGACGTCCCAGGTCCCGAGGCCGACGACCTTCTTGCCGTGGATCTTGCCGTAGGCGATCTCCGAAAGCGTTCCGTACTCGCCGTCGACGGCGACGACGGCGTCCGCGTTCATGACGACGAGCGCGTTGCGCGTGGCGCCCAGGCCGGTGGCCACGGCGACGTCGACCCAG
>JBGSUG010000123.1:0-3521 GCA_041736225.1 Candidatus Aminicenantales bacterium | reverse complement strand
AGCCCCAGGCGCCCAAGCGCCCGGCCGGCCGCTCCAGGGACACCCTGATCGAGGCCATGGCCAAGAGCGCCGCCCGGTCGGTCGGCAGCAACCTGGGCCGCCAGATCCTTCGCGGCGTCCTCGGCTCCATCCTCGGCGGCGGCCGCCGCAAGTAGATAAGCCATCAACATTCCAAGGAAGGTGACGCATGTTTAAAGGACACCCCAAGGGCCTCTTCGTGGCTTTCTTCGCCAACATGGGCGAACGCTTCGGCTTCTACACCATGGTCAGCATCTTCGTCCTGTTCATGCAGGCGAAGTACAGCCTGTCAGCCGCGGCGGCAGGCTCTATCTACGCGACCTTCCTGGTCGGCGTCTACATCTTCCCCCTGCTCGGCGGCTTCCTGGCCGACCGCTTCCTCGGCTACGGCCGGACGATCAGCCTGGGCCTCGTCGTCATGTTCATCGGCTACGTCCTGCTCGCCCTGCCGACGGTGATGAACACTGGGTTCCCGCTCGTCGTCGTCGCCCTGACCGTCATCGCCCTGGGCACGGGCCTGTTCAAGGGCAACCTCCAGGCCCTCGTCGGCAACCTCTACGACGATCCCAAATACGCGCCCATGCGCGACCGGGCCTTCAGCATCTTCTACATGGGCATCAACATCGGGGCCATGTTCGCCCCGTCGGCGTCCATGGCCATGTGCAATTGGATCATGGGCAAGTCCGGCCTCTTCTACGATGCCCGCATCCCGGCCCTGGCCAACGATTTCCTCAAGGGCAAGCTGGCCGACGCCTCGTCCTTCCTGGCCCTCGCCCAAGGGCAGGATGCTTCGGTGACCCTGGACACCCTGGGCGCGTTCGCCGCGCGCTACATCAACACGCTGAGCAAGTCCTACCACCTCGGCTTCGGCGTCGCCTGCCTCAGCCTCATCGTGTCGATGATCGTCTTCTGGGCCTTCCGCAAGCACTACAAGACGGCCGCCCTGACCGAGCGCCAGAAGGCCAAGTCCGCGGAGCTCAAGTCGCAGGTCGTCGAGCTCTCCCGCGAGCAGACGCGCGAGCGCCTGATCTGCCTCGGCCTCGTCTTCTTCGTCGTCATCTTCTTCTGGATGGCCTTCCACCAGAGCGCCGTGACCCTGACCTACTTCGCCCGCGACTACACCGTCCCGAGCGTCGGCAAGGCGACCAACCTCTGGTTCGACATGACCGGGCTCCTGCCCGTCTTCCTGTCCGTCCTCGGGTTCGTCTTCCTCGCGAGGAAGGCCTCGGGCAAGCTGGCCCGCATCCTGGGCGGCGTCTCGTTCTTCGTCTTCGGCGTCCTGGCCTATCTCCGCTACAGCGGCTACAACGAGGTCAACGCGTTCCAACCCCAGATGTTCCAGCACTTCAACCCGTTCTTCATCGTCGTCCTGACGCCCCTCGCGGTCGGCCTCTTCAGCTGGCTCAACAAGAAAGGCAAAGAGCCGTCCGCGCCGCGCAAGATCGGCTTCGGCATGCTCATGACGGCCGCGGCCTACGGCATCCTGGTCGTGGCTTCGATCAATCTGCTGAGCCCGAAGGCCCTCGGCGGCCAGGTCGCCCCTCTCAGCTCCCAGGTCTCCGTCTACTGGCTCATCTCGACCTATTTCATGCTGACGATCGCCGAGCTTTTCCTCAGTCCGATCGGCATCTCCTTCGTCTCCAAGGTCGCTCCGCCCAAGTACAAGGGCCTGATGCAGGGCGGCTGGTTCGCGGCCACGGCCGTCGGCAACTCCCTCGTCGGAGTGACCGCCTTCTTCTGGGAGCGCCTGCCGCTCTGGGCGGTGTGGGCCATCCTGGCCGGCGCCTGCATCCTGTCCTCCGCCTTCATCTTCTCCATCATGAAGAGGCTGGAGCGGGTGGCCAAAGCCTAGCCTGACTTATTCATTAAAACGCCCTTTTTTTCTCTTTCTCCTTTAGGGCGTTTTTACCCTCCGGGCGAACCGATCCGGCCCCATCTGCTTCGTTCTCGGAGTTCGCAGTACCAAAGAGTACAGCTTCACCCCTCGGGCCTCGCATCTGGGGCCGCCTCGATTCGTGAATAAGCCAGGCCTAGAGGATCGCTTTCTTTTTTTCGAGATAGTAGAGATAATTTTCGTAGGTGACGTCCGGCGGGACGCGGTGGTCGACGCAGGGCAGGAAGCCGCCGCGCTCGACCAGCGGGTGGAGCTTCTCGAGCTCGCGGTCGATGGCGTCCTTCCCGGCGATCAGGGCCATCTTGTCGACCCCTCCGAGCAGCAGGACGTCGTTCCCGTAGTCTTCCCTCAGCTTCCGGGGGTCGGTGTGGTGAGCCTCGATGGGGAACATGCAGTTGATCCCGCCCCTGAGCCAGCCCGGCACGAGCTCGTAGATACGTCCGTCGCAGTCGAGGATATTGACCAAGATGCCCTTGGCCTTGAGGGCGCCGGTGATGCGCTTGTAGCGGGGCACCATGAGCTCCTCGAAGAGCTTGGGCGACATGAGCGGGCCGTGGTTGTAGCACATGTCCTCCCACCACCAGGCGACGTCGATCGCGCCGCCGCCCGGGATGTGCTCCTCGATGAGCTCGAGGTCCATCCGGGTGATGTGCTCCATCATCTCCTCGACGAAGGCCCGGTCGGTCATCAGGGCGATGGACAGGTTCTCGAGGCCCATCCAGTCCCGGAGCCAGCCGTAGAGGGAGCCGCAGTGGAAGAGGATGGGCATCCCGGCGGCGTGGGCAGCGTCTATGGCCGCTCTCACGTCGCCGACCCGTCCCGGCGCGTTCGGATCGAGCCGCTCGTCCCTCAGTTTCTCCCAGTCCGCCCGCGTCTCGACGGCGAACTTCAGGAAACGGGGCATCGAGGAGTCGTAGTCGAGCATCTCCGTCAGGGCGCCCTCCTTGGTCCGGACCAGGCGGCGGCCGTCCCGGACCTCGAGGGTCTCCTCCTCGAAGGCCGGGAAGAGCCCCCTGTGGACGGGGGCTTCGGGGATGATCTCCAACCCCTCGAGGCCGAGGTGGCGCTCGACGTCCCGGTTGGTCCGGCAGTCGCGCGGGAGTCCCTGCTCGTGCCAAACGGCGATCGTCTTGTCCCAGTAGCCGAACTCCATGTCCGGGACGCGGTCCGGCTTCTCCCAGCGGAAGACCCTGTTGAATCGTTCTCGGGTGGTCAACATGGCCGGGATGATATCGCGGGACTTCCCGTGCCGTCAACCCGGACGCGCGTCCGCGTTGAAATGGGGCCGACTCCTGTACTAGAATGAGGGCCAAAGGATCGAGGCAGCGCTTATGGACCATAGGAAAGAAAGCCGGACCCCGCTCGTCCTCCTGGTCATGGCCCTGGCTCTCACGGCCGCCTGCGCGGGGAAGAGCGCCGTCCCCGGCGTTTTCATCGCGCGGGACGCCACCTGGCACGAGCGGGCCGCCGCCGCCGAGGTCCGCCGCTATCTCTACCTGACGACGGGCGAGCTCCCGGCCCTCAGGGAGGCCCGGTCCTTATCCCGCGTCCCGGCCGGAGCGGTCGCTGTCCTCGAGAAGTCCGGTCCCTTCGCCCGCGGGTGGGGCGA
>JBGSUG010000199.1:0-5928 GCA_041736225.1 Candidatus Aminicenantales bacterium | reverse complement strand
CGGGCGGTCTTCCGCGTCGCCGCCTCGGGCTGGTCGGGGCTCCGCTTCCCGATCTCGGCCCGGGCTTTGGCCTCCAGCCGGTCGAGGAGGTCGTCGGCCTTGACGCCGAGACCCTTCCGGCCCGAAACCTCGAGGAAGGCGCGGTCCTTCTCCTCGTCGTTGGCGGCGTAGCCGAGCTCGGCCAGGCTCTTCGGCGACAGGGCGACCATTTCGTAGGAGAAATGAACGGACTTGGCCGCCTGCTCGTCGAATTTCAGGGAGCGCAGGCCCTGGACGACGACCTTTTGCAGGTAGGATTGCCGGGTGTCGATGACGTTGTAGACCTTGGTCGCTCCGCCGAATCCGGGGGTTCCCGACGAGGGGTCCGGGGTCGAGATCCACAGGGTCCGGCCGTCCTCCTCGGCGAAAGGCTCGTAATAGAAGTCTCGCCCGAGCAGGCCGAACTTCCAGAGCTGGTAGGCGATGTCCTTGCCGACGTAGGTCACGGTGCCGTCGGAGCGGACGATGACCTTCTCCCGCTCCTCGTCCTCCTCCAGTCGCATGACCCAGCAGTCTGTGTTCTCGCCCTCGGTCGCGACATAGATGGAGCGGCGCTCCTTGAGGAGCGCGAAAGCCTTCTCCCAGAACTTAAGGTGCAGGATGGTGCTTTCGCAGGGCAGGACGTCGTAGCCGATGCCGAGGCGCTTCATCGTGGCCAAATGGGCCCGGACGATGCGCCGGGAGACGTACCGGGACAGGGCGTACTCGGGGTCCCCGCCGTGCTCGATCCTCGTGTAGATCTCGGCCTTGCGGGTCTGGGCTTCGGGGTGATCGGCGAGGTAGGCGGAGACGCGGGCGTAAAGGTCCCAGCAGTAGTAGTCGAACTTGACGGGCAGGGCCTCGAGATCGGCGATCGTCTTCTTTTCGAGCTCCATGAGCCCGAAGACGACGTCGACGACCTGGACGCCGGTGTCGTCGATGTAATTCTGGACCTCGACCGTCTCTCCCTTATATCTGAGGCAGCGGGCCAGGGTGTCGCCGAGGCAGGCGTTGCGCAGGTGGCCGATGTGGGCGGCCTTGTTGGGATTGATATTGGTGTGCTCGATGACGATCTTCCGCTCTTCGGGGGCGAGTGAGGTCCGGCCCGCAAGCCGCAGCGCTTCGGCGAATACGGTCGTCTTGTCGAGCCAGAGGTTGAGAAAACCGCCGCCGGCGACCTCGGCTTTGACGACGCCTTCGACCGAGGCCAAAAGGGGAGCGGCCTCGGCTGCGATGGCCCGGGGCGCTTTTCTGAGCTTTTTGGCGAGCTGGAAGGGGAAGGTCAGGGCCAGGTCGCCCATCTTGGGGTCGGGCGTCGGGGTCATGTCGAGGTCGGCGAGCTCGACCGGATAGACGGCCTTCAGCTTCTCGTGGATCGACGCTTTCAGCCGGGCTTTGTAGGCGATCATTTTAGGCGCCCTATTATAGCAAAAACAGGCTCGGGAACAAGAAGCATGCGATGGTCAGCCGTCCTGACGATCATGCGGAGCGACGACTTGAACGAGTCGACGAGATGTGATAATTTTGGGCTTCTTTCCGAGAAAGGAAGGCCCCATGAAGAAAACGCGATTCAACGAGCTCCACAAGAAGCTCGGCGGCAAGATGATCGAGTTCTGCGGCTGGGAGCTGCCCGTCGAATACGCGGGCATCATCCCCGAGCACATGGCCGTCCGGACCAAGGCCGGGCTCTTCGACGTCAGCCACATGGGTGAGGTCCTGGTCACGGGCAAGGACGCCCTGGCTTTCGTCCAGTGGCTGTCCCCGAACGACGCCGGCAAGCTCGCCCCCGGCCAGGTCCAGTACACGGCCCTGATGACCCCGGAATCCACCTTTGTCGACGACATGCTCGTCTACTGCATGGGGCCGGAGGAATATTTCCTGGTCGTCAACGCGGCCAACGACGACAAGGACTTTGCCTGGATCGCCGGCCACACCCAGGGCTTCGACGTCAAGGTCGAGCACCAGAGCGACGTCTACTCCCAGCTCGCCCTCCAGGGCCCGCTGGCGGAGACGATCCTCCAGCCCCTGACCGACATCGACCTGGCCGGAATGAAGTCCTTCCACTGGGCCAAGGGCCGGGTCTGCGGCAAGGCCTGCCTGGTCTCCCGGACGGGCTACACGGGCGAGGACGGCTTCGAGATCTACACGATGGACCCGGATCCCGGCATCATCTGGTCGACCCTCATCGAGACGGGCAAACCCCTGGGGCTCCAGCCCATCGGCCTGGGCGCCCGCGACACGCTGCGCCTCGAATCGAAGCTCTCACTCTACGGCAACGACATCTCGGACAAGACGACCGTCCTCGAAGCCGACCTGAAGTGGATCGTCAAGCTGGAAAAGGGCGATTTCCTGGGCAAGCCCGTCATCGAGAAGCAGCTCCTCGAGGGTCTGACCCGCAAGCTCGTCGGGTTCGAAATGGCCGAGCCGGGCATCGCCCGGCCCCACTACCCGGTCTTCTACGGGGGCCAGCGGGTCGGCGACGTCGCTTCAGGCACCTTCTCGCCGCTCCTCAAAAAAGCCATCGGCCTCGTCTACCTGCCCATCGCGGGGACGGCCGTCGGCACGGAGTTCGAGATCGAGATCCGGGGCAAGAGAACCAAAGCCCGCGTCATTCCCACGCCCTTCTACAAAAGGGCCAAGAAATAACTTAACGCATCAGAGCACCAAGGAGGCAATATGTATCCGAACGACTTCCGCTACACCAAGGAACACGAGTGGATCAAGGTCGAGGGCGACGAAGCCCTCGTCGGCATCACCGACTTCGCCCAGCACCAGCTCGGCGACATCATCTTCGTCGAGCTGCCAGCGGTCGGGAAGGAGCTCGGCCCGCGCCAGTCGATCGGCGTCGTCGAGTCGGTCAAGTCCGTCTCCGACGTCTACACGCCCGTTCCGGGGACCGTCGTCGCCGTCAACGATGCGCTGGCCCAGACGGCCGATCTCCTCAACAAGGACCCCCACGGCCAGGGCTGGATCGTCCGCATCAGGATCAAGGACAAGAAGGACCTCGAGGCCCTGCTCGCCGTCGGCGACTACGAGAAGTTCCTGGAGGGGCTCGAGCACTGAGGCCGCGTCCGTCCCGAAAAGGGGTTTTCCATGAGCTATCTCTCTCTCAGCGATCAAGACAAGAAGGAGATGCTGGCCCGGATGGGCGTCGCCTCCGTCGACGACCTGTTCTGCTGCATCCCCGAAGAGGTCCGCCTCAAGAGGCCGCTCGACCTGCCCGCGGCCCAATCGGAGATCGAGCTCGTTCGGACGATCGAGGCCATCGGCCGGAAGAACGCCGGGAGCGGGCTCCTGTCCTTCCTCGGCGGCGGAGCCTACGAGCACTTCATCCCGACGGTCGTCGACTACCTGAGCTCGAGGGGCGAGTTCGTCAGCCCCTATACGCCCTATCAGCCCGAGGTCAGCCAGGGGTCGCTCCAGGTCATCTTCGAGTTCCAAACCCTCATCTGCCAGCTCACCGGACTGGATATCGCCAACGCCTCCCTCTACGAGGGCGGCACGGCCGTCGCCGAAGCCGTTCTCATGGCCCAACGGGTCACCGGCCGGAACAAGGTCGTCCTGGCGCGGAGCCTGCACCCGCAGTTCCGCGAGGTCGTCCGGACCTATATCAAGAACCTCGGCGTCGAGGCCGTGGAAGTCCCCTTCGGCCCCGACGGCCGGATCGACGGCGCGGCCCTGGCCAAGGTGCTCGACGATAAGACGGCCGCCGTCGTCTACCAGGCGCCGAACTTTTTCGGCGTCGTCGAGGACGTCAAGGCCCTCTCCGACGCCGCGCACGCCGTCAAGGCCATGTCGGTCGACATTGTCGCCGAGGCTGTCTCGCTGGGCCTGCTCGAGGCGCCCGGCGCGCTCGGCGCCGATATCGTCACCGGCGAGGCCCAGTCGCTCGGCATTCCGCTGAGCTTCGGCGGGCCCTACCTCGGTTTCATGGCCTGCCGGAAGGAATTCCTCCGCCAGATGCCCGGCCGCGTCGCGGGACAGACCGCCGACAAGGACGGGCAGCGGGGCTTCGTCCTGACCCTGGCCACCCGGGAACAGCACATCCGCCGCGAGCGGGCGACGTCGAACATCTGCACCAACCAGGCCCTGTGCGCCCTGCGGGCGACGATCTTCATGGAAACCCTGGGCAAGCAGGGACTGCGGGAGATGGCCTGGCAGAACGTCCAGAAGGCCGCCTACGCGGCCGACCGGCTGACCGCCGTCCGGGGCGTGAAAAAGGTCTTCACGGGGCCCGTATTCAACGAGTTCGCCGTCGCGCTGCCGAAGCCCTGGCCGGTCGTCGACGCGGCCCTGAAGGCCAAGGGGCTCATCGGAGGCTACGGCCTCGGGCCCGCTTATCCCGAACTCGAGAACGCCGCCCTCGTCTGCGTCACCGAAATGAGGACGAAGGACCAGATCGACAGGCTGGCCCAGGCCCTGGAGGAGGTCCTGTCATGATCAAAGTGATCCGCGAACCCCTGGTTTTCGAGATCGGCGCGCCCGGCAAGCGGGCGGCCGAGCTGCCCGCGCTGGACGTCCCCGAAAAGAAGGACCCGCTCCCCGGGGTCCGTCTCCGCAAAGAGATCGAAGGTTTCCCCGAGATCTCGGAGACCGAGGTCACCCGGCATTTCACCCGGCTGTCCCAGAAGAACTACTGCGTCGACGTGGGCATCTATCCGCTCGGTTCCTGCACGATGAAATACAATCCCAAGATCAACGAGCGGCTTGCGGCGCTCCCCGCTTTCGCCGCCTCGCATCCGCTCGCCTCCGAGGACCTGGTCCAAGGGGACCTGGAGGTCCTGAAGCGGCTCGAGAGCATGCTCTGCGAGATAGCCGGTATGGACGCCTTCACGCTCCAGCCGGCGGCCGGCGCCCACGGCGAGCTCGCCGGCATGATGCTCATCCGGGCCGCCCTCGAGGCCCGGGGCGACGCCCGCAAGTACGTCCTCATCCCGGATTCGGCCCACGGCACGAATCCGTCGTCGGCCCACATCTGCGGCTACACGGTCAAGGAGATCAAGTCCAACGAGAACGGGACGATCGACCTGGCCGGCCTCGAGCGGGAGATGACGGACGAGGTCGCCGCCCTCATGGTGACCAATCCCAACACGCTCGGGGTCTTCGAGCCCGATATCCAGAAGATCGCCGCGCTCGTCCACGCCAAAGGCGGCTTCGTCTACATGGACGGGGCCAACATGAACGCCCTGGCCGGCGTCGTCCGGCCCGGCGACATGGGCGTCGACGTCCTCCACATCAACCTGCACAAGACCTTCTCCACCCCGCACGGCGGCGGCGGTCCGGGCTCCGGCCCGGTCGTGCTGTCCGAGGCGCTGGCGCCCTTCGCGCCGGTTCCGTTCGTCACCAAGGGTGGCGGCGGCTACCGTCTCGTCGAACATGCCGCCACCGCTGGCGAAGGCAAGGCCCCGCTCGGACGCCTCACGGCCTTCCACGGCCAGATGGGCATGTTCGTGCGCGCCCTCACCTACATGCTGAGCCACGGCTCGGACGGCATGCGGCAGGCGTCGGAGGACGCCGTTCTTTCGGCGAACTACATCCGCGCCGGCCTGCGTGACGTCATGAGCCAGCCGTTCGGCGACCAGCCCTGCATGCACGAGGTGCTCTTCGACGATGCCTGGCTGAAGGACACCGGCGTCACGACGCTCGACTTCGCCAAGGCGATGATCGACGAGGGCTACCATCCGATGACGATGTACTTCCCGCTCGTCGTCCACGGCGCCATGCTGATCGAGCCGACCGAGAGTGAATCGAAGCAGTCCCTCGATCTCTTCGTCGCCACGCTGCGCGACCTCGCTCGTGATGCGAAGACCGGCAACGACAAGAGCCGCTTCAAGGACGCCCCGCGCCTCGCCCCGCGCCGCCGCCTCGATGAGACCCGCGCCGCCCGCGAGCCGAAGCTGCGATGTCGTC
>JBGSUG010000193.1:0-3880 GCA_041736225.1 Candidatus Aminicenantales bacterium | reverse complement strand
CCGGCGTGGGCCGCGTCCTCGGCCGGGCCGGTCCCGCGGCGCAGGCGGCCAGGGAGAAGGCCAGGACCGTCCCGAGGACGAACTTTCGGCCGAGTGTCATTCCCCTACGTTCCATCACGGCCTGATTATATCGAATCCTTGACGGCTCCTCAAAGCCTGAATTACAATCCCCCGCGGTGTCCGCGTCGGAAAACACGGACCCTGATCCGAGGAGGACCGACATGAAGTCCGTCAAGTGGAGCCGGAGATCGTTCCTGCGCACCGCCGGCGCGTTCGGCGCGGCCGCCGTGGCCTTCGACCCGAAAGGGCTGGCGCGCATCGACGAGGCCTCTCAGTCGATGGCGGGGCGGACGCCCGAGGACGTCGCCCAGGACGAGTTCTACTGGCGCGAGATCCAGCTGGCCTTCAAGCTCGACCGCTCGCTCATCAACCTCAACAACGGCTTCACCGCCCCCATGCCCCGGGTGGCCCTGGACTCCACCTTCCGGTACATGGAGATGATCAATATGCTGCCCGTCCACTACCAGGGCATGGTCGCCGGGAACAGCGAGACCCTACGGCGGCGGATGGCCAACGAGTTCGGCTGCGACCGCGAGGAGATGGCCCTGACGCGCGGCGCCAGCGAAGCCATGCAGATCGCCATCAACGGCATCGACCTCGAGCCCGGCGACGAGATCATCACGACCGACCAGGATTACCCCCGCATGCTGACCACCTGGGACCAGCGGATGAGGCGCGAGGGGATCAAGGTGACGCGCCTGCAGTTCCCCGTCCCCGCGACCCAGGACTTCCTCTATGCCATGTTCGAGAAGGCCATCACGCCGAAGACGAAGGTCCTCCACTTCACCCACATCACGAACCTCACCGCCCAGCTCTTCCCGGTGAAAAGGCTCTCGCGGCTGGCCCGCTCGAAGGGCATCGTCTCCATTGTCGACGGCGCCCACGCCCTGGGACAGTTCCCGTTCAAGCTCCGGGACCTCGAGTGCGACGCCTACGGGGTCAGCCTGCACAAGTGGCTGCTGGCCCCGCTCGGCAACGGCTGCCTCTACATGCGCAAGGAGATGATCCCGCGGTTTTGGCCTCTCCAGGCCGCGCCCGAACAGCAGGACAACGACATCCGCAAGTTCGAGTCGATCGGGACCCACCCCTGGGCGATCCGGGCGGCCCTCGGCGAATCGCTGGCTTTCCACCAGGCTATCGGGGCCGAGAGGAAGGCGGCCCGGCTGCGCTACCTCAACATGCGCTGGGTCAACGCCCTGAAGGTGCACCCCCGGATCAAGGTCCTGACGGAGACGAGCGAGCCGCCCCAGGCCTGGGGCGTCATGGCCGTCTATATCGAAGGCATCGACGTCCGGCCGCTGGCCACCTTCCTGCGGAACAACTACCGGATCATCTGCGTCCCCCTCGTCGGCGGAGCGCCGCCGAACTCGGTCTTCGATTACCAGGCCCTGCGCATCTCGCCCAACGTCTACACGACCCTCGAAGAGATCGACACGTTCGTCGAGGCCATGGAAGAGGCGGTCAAGGAGGGCGTGCCCGACGCGCCCGACCCGGTCCCGGCCTATCCGGCCGACGTCACCGTCTGAATGAGACAGGGAGGCATGAGATGAAACGAAAAGCTACGGCGACGGCGGCGGCCCTGGCCCTCCTCCTCGTCGCGGGCGTCGCAGCGGCAGAAGCCCAGGCGTCATTCAAGGTCGCGTTCCCGATCAAGGCGGCCGGCAAGAACCTGGCCGCGGGGGAGTACACGGTGACCAAGACGGCCGAAGGCGGGCTCGTCCTCCGGCAGGAGGCGACGGGCAAAGAGACGCCGGTCGCAGTGATCGAGCGGATCGCCGTGCCGACGCCGCCCCCGGCCGGCCCCCAGCTCGTCTTCGACGAGGTCGGGGACTTCGCGCCGTCCTACACGGAATACATCACGGTCTACGTCCTCTCCGAGATCTGGCTTCCCGGCGAGGACGGGTACCGCGTCCACGTGACCAAGGGCGCGCATAAGACCAAGACCGTGGCGGGCGAGGCGGCCAAGAAATAACCCGGCCCGGTCTGCTATAATATGGTACTTCTCCCATTTCCGGGATTCCCTCTCGAGGCGGCGAGGGGATTGTCCTCGCAGATCCCCGTTGCTGGAGGAGGGGACCCGCGCAGCGGGGGGGAACCGTGCGAACTGGTTCCCCGGGGGGCCGGGGAGCCAGAGGACATCCCCGAGCTAAAGCCTTAGAGAGGGACTTCCCGGAATCGGGAGAAGAACCTATAATATCCGGTCCTGCGAGGACAGGGACAACTCCATGATCGTCGTCGACAATCTCTCGAAGAGCTACGGAAAACAGGGCCTCTTCGACTCCGTCAGCTTCAAGGTCAACCGCAAGGAGCGGGTCGGCGTCGTCGGCCGCAACGGCCACGGCAAGACCACCCTCTTCCGGATGATCACCGGCGAGGATGAGCCCGACGAGGGGACGATCACCAAGCCGCGGAAGTACCGCATCGGCTACGTCGAGCAGAGGATGCGCTTCACCGAGGCGACGGTCCTGGCCGAGGCGGCCCGGGCCCTGCCTCCGGACGCGCACAACGAGATCTGGCGGGTCGAGAAGGTCCTGGCCGGGCTCGGCTTCGACGCGGCCGACCTCGAGAAGCGCCCGGCGGAGCTTTCGGGCGGCTACCAGGTCCGGCTCAACCTGACCAAGGTCCTGGTCGGCGACTTCCAGATGCTCCTCCTCGACGAGCCCTCCAACTACCTCGACATCACCTCCATCCGCTGGCTGGAACGGTTCCTCGCGGCCTGGACGGGCGAGCTCCTGCTCATCACCCACGACCGCAGCTTCATGGACAACGTCGTCACGCACGTCCTCGGCATCCACCGGCGCAAGGTCCGGAAGGTCGAGGGCGACACGGGGAAGTATTACGAGCAGATCGCCGCGGAAGAGGAGATCTACGAAAAGACCCGGGTCAACGACGAGCGCAAGATGAAGGAGATGGACCTCTTCATCACCCGCTTCCGGGCCAAGGCCCGGCTCGGCGGCCTCGTCCAGTCCCGGGTCAAGTCGCTCGAGAAGATGGAGAAACGGCAAAAGCTCGAGGCCATCAAGACGCTCGAGTTCGCCTTCGCCGAAAAGCCCTCCTACCACAAGTATTCCCTCGACGTCAGGGACCTCTCGTTCGGCTACACCCCCGACCGGCCGCTCATCCGCCGGTTCTCGATCAGCATCGGGGCCAGGGACAGGGTCTTCGTCATCGGCCGCAACGGCCGGGGCAAGACGACGCTGCTCCGGCTCCTCGCCGGGGACCTCGAGCCCCTGTCCGGGACGGTCGACTCGCCGCAGTCGGTCGCGGCCGGCTACTTCGAGCAGACCCACATCGCGACCCTGTCCGAGTCCAACACCGTCCTCGAGGAGATCGTCTCGGCCGACCCCGAGGGCGATCCCAAGCGGGCCCGCTTCATCGCCGGCGGCATGATGTTCGAGGACGACGATGCTCTCAAACGCATCAAGGTCCTGTCGGGCGGGGAGAAGAGCCGCGTCCTGCTGGGCAAGCTCATCGCGACGCCCCTCAACCTGCTCCTGCTCGACGAGCCGACCAACCACCTCGACATCGAGTCGAACGACGCCCTGCTCGAGGCCATCGACGCCTTCGACGGCGCGGTCGTCATGGTCACCCATAACGAGATGTTCCTCCACGTCCTGGCCGACCGGCTGGTCGTCTTCGACTACGACGACGTCGTCGTCTACGAGGGCGGCTACCGGAGGTTCCTGGACAAGGTCGGCTGGCGGGACGAGATCATGCAGGGAACGATCGCCGCCGCGGCGCCGCTGCCCGGGGAGGTGGGGGCCGTGGAGCGTCCGAAAGGAACGCCCAAGGAGCTGCGGCGACTGCGCTCCGAGATCGT
>JBGSUG010000172.1:0-9945 GCA_041736225.1 Candidatus Aminicenantales bacterium | reverse complement strand
GGCACGGCCATGGTCTCGCCGGAGGGCTGGGCGGCGCTCGGCCGGGGCCCAGTGGGGGACTTGCCGCGGTTCGCAGCGCGCCTTTACCCGGAAGCCGACGTCGTCCTCATCGAGGGCGGGAAGGACCTCCGCGGGACGCGCAAGATCGAGGTCCTGCGGGCCGGCGTCTCCGAAGCGCCGGTCGGCCTGCCGGAGGAGCTCCTGGCGGTCGTCTCGGATCTCCCGGTGTCCACCGGCGTCGCCGTCCCCGTCTTCAAGCCCGACGATCTCGCGGCGATCTGCGATCGGATCCTGACTCTGGAGGAGGAGGACATGGCGGACATCAAGCTCGAAGTGGACGGCCGGGAGGTCAACTTGAACCCGTTCGTCCGGACGATCTTCGAACGGACCGTCCTGGCGATGGTCACGTCGCTCAGCGGCATCGACCCGGAGCCGAAGAGGATCGCCCTGGTCATCGACAGGGCGGGGGACACGGCCGAGCTGCCGGCCAAGCCATGAAGGCCCTGCCGAAGCCCGGGACGATCGCCTTCGCCCGGGAGTTCTTCGCCCACCGCGATCCGGCGGTCCTGGCCGTGCTCCGGCAGAGCTCGGTCGGCATCGCCGGAGCCGGCGGCCTGGGCTCCAACGTCGCCGTCGCCCTGGCCAGGGCGGGGATCGGACGGCTGGTCATCGCCGACTTCGACCGGATCGAGCCGTCGAACCTCAACCGCCAGCAGTACTTCGTCGACCAGGTCGGCGAGCGGAAGGTCGAGGCGCTCCGGGAGAACCTTCTGGCCATCAATCCTTATTCGCTCTACGAGATCCACCACGTCCGGATCAACCGCCGGAACGCGACGAAGATCTTCGGCCGGGTGGATGTTCTCGTCGAGGCGTTCGACCGGGCCGAGGCCAAGGAGATGCTCATCGAGGCCAGCCTGTCGAAGTTCCCCGGCCGGCCCGTCGTCGCGGCCTCGGGCCTGGCCGGCTACGGCGGGAACCGCAAGGTCCACACCCGCCGCATGGGCAATCTCTACATCTGCGGCGACGAGGAGAGCCAGGACCCGAAGGGCGTCAGCCCGATGGCCCCCCGCGTGGCGCTGGTCGCGGCCATGCAGGCGAACCTGGTCGTGGAGTTATTGGCGAAGATGAGAGGCAAACATGTTTAAGGTCAACGAGTATTTCGACGGAAAAGTGAAATCCCTGGCCTTTCGGACGGCCGAGGGCCCGGCGACGGTCGGGGTCATGGCCCCGGGCGAGTACGAGTTCGGCACGTCCACGGTCGAGATCATGACCGTGGTGTCCGGCGTCCTCACCGTCAAGTTGCCGGGGAGCGATATTTGGACGGATTACGCGGCCGGATCGAGCTTCACGGTCGAGGCCGGAAAGAAATTCCAGCTCAAGGTCGCCGCCGACGCGGCCTACCTCTGCCTTTACCGCTGACCCGCGGCCCTGCTCAGTATCTCCAGCCCAAGCCCGCCCTGGCGATGACGTTCATCAGGATGGGCACGGCGTAGATGATCGCCACCGCCAGGACCTGCTTCGACCGCTTCTTCAGGCCGAGCACGAAGATGACGGCGGCGTAGAAGTAGAAGTAGCCGAAGACGAAGATCAGCCAGATGCCTCCGAAGGAGCGGTTCCAGAAGGGGTATTCCCAGACGAGCAGCCCGCCGATGTTGAGGAGGACCTCGACGAAGACGCAGAAGACGGCGTAGCCGATCGCCCAGAACCAGCGGTTGTTCAGCCCGAGGATCTTCTCCTTGGGGTCGTCCGAGATCGTGTGATAGTAGATGATGCCGGCGAGGAGGAACATGAACATGATCTCGATGTTCCAGCCGACCATGGTCCGCAGGGCCGTGTCTCCCGGCGTCGTCCAGAAGGCCGACCGCCCCGTCAGGACCAGGACCCAGCCGTTCCAGGTCTCGTTGAAGAAATCCACGCCGAAGAGGGTCAGGCCGGCCAGGACCGCGTCCCAGTTGCCGGAGCGGCGGGCCTCCTTGATCTCCCGGGCGTAGATGTAGAAGACGATGGCCAGGAGCGGGATGACGTACCACTTGAGCATCGTCAGGTCCCGGAGCCCGTCGAGCGCGCGAAGAGATGCCTCGGTCATGACCGACCTCCTTTTATCCGCCCGAATAGATCGGCGAGATGACGACCCGGTCTCCGTCGGCGAGGACCTCGCCGGGCACCACGGCCCGCCCGTTGCGGGTGACGATCTTGGGCCGGGCCCGGTCGACGCTGACCAGGCCGATCAGGTCGTCGGCGGTCGTGCCCGCCGGCACGTCCAGGTCCTTCTCGCTGAAACCGAACACCTGGATGAACGGCCCGATCAGCTTGACGGTGATCTTCATTCGAGCTGGCCGAACTTCTCCGCCGCCCGGCCTTCCTCGGCGACGCCCAACCGCTCGAGCGTGGCCTTGGTGGGGATACCGCGCCGGTCGTAGCCGCGCAGGTCGTAGTAATGCTGGAGGAGGCCGTCGTACTTGTCGTACTCGAGGTGCTTGCCGGCTATGGGGCCTTCGGTGTCGACGTTCGTGGGGTCGAACCAGACCGCGGGCGGATAGTCCATCCGGCGGTCGGCCTGCGGGTATTCGCGCAGCCAGAAGAGCTTGATCATCGAATAGATCCGGTCCGAGATCGTCCAGAAATCGTCGAGGGTCCAGTCGAGGCCGCTGACGAGCTTGAAGTACTTCGGATAGTTCTCGAGGCTCCAGCCGACCTCGATCCAGGGGAAGCGGCAGGAGACCATATACTCGAACAGGCCGCCACGGATCCGCTGGAGGTCGATGACCTTCTGGGCCTTCTCGGGGCCGTAGGATTCGCGCACGGACTGTTTGAGCTCGAAAGTGATGACCCAGGATTCCTTGTGGTGGGCCCCGATCGGGCTGACCCCGAAGGCCAGGGCCATGCCGGGGATGAACTTGCAGTTGTAGGCCGCCACCTCGAGGCCCTTGACCTGCATGGCGTAGTCGATGGAGCCGTGGCCGAACTTGTGCGCGGCGCGCATCGAGCCCTCGGCCAGGATGTTCCCGATCTCGCCCTCGCGGCGGGCGATGGCGCCGAGGAGGAGCTTGGAGGCCGCGGCGTCGCCGAACTCGTAGGCCCCGGACACCGCGCCGTGGTCGATGGCGTCGGCGTAGAAGCTGAGGACGCAGCCGCCCGACATCGTGTCGATGCCGTAGTCGTCGCAAAGGTAGTTGAGCGATCCGATCGCGGGCAGGTCGAAGATCTCCAGGTTGGGCCCGAGGAGGCCGACGTTCTCGTAGTCGAGCTCGGACTCGCGCCCCTCCTCGTCGTGGATGGTGATGCCGCAGCGCATGGTGCAGTTGGGACAGCCGTAGGTGGCGATGCGGGCGTTGTTCAGGCGCTCGCCGTCGCACTTCCAGGCGTCGGGGGAGTGGGTCTTGCGGAAGTTCCGGACGGGCAGGGCCGCGACCTCGTTGCACCAGGCCAGGACGCCGTTGGTGCTCTGGATGGACCAGCCGGCCTTCTTGTCGATCTGGTGGACCTCGCGCAGGTCGTCGTGGCCGACCTTCTTCATGCCCAAGGGGTCGGCCTGGGGGATGGCCTTGGTGCCCTTGACGACGACCGCCTTGAGGAGCTTGGAGCCCATGACCGCGCCCATGCCGGTCCGGCCTCCGGCCCGGCCCTCGAGGCTGCGAACGACCGCGTAGCGGACCAGATTCTCGCCGGCCTGACCGATGTTGAGGACGCCGACGCCCTTGCCGTACCGGGCGTAGATCCAGTCGTTCGTCTCGTAGGTGCCCTTGCCCCAGACGGCGTCGGCCGGCAGGAACTCGACCTTGTCGTCGTCGATGAAGAGCATGGTCGGTCCGGCGGCCCTGCCCTCGACGATGAGGGCGTCGTAGCCCGCCTTGCGGAGCTGTTCGGCCACCCGCGTCCCCAGATTGCCGTCGCCGTAGCCGCCCGTCATGGGGGATTTCCCGGCGACGACCGCTTTCCCGGTGTTGGGGGCCGGGATGCCGGCGATGGGGCCGAGGGCGACGATGAACTTGTTGTCGGGGCCGAGGGGATCGATCCCCGGAGCCAGCTCGTCGTAGAGGAACTTGACGGCGAAACCTCGGCCGCCTATCCACTTGCGGGCGAACTGGTCGCTGAACGGCTCCTTCTTGAAGGTTTTCGCGGTCAGGTTGACTCTCAGGATGTAACCGGTCCAGCCGTTCATGGGCGTCTCCTAGGAAAAGATGTCAAAAGTCCCCCTCATCCTAATTCGGCGGCCACATTCCGTCAAGATGAAAATGGGCGATTCGCCCCTGTTTTGCGTATAATAGGTGTCGGAGGCCGCGAGACCTCCCTCAGAGAGGAGAATCGACATGGCGAAAAAGCTTTACCGGTCGACGAGCCAGAAGATGCTCGCCGGCGTTTGCGGGGGTCTGGCCGAATATTTCGACGTCGACGTCACGATCATCCGCCTGCTCCTGGCCGGACTGGGACTGGTCACCGCGGTGCTGCCCATGTTCTTCTTCTACATCATCGCCTGGATCATCATCCCCCCGCACTCGCCTAGCCCCCAGGCCTGAGGAGGGAGCCCGACGGAGGCCGGCCCGGGGGCGCGGTTCTCGATGGGCCGTTGACTTACAGTCAGAGTTCGGTTATAACCTAGTCGGTTTTCATGATGGCCATGAAGAGCGCCCTCGAGATCCCGTTCAAGCACATCGCCGTCGAGGGCGTGTTCCGCTCCAAGAAGACACAGTTGGCCAACGTCCTGGCCCAGCGGATCGGCGGCAAGGTCGTTCTGGACAACGTCGGCAACCCCTACCTCAAGGATTTCTACAACGAGAGGGAGGGCTCGGCCTTCCTGGCCCAGCTCGTCTTCCTGGCCAACCGGTACAACCAGCAGACGCGCCTCCTCCAGAGGGATCTTTTCGTCGACCGGATCATCTGCGACTACCTGTTCGAGAAGGACAAGATCTACGCCTATCAGACCCTGTCCGACGACGAACTCCTTGTTTACGAGAAGATCTACGGCATCCTGGCCGACCGCGTCCCCAAGCCCGACCTGGTCATCTACCTGCAGATCTCGCTCGCGTCCCTCACCCGGCGCGTGGCCAAGGAAGGCGACTCCGTCGAGAAGAACATCTCCGAAAAGTACCTCGAGGACATCGTCGAGGCCTTCGACTACTTCTTCTTCAACTACCAGGCGGCCCCGCTCCTCGTGGTCAAGGCCGACGACATCGACTTCGGCCGCGAAGAGGACGTCCTCGATCTCATGGACCAGCTTCGCGACATGAAGAAGAGTTCGCTCTATTACGTCCCCCAGAGCTACGGGGGCAAGGGCCTGAAGAAGGGCTGAGGGCCCGGATACGGCCCGGACCCCGCGAAATGCGGGGCAGGGACCGGAAGCCCCCGCGGGATAACGCGGCTTTACCTCAACCCCGGGGACGAGCCGGGGTGGGGAGAAAGGACGGACAATGGCCGAAGTGCCGGTCGACAAGGTCACCATCCCCGGGCTGCAGGCGCGCAAGGCCGTCGGGCCGAAGATCGTCTGCCTGACGGCCTACGATTTCCCGACCGCCCGGATCCTGGACGAGCGAGGCGTCGACGTCATCCTGGTCGGGGACTCGCTGGGCATGGTCGTCCTGGGCTACGAGAACACGGTGCCCGTGACCATGGACGAGATGATCCATCACACCCGGGCCGTGACCCGGGGGGTCAAGCGGGCCCTCGTCGTCGGCGACATGCCCTATTTCTCGTTCCATCTCGGCGCCGACGAGACCGTTCGCAACGCCTCCCGGTTCCTCAAGGAGGCGGGCGCCGCGGCGGTCAAGATCGAAGGTGCGTCCGCGAAGCGGCTCAAGCTCGTCAAGGCCATGGTCGAAGCCGAGATCCCGGTCATGGGCCACGTCGGGCTGACGCCGCAGTCCATCCACAGCCTGGGCCGGTTCAAGGTCCGCGGCAAGCTCGCGGTCGAGGCCCGGCGCATCGTCGAGGAAGCCGCTGCTCTCGAACAGGCCGGGGCGTTCGCCGTCGTCCTCGAGTCGGTCCCCGTCGAGGTCGGTGCGCTGGTCACCCGGACGGTCGGCATACCGACCATCGGCATCGGGGCCGGTCCGGCCTGCGACGGCCAGATCCTCGTCTTCCACGACGTCATGGGCTTCTCGACCGGGTACATGCCCAAGTTCGTCCGGCGCTACGCCGACATCAACGGGGTCATGGGCGTGGCCGTCGGGGCCTACGCCGCCGACGTCCGGGCCGGGCGCTTCCCGGACGACGCCACGTCCTACCACCTCAAGCCTGAGGTCGCGGCCGAGCTCGCGCTGAAGAAGGCAGCCGTCCTGCGGAAAAAGGCGAAGCGATGAAGGTCGTCCCGACCGTCGCCGGGATGAAGGCCCTCGTCCAGCAATGGAAGAGGGAGGGGAAGCGGATCGGGCTCGTCCCGACCATGGGCTACCTCCACGAGGGACACCTCAGCCTCGTCCGCGAGTCGAAGGAGCGGACCGACGTCACGGTCGTCAGCATCTTCGTCAACCCCACGCAGTTCGGGCCGAACGAGGATTTCAAGAAATATCCCCGGGACCTGCAACAAGACTCGGCCTACCTGGAGCAGGCGGGCGTCGACTGTCTGTTCCATCCCGACGCCGCGGAGATATATCCCCCCGGCTACCGGACTTATGTCGAGGTTAAGGGGCTCCAGGACAGGCTCTGCGGCAAGTCGCGGCCCGGGCATTTCCGGGGCGTGGCCACCGTCGTCCTGAAGCTCTTCGACATCGTCGCTCCCGATGCGGCCTTCTTCGGGGCCAAGGACGCCCAGCAGGTCCTCATCCTCCGCAGGATGGTTGGGGACCTCGACCTCGACGTGGAGGTCGTGACCTGCCCCCTCGTCCGCGAGCCCGACGGCCTGGCCCTGAGCTCCCGCAACGCCTATCTCTCTCCGGAGGAGCGGAAGGCCGCCCTGTCCCTGTCGATCGGATTGCGCTGGGCGGAGAGGGCGGTCGCCGCGGGGGAGCGGGATGCCGCCAAGGTCGTCGCCGGCATCCTGGCCGTCCTCGAGGCCGAGCCGCTGGCGCGCGTCGATTACATCGAGGCCGTCGACCCGGAGACGCTCGAGCCGGTGGCCCAGCTCCGGGGGGACGTCCTCGTCGTTCTGGCGGTCTTCATCGGCCGGACCCGGCTCATCGACAACGTCCGCCTGCACACCTGAGGAGGTACCCATGCTCAGAGCTTTCCTGCGCGCCAAGGTCCACCGGGCCACGGTGACCCACGTCGACATCGGCTACGAGGGCAGCCTGGCCCTCGACGAGGACCTCCTGGCCGCGGCCGGGCTCCAGCCCTACGAGAGGATCGAGGTCTGGAACGTCACGAACGGCAAGCGTTTCACGACCTACCTCATCCGCGGCGAGAAGGGTTCCCGGGCGGTCGGCGTCTTCGGGGCCGCCGGCCACAAGGTCGCGGTCGGCGACGTCATCATCATCGCCGCCTACGGCTACATGGACGAGCACGAAATGGAACATTTCACGCCGCGGGTCGTGCTGATGGACGAGGGCAACCGCATCGCCGAGATCAAGTGAGCCCGGACGGAAGGATGAACGCGGGCCACACTGCCCAAGCCGGGAACGGCCTGAGCGGAAAGCCCGCTACTTCGCGGCGATCGTCTGCAGCACGAAAAAGCCCGCCGAGATCAGGAACACGACCAGCGTCAGCACGAAGAGGGCCATGCCCAGGGCCGGCGCGTTCCTGACGAAGCCCTTGAAGAAGCGGACGACGAGGACCTTGAGCAGCAGCAGGGCGATGAGCGTTTCGGCCAGGACCATGTGGAAGACGGCCCGGGTCGACATCCCGTCGCCCATTTCGCCGAGGAAGTCCAGGCCCAGATAGACGAGAGGGACGAGCAGGATGACGTAGAGCCAACCGAAGACCCTGTGGACCTTCCGGCACCGGCCCACGTCGCCAGGCGCTCCCGGACGGCCCATGATCCTCATCATGGTCAGGAACGCGCCTGTTCCGGCCAGCAGGAAGGCCGATGCGATGATGGTCTTGAGCGTCATATCCGACATGGCCGCGCCTCCTTCGCCCCTCAGTCGAGGTGGTAGTTCGGAGCCTCCTGGGTGATGACCACGTCGTGGACGTGGCTCTCCTTGAGCGAGGCCTGGGTGATCTTGATGAACCGGGCCTTGGTCTTGAGCTCCTCGATCGTCCGGCAGCCGGCGTAGCCCATGCCAGCCTTGAGGCCGCCGACGAGCATCTGGACGATCCCCGTCGTGCTGCCCTTGTAGGGGACCTGGCCCTCGATGCCCTCGGGGACGAGCTTGGTCACGTTCGTCTGGCCGTCCTGCTGGTAGCGGTCGCTGCTTTTCCCTTCCTTCATGACCGCGATCGAACCCATGCCCCGATAGCGCTTGTAGGCCCGGCCCTGGTACATGACGACGTCGCCCGGCGCCTCTTCGGTCCCGGCCAGGAGGTTCCCCAGCATGATCGAGTCCGCGCCGGCGGCGATGGCCTTGGTGACATCCCCGGAATACTTGATGCCGCCGTCGGCGATGACCGGGACGCCGCTCTTCCGGCAGACCCCGAAGACGTCGGCGACCGCCGTGATCTGGGGGATTCCGGCGCCGGTGATGATCCGGGTGGTGCAGATGGATCCGGGCCCGACTCCGACCTTGACGGCGTCGACCCCGAGGCCGACGAGCTCCTCGGCCGCCCGGGCAGTGCCGATGTTGCCGGCGATGAGCTCCTGCCCGGGGAACTCCTTCTTGAGCGTCCGGACCGTGTCGAGGACCCGCTGCGAATGGCCGTGGGCGTTGTCGACGACGATGACATCGCACTTGGCCGCGACAAGGGCCCGGGCCCGGTCCAGGAAGTCCGCGCCGACGCCGACAGCAGCGCCGACCCTCAGGCGGCCCAGGCTGTCCTTGGCCGCGTCGGGGTACTGGATCCTCTTGAGGATGTCCTTGTAGGTGATGAGGCCCTTGAGGTGGTAGCCGTCGTCGACGACGAGCAGCTTCTCGATCTTGTGATCGTGGAAGACCTTCTCCGCCTCTTCGAGCGAGGTCCCGACGGGGACGGTGACGAGCTTGCGGGTCATGATCTTCTCGATGGCCAGGCTCAGCCGCTTCTCGAAGCGGATGTCGCGGTTGGTCAGGATGCCGACGAGCTTGTTGGATTCGTCGGTGATGGGCAGTCCCGAGATGTGATGCTCGCGCATGACCTCGAGGGCCCGGGAGATCCTGTCCTGGGGCCGGAGGGTGATGGGCTCGACGACCATGCCGCTCTCGTGGCGCTTGACCTTGTCGACCTCCTCGGCCTGGCCTTCGATCGAGAGGTTGCGGTGGACGATGCCGATGCCACCCTGCTGGGCCAGGGCGATGGCCATCCGCGACGTGGTCACGGTGTCCATGGCAGCGCTGACGACGGGGATGTTGAGCGTGATGTGGCGGGAGAGGCGCGTCGCGACCGAGGCGTCCTGGGGGACGACGTCGGACGCGGCCGGGAGGATGAGGACGTCGTCGAAGGTGAGGGCTTCCCTGATCTGGTCGTCGAGCATGGCTCCTCCTTGGCTCCCGGGATCAGTGCTTGTGACGCTTGCCGGGGATCATCGCCCGGGCCTGCTTCGACCGCTGGCCCGAGGGTCCCTGCGGCTTCTGGTAATAGACCGGCGCCGGACGCCGCACCGGGGCGGGCTGGTCGGCGACCGGCTGGATGAGGAAGAGGTAGCGCACGGCGTCCTCCTCGATCCGGTCGAGCATGGACTGGAACATCTCGAAGCCCTCTTTCTTGTACTCGATGAGGGGGTCCTTCTGGCCGTAGCCGCGCAGGCCGATGCCTTCTTTCAGATGATCCATTGACAGCAGATGCTCTTTCCAGTGGCTGTCAACCATCTGCAGCAGGAGAAGTTTTTCTAGCTGACGCTGGGTTTCAGCACCATTCCGCTCATCTTGCTGGAGATATGCATGCTGCACCAATGACAGGGTTTTTTCGAGCAGGGTATCGACTTTTAGGCCCTTGTGTTCC
>JBGSUG010000134.1:0-13504 GCA_041736225.1 Candidatus Aminicenantales bacterium | reverse complement strand
GCCGGCGGAGAACCCCGCGCCGCCGCGGCCGCGCAGGCCCGAAGCGCCGATCTCGGCGACGATCCCTTCCGGCGTCATCTCCCCCAGCGCCTTGGCCGCGCCCGCGTAGCCTTCGGTGGCGATGTACTCCTCGATCCTCTCCGGGTCGATCCTGCCGCGGTTGCGCAGGACGATGAGCCGTTGGTGTTTGAAGAACTCGATGTCCTTCATCCGGGGGACGGGCTCCCGCCCCTCCGGAGGGACGTACATGAGCCTCCGGACGGGCCGGCCCTTGACCAGGTGCTCTTCGACGAGCTCCGGGATGTCGGCCGGGGCGAGCCTTTGGTAGAAGACCCCGTCCGGCTGGACGAGGACGATGGGCCCCCGCTCGCAGAATCCGTTGCAGCCGGTGGCGACGACCTGAACCTCGCCGTCAAGCCCCCGGCGCCGGACCTCGGCCTCGAGCGCCTCGCGGATCGCGAAGGCCCCGCACGAAACGCAGCCCGTGCCGGCGCAGACGAGGAGGTGGGTCCGGATGGCCGTCAAGCGCCGTCGTCCTTTTCGATCGCTGCGAGCACGGCCTCGGCCTTGGCCTCGGTCATCCGGCTGTGGTAACGGCCGTCGACGACGGCCAGGGGGGCCAGGGCGCAGGCGCCCAGGCAGTTGACCCGCTCCAGGGTGTACTTCCCGTCCGGCGTCGTCGCGCCGGAGGGGATGCCGAGCTTGCGCTCGAACTGTTCCAGGACGGCCGCGCCGCCGCGGACATGGCAGGCGGTCCCCAGGCAGACTGTGCAGATATGCCGGCCGCGGGGCTCGAGGCTGAAGGACCTGTAGAAGGTGGCCACGCCGTAGACCTGGACGAGCGGGACCCCGAGCGCATCGGCGATGTGTTCGAGGGCTTCGGGAGGCAGCCAGTGGAAGCGGTCCTGGACGTCCTGGAGGACCTGGATGAGCGCCCGTTTCCGGCCCTTGGACCTTCCGGTCAGGGCTTCGAGTTCGCTCTTCGACGCGCGCACGGCGGCATTATATGAAAACGACGGCGCCCGCGCAAGACGGATCCCGCGGTCAGAGCACAGGGAGGTAGCGGCGGATCTCGTAATCGCTGACCTGCTTGTCGAACTCGCCGGAGACGTTCCGGCCGTAGTCCTCGACCTCCTTGCGCTTGTTGGCGACGAGCTTCTCGAAGATGTGGCCGCCCAGGGCGCCCTTGACCACGGCGCTCTTCTCCATGAGCCGGACGGCCTCATCGAGGTCGCGGGGCAGGACCCGGATCCCGGACATCTTCTGCCGCGCGCCGCTCATGTGATAGATGTTCTCCTCGACCGGATCGACGAGCTCGGTCTTCTCCCGGATGCCCTCGGCCCCGGCGGCCAGCATGACGGCGAAGGCGAGGTAGATGTTGCAGGCCGGGTCGGCCGCCCGGAGCTCGATCCGCGTCGCACCCTCCTTGCCCGGCTGGTATTCCGGGACGCGGATGTAGGCCGACCTGTTCTTCTGGCCCCAGGCGATGTAGACCGGCGCTTCGTAGCCCTCGATGAGGCGCTTGTAGGAGTTGATCCACTGGCTGAGGACGGCCGAGATGTCCCGGGCGTGGGCCATCAGGCCGGCCATGTAGCGCTGCGCCATGAGGGACAGGTGGTAGGGCCCGTTCTTGTCGAAGAAGAGGTTCCTGCCGTCGCGCCAGAGCGACTGGTGGACGTGCATGCCGCTGCCGTTCTGGCCGTTGACCGGCTTGGGCATGAAGGTCGCGTGCAGGCCGTGCATGCGGCAGACCTTCCGGACCATGTAGCGGAAAAGCATGGCCGTGTCGGCCATATCGACGGCGTCGAGGTAGCGGAGGTCGACCTCGTGCTGGTTGGGGGCGGCTTCGTGGTGGTCGTATTCCGTGGCGATGCCCATGCGGTGGAGGAGGAGCTGCACCTCCTTGCGCAATCCGCCGTGCAGGCCGCCGAAGAAGTAGCCGCCGCCGTCGGTCGGCGCGGCCTCCTCGGCCGAGGGGAAGATGAAGAACTCGAGCTCGGGGCCGCACTTGAAGTCGTCGATCCCGATCTCCTTGCGGGCCCGGCCCAGGACGCGCTTGAGGGCGCCGCGGCTGTCGCCTTCGTACGGCTTGCCGTCGGGCGTCAGGATGTCGCCGAACATGACGGCCTCGCGCCAGCGGATGCTCCCGTCGAAACCGGTGTAGGCCCAGGGGAGGATGCGGAAGGTGCGGGGATCGGGCTTGATGACGAGGTCCGATTCCTCGATGCGCACGAATCCGGCGATCGAAGAGCCGTCGAAACCCTTGCCCTCCTTGAACGCGGCGTCGAGCTCGCAGGCGGGGATGGTGAAGTCCATCTGCCGGCCCAGGATGTCGGGGAAGAAGAACCGGATGAACTGGACGTCGTTCTCCGGATCCCGCAGGACCGCCAGGACGTCCTTCTCGTCCCTCGTTCCGAAAGCCTTGATCGTCAGGGGATGCGCCGCTCGGGCCATGTGTTCGTCTCCTCTCTCGCCCGGCCGTCCGGGGCATGGTTTTATGTCAATAAATTAAGACCAATACGAAACGATTGTCAAGATAGTAAATAAAAATATTTACATATGCCCGCATAAATGTTAAATAAGCAGATGATTGGAGGTGCCGCCCATGATCGACGAACTGGACAGGAAGATCATCCGCGTCCTCAACGCCAACGCGCGCAAGAGCTTCCGGGAGATCGCGAAAGAGGTGGGGACCTCGGCCACGGCGGTCATCCACACCGTCAAGAAGCTCGAGGCGGCCGGGGCCATCAAGGGCTATGTCCCCGTCGTCGACCCGGAGTATTTCGGCATCGGCCTCGCGGCCGTCGTCGCCGTCCGCATCTCCAAGGGCAAGCTCATCGAGACCCAGCAGCGGATCGCCCAGGACCCGCACGTCGCCGCCGTCTACGACGTCACCGGGGACTGGGACGCCTTCGTCGTCGGCCGCTTCAGCGGCCGCGAGGACCTCAACGGCTTCGTCAAGGGCCTCCTGGCCATCCCCCACGTCGACCGCACGGTCACCCATCTCGTCCTCAACGTGGTCAAGGAGGAGCCCCGGATCCCCGTGTAGGGCCGCCCGCCGGCCCCCGGCGCGTCCTTGACAGATCCGCGGGTTGTGCAATAATCAATTTTCATTCCGGCAAGGAGAAGGCGATGGTCAAATCAATCCATTCCCCCGTCGGCCGTCACTACATCGTCGAGGCTTCCGGCTGCGACCCGAAGATCATCGGGAGCGTCGAGAAGGTCCAGCAGATCCTCGTCCGCGCGGCCGAGATCGCCGGCGCCCACGTCTGGTCGATCTCCTTCAGCAAATTCCCCCCGGCCGGGGTCAGCGGGGTCGTGGTCATCTCCGAGTCGCACATCTCGACCCACACGTGGCCGGAAAAGGGCTATGCCGCCCTGGACATCTACACCTGCGGGCTCAGCACCAAACCCGACAAGGCGGTCATCTACGCCGTCGAGGAATTCGGCGCCGAGACGTCCCATATCACCGAGATCACGCGCGGCATCGACGAAGGCGACGCCGTTTTTTACCACAGCTTCATCACCTGGGAAGAGCGGCTGCGCAAGCCCGCTCCGAAGAGGGACCGCGACAAGGACAAGGATTAACGGACGGTCATGATCGTCGAATTCAGCATCGCGCCCATCGGCCGGGGCGAGGAACTGGCCGGCCCCGTCGCCAGGATCCTCGACCTCGTGGACAGGTCCGGCCTGCCGTACCGGCTGACGGCCATGGGAACCATCGTCGAGGGGGAGTGGGACGAGGTCCTCGGCCTCGTCCGGCGGTGCCACGAGACCATGGGCGAAGGTTCCGTCCGGGTCCTGACGCACATCGCGATCGACGACCGGCCGAAAGCGTCCGGGCGGATCGAGGGCAAGGTCCGCGACGTCGAGAACATCCTGGGCCGTCCCCTCAAGACATAGCCCCGGCGCGTAAAGCAAGTTTACGCCCCTCCGCCGCCCTTCGGCCGGCCCGAACGGGCGGCCGGCCCTCCCTCTCGGGGAAAAACCCTCCCGTCCTTGGCATGAAATCGGCTTCACTGATCATTGAAGGATCGGCGAGGATGCTATAATAGGATATACCGTGAGAAAAGCGGTCCTACAGATTCTTCTTCTGATCGTCGGATTCGCCGGCACCTCCGCGGCCCAGGACATCGAAGCGGCGAACCCCGAAACCGCCGCGGCCTTCGTCGAGCGCGTCCGCGCCTCGCTTCAGGCCGGGGATCGGACTGCCTACCTGTCCGCCTTTCCCTCCGAGGCCCGGGCGGCCGAGGAAGCCCGGCTGGCCGCCTATTTCGATGAGTTCGGCATGACCCGCGTGGCGGTGCGGCAGGCCGGAGTCTGGAGCGACGGGGCCGCGACGGCCCGGACCTACTTCCAGGCCTTCTTCGAGAACGACTTTGCGGCGTTGGTCGAAGCGTGGACGCTATCCCTGGAGCGCCGGGGCTCGGCCTGGACCATCGCCCGCCTGGAGATCCCCGGGAACACGACCCGCCTCTTCAAGATCAGCCTTCCGGCCGAGAACGCGATCCGGGCCCGTCGGGTCGAGGTCGCCCACGAAGACATCCACTTCACGTTCGAGGATGCGGCCGTCTTCTACGACAACATCCCCGATCTCGACACGGCCCTCGTCGTTGTCGGCCGGGGCCGGGTCACTTTCAATCCCAGCGATCGCAACGAGAAGCACCAGCTGGATCTGATCTACAAAAAGGACCGTATCGAGGACCATGTCGAGTCCCTTTACATCCGGTGTTCGCCGAGCTTCTTCTCCTCCAATCTCCGCATCGAGGCGGGGGAGGGAACGGCCGAGGTCACGTCGGCCGAACGGGGCAAGGCCGCGGCGGTCTTCGCCCGCAACTATCCCCGCTCTTTCACCATCGAGAGCTCCCTCGACGGAAGACTCCTGTCTTTCATCCCCCAGAGCGATGAGGTCGGCCTGGAGTTCAAGGCCCGCAAGGTCGGGGAGATGGCTTACATCTATTCCCCGTTCTCCGACGATGAGATCAACCTCTATGACCGCGGCAAGGACCGGGTCGTCTGCCTTTACAGCCCGGCCTCGGACTCCGGGCCGGGGCCGAAGAGGATGTTCATCTCGTTCCAGGAGAAGTTCGACGTCCTCACCTACTCGCTCGACCTGAGCTACTCCCCGGCGAACTCCTCCATGTCGGCCCGGGCCCGTATCGAGGTCATGCCCCGGGTCGACCTCTTGGAAACCATCAAGTTCTATTTCAATCCGGACCTGGAGATCCTCAAGATCACGGATCCGTTGGACCGGGAGCTGTTCTACACCCATGACCGGGTCCGTAAGACCCTCTACATCCATTTCGTCGAGCCGCCCGCCAACGGGGAGCTGACCTCGATCGAGATCTCCTATAGGGGACAGATGAAGCCCGTGCCCCCGACGACCGACGTCGTCTCCCAGAGCGGGGCCGACAGCATCTTCCGCGTCCAGCCCCGGTTCGGGACCTTTTTCTACTCGCACGCGGGCTATTGGTATCCGAGTCCGGGCGAGGGGGATTACTTTCTGGCCCGGCTGACCCTCGCCATCCCGCCCGGATACGAGTGCGTCGCCAACGGGGAAATGGTGTCCCGGACCCGGCGTGAGGACATCAGCGACGACGCGACGACCGGGAAGGTGGGCGGGTCCGTCTTCACCTTCGTCTGCCGCAAGCCCCTGAAGTACCTGTCGTTCATCGTCGGGAAATTCACCCCGCCGAGGGACCGGCCCGGCCCGGTGCCGCTCACCGCCCACATTTCCTCCGAAGTCATGGATTCGCGTCCCGGGCTGCTCGACCAGGCCGCGGACATCCTCGATTTCTATGGCCGCGCCTTCGGGCCTTTTCCCTACGAGAAGCTTGGCATCGTACTCAGACCCTGGCCCTTCATGGGCGGGCATAGCCCGGCCTCGTTCATCCTCATCAACGAGGTCCCCGGGTTCGTCGGCGCGGGTTTCCAGACGCCCGTCGACACGCCCGTCAACCTGTCGAACTGGGACGAGTACTTCCTGGCCCACGAGATCGCTCACCAGTGGTGGGGCCAAGGGGTATCGTCCGATTCCTACAAGGACCAGTGGTTGAGCGAGGGCCTGTCGCAGTTCGCTGCGGCCTCCTACCTGCGCCACAAGTACGGGGAGCCCGCCTACTCCGCCATCCTCAGGAAATTTTCCCGCTGGACCGCCAAAAAGTCCTTCCGCGGGCCGATCCTCATGGGCTCGCGCCTGAGCTACTTCGACCTCATGGCCTACCAGGCCATCGTCTACGACAAGGCCGCCCTGGCCCTGTTCATGCTCCAGGACCTCCTCGGCCGGGAGACCTTCGAAGAAGGGCTGCGGACGTTCTTCGCGAAAAAGAAGTTCTCCGCGGCCCGGACGGGGGAATTCATCGCGGCCATGGAGGCCGCCTCGGGCCGGGACCTGAGGCCTTTCTTCCACGGCTGGTTCGCCTCGTGGGAGCTGCCCGAGGTCTGGACGACCTGGACCGAAACGGCCGTTCCCGAGGGGATCCGCATCGACTTCCGCGTGACCCAGGCCTCGGGTCCCTTCGTCTTCCCGCTCTGGATCGAGACGGCGCGGTCCGGCGAGACGCGCCGGACCATGGTCGTCGTCGACGAGACGGTCGAGCGCTTCTCCGTCACCGTGCCGCGCAAGCCCGACCGGATCACGGTCAATCCCGACCGGGCCGTGCCGGGCAAGTTCTTCTAGGCCGGGAAGGCGCCCGTATCGATCTTCAGCCGCTTGATCATCTCGTTGAGCGTCGTCGGCTTGACTCCGAGGAGATGGGCGGCCTTGTTCTGGACCCCCTTCGTCTTCTTGAGCGCGGCCAGGATGATCTTCTTCTGGAAGGCCTGCGTCCGGTCGCGGAGGTCCAGGGATTCCTCGGCGGCGATCAGCGCTTCGTCGTCGACGGCGTCGCCGCGGAGCAGGAACGGCGGCAGGGATTCGCGGGTGATGGCCTTGGAGGAGGACAGGACGACCGCCCGCTCGACCAGGTTCTCGAGCTCGCGGACGTTGCCCGGCCAGGCGTGGGCGTCGAGGATCTCGAAGACGTCCTCGCTCACACCCTCGATCTCCTTGCGGTTCTCGCGGGCGTAGACCCCGATGAAGTGGCGGACGAGCTGGGGGATGTCCTCCTTGCGCTCACGCAGGGGCGGGATCACGATCTTGATGACGTTGAGGCGGTAGAAGAGGTCCTTGCGGAAGGCCTTCTGCTCGATGAGCTCTTCGATGTCGGTGTTGGTGGCCGCGAGAATGCGGACGTCCACCTTGATCGTCTGGGTCCCCCCGAGCCGCATGAACTCCTTCTCCTGCATGACCCGCAGCAGCTTGGCCTGAGTCTCGAGACTGATGGAGGAGATCTCGTCGAAGAAGATTGTCCCCTTGTCGGCCGCCTCGAACAGGCCTTTTTTCAGGGCCACCGCACCGGTGAAGGCCCCTTTGACGTGCCCGAACAGGTGGCTCTCGAGCAGGTCCGGCGGGAGGGAGCCGCTGTTGACGGTGACGAACGGGGCGTCGGCCCGGTTCGAGTTCATGTGGATGGCCCGGGCGACGAGCTCCTTGCCCGTGCCGCTCTCGCCCTGGAGGAGGATCGTGCTCCGCGTCGGGGCGGCCGCCCGGACCAGGTCGAAGACCTTCTTCATGGCCTCGCTCTTGCCGATGATGTTGTCGAAGCCGAAGCGCTGGCGGAGCTCGCCCTTGAGCCGGACGTTCTCGTCCTGGAGGCGCTTGCGCTCGACGGCCTTTTCGATGGCCAGGAGCAGGTCGTCGTGCTTGAAGGGTTTCTGGACGTAGTCCAGGGCGCCGATCTTCATGGCCGAGATGGCGGACTCGACCGAGCCGTAGGCGGTGATGATGATGACCGGGGCCAGGGGATCGATCCTCTTGATGCGCCGCAGGACCTCGATCCCGTCCAGCCCCGGCATGAGCAGGTCGAGGAGGATCGCGTCGAAGGACGGCGAGGGGAATTTTTCCAGGGCCTCCTCGCCCGAGGCCGAGATCTCGACCTCGTAGCCCTCCGACGTCAGGAGCTGGGATAGGACGTCCCGGATGACCGGTTCGTCGTCGATGATGTGGATGATGCCCTTGCTGTTCATGCGTCACGTCCTCGGGGCCTGAGCCCCCGGTCCCCGCGGGCCGTCCCGACCGACCGGCAGGGTGATGGTGAAGGTCGAGCCCCGGCCGACCTCGCTGCGGACCTCGATGCGGCCGTCGTGCTCCTTGACGATAGCGTAGCTGATGGACAGGCCCAACCCGGTCCCCTTGCCGACGCCTTTGGTCGTGAAGAAGGGATCGAAGATGCGGGACAGGAGCTCCGGCCGGATGCCGGTCCCCGTGTCGGCAATGCGGACGACGGCCGCCCCGTTCTCCGGAGCCAGGCGGATCGCCAGCTCGCCGCCCTCCGGCATGGCGTCGAGGGCGTTGAGGATGATGTTGATGAAGACCTGCTGGAGCCTCTCGCCCTGGGCGTAGACGCCGGGGACGGGCAGGAGCTCCAGGACCAGGCGGACGTTCATGTTCTTCAGCTTGTAGTCGATGAGGGAGAGGATCTCCTCCAGGCTCTGCTTCAGGTCGACGCGCTGGAACGAATCGTCGGACGGGCTGCGGGCGAAGGTCAGGAGGTTCTTGATGATCTTGGCGACGCGGTCCGTCTGGGCCTCGACCTTCTCCAGGATCTGGGCGTAGTGGGAGTCGGTGAGCTTTTTCTGGAGCATCTGGACGTAGCTCGAGATCCCCGTCAGGGGGGTGTTGATCTCGTGGGCCACGCCGGCCGAGAGCAGGCCGATGCTGGCCAGCTTCTCCGAGGTCAGGAGCTGCTGCTGGAGACGGATCTTGTCGGTGACGTCCTCGAAGACGATGATCGTGCCGTAGGGCCGCAGGGCGTTGTCGAGGAGCGGGGTCCGGGCGATGTCGAAGATCTTCTGCGCGCCATCGACCTCGATCGCGATCTCGCTGAGGAGGCGGAAGTCCTGCGGGCCCTCCCGCTGGAACACGGCGTCGTAGGTGGCCGGGCCCAGGACGTCCTGGAGCCTGCGGCCGAGCGCGTTCCCCCGGCGGACCGCCACCTGGTCCTCGAGGACCCGGTTCCAGCCGGTGACCGTGCCCGCTTCGTCGACGACGGACACGCCGACGGTCAGGCTCTCGATGATGTTCTCGCTGTAGTCCTTGAGCCGCTGCATCTCCATGGCCCGGACGCTCTCCCGACCGTAAAGATCGGCGTTCTCCAGGGCCAGGGCAGCCGAGCCGGAGATCGTCGTCAGCAGCTCCCAATCCTCCCGGGAAAAGTACGATCCGTCCTGTTTCTTGCCCATGACCAGGCAGCCGATGACCTTGTCCTCGACCTTGAGCGGCAGGACGTGGAAGAAGCCGAGGCCCGCCAGCCGCTCCCAGGCCGCCCGGGCCGGCTCCGATTCGGACGCCGAGACGTAGGCCAGCGTGTCCCGGTGCTGGACCGCCCCGGCCAGCCAGTCGTCGAGCGCGATGCGGTCGGGCAGCGCCGGACCTTCGCCCCTCTCCTGGAGGACCCGGAAGGCCCTCCGGTCGCCCTCGTCGGCCAAGAGCAGGGCCAGGCTCTTCAGGCTGAGGGCGTTGGAGATGGCCTCGAGGAGGGACCCGGCCAGCCTCTCCAGGTTCCGTTCGCGGGTGAGATCGCGGGTGATCGACAGCAGGGTCTTCCGGTACTCGTAGCTCCTCTTGTAGATGGCCCTGTCGAGGAGGCCCTGGAAGAGCCGCTTGAGAGGCGTGAAGAGCGTCGCGCCGAGGACGATGGCCACGGCGCCGAGGATGACGGCGTTGAGCCGGTTCTCCGAGAAGAGGCGCGTCCGGGAGCTGACGAACAGGTAGACGGAGGCGAGGACGAAGAAGGAGAAGGTCAGGGTCGCCGCCTTCTTCAGGAACACCTCGATGTCGACCAGGCGGTAGCGGGAGATGGAGTAGGAGAATACGAGAGGGATGAGGGCTTGGAGGAGGACCGTCAGCTCGGCGCCCGTCGAGGGCCGCCCGCCGAGGACGAAGGGGACGATGTAGAAAGCGGTCGAGGGGACGACGCCGAACGCCAGCCCGTAGACGATGATGCGGAGCTGCTTCTTGACCAGGATGTTCGGGGCCCGGCGGGTGCTGTGGGCCAGAATGACCAGCGTGACGAGGGCGAAGAGCGCGAAGTGGAGGAGCTCGAGCCGCTCGAGCCCGTCGTGCGTGCGGAGGATGGTCGCCTCGCTCCACGGGTCGGGCAGCGGGACATGGAGGCGGACCCGGGCGAGGAGCAGGAATGCGGCGGGGGCGTAGAGGAGAGGGAGGACCTCGGAGCGCTTCTTGAGGAAGGGCTTGCGCAGGGGGAAGATCATGAAGAAGTGGAGCAGGAGCGGCGGGAAGGCCAGAAAGCCCAGCTTGTCCAATCCGTAGAAGACCGCGTCGAGGCCGCCCATCTCGCCGGTCGGCGAGAAAACCATGAACCCGGCGAAAGCGAAGGCCAGCAGGTAGAAGAAGACGTAGGGCAGGGACATCTGTCCCCGCGAATTGAAGAGGACGATGAGCGCGAGGGCCAGGGTCATCAGGCCGACGAGGACGAGATAATAGTAGATGGGGTTGACGGACCGCTTCTGGGGATAGAAGGTGGGATAGATCTGCATCCCTTCCTTGCTGATATGGTAAGTGACGCTCTGGTCGGTCGCCGCGGCCTGCCAGAGGCTCTTGAGGACGTCGATCTGCGTCGCGACCGGGACCTTGTTGATCGCCGTCAGGATGTCGCCCTTGCGCAGGCCCGCGCGCAGGAAGGCCTCGCTCTCCGGATCGACCCGGATGGCCCGCAGGCCGCTCCCGGTCGCCTTCCAGGCGATGCCGTCCGTGACGTCCCGCCACACCGCCTTGCGGTAGACGTTCGCCGATCCCAGGGCGAGGATGATCAGGACGGGCAGGAGGACGAGGACGTAGATTCTCTTCATCGCCATCCAAAAAATTGAATCCGGATCATAAAAAAAATTCCCTAGTCGAGAACGTGGCGCGACCCGGCCCGGATGGCCCACGGGACCGAACCCTGGCCGAGCATCTTCCGTGCGGCCGGATCTTCTTTGATCCCCAGCGGATTGGTGCTCCGGGAGAGGAAGTTGTCCATGTAGTCGAAGCTGGGCTTCTGGACTTCCTGCAGCGGAGCCTCCTGGGCGCCCGTCTGGGGAACGGGATCGGCCGGAGCGACTCCGACGAGCAGGCCGAAGACCGCGCCGGCCAAGGCTCCCGAAAGGGCTTTCCCGATGTTGGTCACGATCCTATTAGTTAATCATTTGTCTGGATTTGTCAATACGGCCCCCTTCTCACACGCCGGGACTGTCCCCGCAGGGGACTGTCCCTCTTCGGATCAGGGGCCCTGATTGACAATAATTGCGCCCTGGATTAGATTAGTGACGACTAAATCTAGCGGAAATTTGCCAATATGCCGTACTATCTCTGTCGGACCGCCGGGGAGGACGGGCGAGTCGAAAGCCGGTCCGTCCTGGCCCAGTCGGCGGCCGAGTGCCGGAGGGCGTTCGAGAGCGAGGGCGTCCTCGTCCTGTCCGTCCGCCGCGATTGGAACAAGCTCGGCAACCTGGGTTTCAAGCTGGGCCGGAAGGTCAAGGACAGGGACATCATCCTGTTCAATCAGGAGCTCGTCGCCATGATCAAGGCGGGCTACCCCATCCTCAAGAGCCTCGAATCCATCACCTCCCGGGTCAAGAACGTCCATCTGAGGGAGATCCTGCTCGACGTCGCCGGCGAGGTCAAGAAGGGCAAGGCCCTGTCGGAGGCCTTCCTGCCCTACGAGAAGCTGTTCTCGCCCGTCTACACGGCCAGCCTCATGGCCGGCGAGAAGGGCGGCAGCCTGCCGGCGTCGATCGGAAGATACATCCAGTACGCCAAGATGGTCACCCAGACCCGCTCCCGCATCAAGTCGGCCATGACCTACCCGACCGTCCTCATCGCCTTCTCCTTCATCCTGGTCGGCATCCTGGTCAATTTCGTCATCCCCAAGTTCGCCGAGTTCTACGAGAGCTACCAAGCCGAAATGCCCCGGATCACCCTGGTCATCATGGGCCTGGCGACCGCCCTGAGCCGCTACTGGTTCGTCTTCGTCGGCCTCCTCGCCGCGGCGGTCGTCGCGTTCCTGCGGTTCCGGAGCCGGCCGGATTTCCGCTACCAGGTGGACCGGTTCAAGCTCCGCGTCCCCTTCGGCAAGACGATCTGGCGCGAGTCGGGGATCAGCCTGTTCAGCCGGACCCTCGGCCTCCTGCTCGAGGCGGGGATATCGCTCCTCGCGGCGATCGGCATCGCCATCCAGGCCGTGCCCAACGCCTGGATGGTCCGGCACATGCAGGACGTCCCCGACCACATCCGGAACGGCGAGGGCCTGTCCGAATCCCTCGCCCGGGCCGGCACTCTGCCGGAAATGGCCCTGGACATGGTCCGCATCGGCGAGAGCTCGGCCAATCTCCCGGGCATGCTCGGCGACATGGCCGACTTCTACGACGAGCAGGTTCGTGGTAGAATCGACACGCTGGTCACCCTGGTCGAACCGGTGGTCATCATCATCATGGGGTTGGTGGTGGCGGCGATGCTCCTGTCGGTGTATATTCCGATCTTCAACATCATCCGGATCAACCAGTGACGGGCCCGGGAGGCGCAGAACGTGAGCAAGGATAGAACGGCGGCCGGCGGCGGCGAGGACAGGGACGTCCGCGCCCTGGCCGAGCGCTACCGCGTCCCCTACATCGACCTCGAAGCCGAGCACCTCGACCGGAACCTCATCCAGTCCATCCCCGCCGAGTTCATCCACCGGCTCTCGTTCGTCCCCCTCGGCGAGGACAACGGCGTCATGAAGATCGCCGTCGCGGACCCCTCCGACATCGCCTCCATCGACGCCATCGAGGCCTTCCTCGGCCGGAAGGTCCGGGTCTTCGCCGCGAGCAAGCGGGCCATCCTCGAGGCCCTGAGGAAGAGCGAGACGGCCATGCAGGTGCTCCGGGACGCGACCGAGGGTTTCGTCACCCAGGTCGTCGAGCGCGAGAGCGGCGAGGAGGAGGACGTCATCTCGATCGAGAAGCTGGCCGACCAGGACGACTCGATCATCAAGCTCGTCAACACGATCGTCTTCACCGCCGTCCAGAAGCGGGCCAGCGACGTCCACATCGAATCCAAGGACGAGGACGTCCGGATCAAGTACCGCATCGACGGCGTCCTCGGCGAGGCCATGGAGGCCATCGACAAGAAGTTCCAGTCGCCGATCATCTCCCGCATCAAGGTCATGTCGGACCTCGACATCGCCGAGCGGCGCGTCCCCCAGGACGGCCGCTTCCGTCTCAAGATCAAGGACAAGACCATCGACTTCCGCGTCTCCATCATGCCCTGCATCTACGGTGAGGACGCGGTCATCCGCATCCTCGACAAGGAGATGATCACCCAGACCATCCGCGAGCTCCGGCTCGACGTCCTGGGCTTCTCCGACGAGATCCTGAAGAAGTTCCGCAAGTACATCGCCCAGCCTTACGGCATGGTCCTGGTCACGGG
>JBGSUG010000120.1:0-2637 GCA_041736225.1 Candidatus Aminicenantales bacterium | reverse complement strand
CCCCGGCGGCGTCGCCGATCGCCTTCCACGGCGATTCACCCTGTCCGACCGGCCAAAAGAACTTGCGGTCTTCGAGCATCTCGGCCCAGACGCCCTGGTAGATCGAGCGGCCCAGGTGCTCGATGAACTGGCCGTAGATGTACTTGGACACCGGTTTCCCGGTCTTCGCGCCGTCGATGACGATCTCGGGCGTGCCGATCTCCTTCCCCGACAGCCGCACGATCTCGACGTCGTCGAACCAGGCTTTGCCCGTCGCCCGGCCCCAGCCGCCGAAGAGGCAAGTCACCTCGAGGGCGTCGTTGGCGCCGGCGTCGAATTCGACCTCGACCCGGGTCCAGTCCTGCGTCCCCGTGACCGGCGGCGTCCGCCACTCGCCCTCGCCGTTGATGTTGAGTTGAGCGCCCCGGCTCGCACCGGGGACGAGGTTCTCCGTCTTGATCCAGCCGCTGAGCCGGTATCGCGAATAGGGCTTGATAGGGACGGCAGCGATCCACGAAGCGTCGGCCCCCTTCTCGGAGGAGATCGCGACGCTCCGCCCGCCCGTATGTCCGGACGGTTCGACGGCGAAGACCGCGTCGCCTTCCCGCTGCCATCTCCGGGTGGTCCATCCCTTCGGCCTCTCTCCGTCCATCTCCTCGAAGGAGCCGTTGGCGACGAACTGCGTGACGCCGGCCAGCTCGTCACCGGACTGGGGCGCCTTGGCCTTGCACGAAACGAACGAGATCAGCATTCCGCAGGCGGCCAGGACGGCCAAGCCGTGCGCGGCAGTATTTCGGGGGATGTTCATCATGGCTCCTTCCCGTCCGGACGGCCTTCGGCGGCACAGGTCCCGCCGTCAAGCCGGGGACGGCAAGGGAGAATGTATCTTGGCTTCCGCCGCGTGTCAACGCCGCCGGAGGCGGGGATTTTCCCCGTCCGCCGGATCCCTCGCGGTCAGGAGTGCGAAAAATAGATCTTGCCGACGATCTTCCAGCCGTCGTCGAACCTGTAGAGGGACAGATAATCGGTATAGATGAGCTTCCCGGCGCGGCTCAATTCGAGCTTGACGGCCGCCGCGGTCCCGGTGATATCGACGGAGATGTTCCGGATGGTCGTCGGCTGTGGATTTTGGCCCGCCGCCTTCTGTTTCTCAGCCGAGGCGATCCAATCGGCGATGGGGAACCGTGTCAGCCGGCCGTTCCGGAGGCCGAGCAGGACGAAATCGGGATGGAACCCGGACTTGGTCTTTTCCAGGTCCCCCAGATTCAACAGGCCATCCACATAAGCCTGCTGGATCAGCTGCTTGATGGCGGACTCGTCGGAAGGCACCTCGGCGCGGGCGGCGAGCGTCGCCGAGAGCAGCAGCACCACGGTCAGTGCGACGGTCATTGTTCTCTTCATGACGGCTCCTTTTCGTGTTTCCGCGGATGAGCGATCCCTCGCGGCCGCGGCGGGACGAGGATTCCCCCATCCAGTGCTTAATACGGGGCGCACGGGGGCGGCGTTTATCCCCGGGGTCCCGCTTCGTCGGCCTTGACACGGGGCGCCGGACCGGGTAACCCTATGACCTGGAGTAAAGGAAGGTCCGGACATGCCGGCATCGAAACTGCTGTTCTTCGACTGCGAAACGACGGGTCTCCCCCGGAGCCGCTGCTTTTCGACCGACAACGTCGACGACTGGCCCCGCCTCGTCCAGATCGCCTGGGCCCGCTACGACCCCCGCGGGAACGCCGAGGACGCGCAGTGCCACATCGTCAAGCCGGTGGGGTTCAAGGTCCCCGCCGACGCGACGAGGATCCACGGCATCACGGACGCGCGCGCCCGCCGCGAAGGCCGGGACCTGGCCGAAGTCCTCGACGAGTTCCTGGCCGAAGTGGACCGCCCCGGGACGACGCTCGTCGCCCACAACTTCGACTACGACCGCGGCGTCATCGGGGGCGAGCTCGTCCGCCTGCGAAAGCCCCTCCGGTTCCTGGAGGCGGCCTCGATCTGCACGATGAAGGAAACGACCGAGCTTGTCGGCCTGCCCCGGCCCGGGGGGTGGGGCCTCAAATGGCCGACCCTCGAAGAGCTGCACACCTACGTCTTCGGCTTTGCCTACGAAGGGGCCCACGACGCGGCCAACGACATCGACGCCTGCGCCCGCTCCTTCTTCAAACTCCTCTCAGCCGGGCACTTCCGCGTATGACGCGGGCCGCTATTTGATCTTCCACTCGTGGACGCCGGCCGACCAGTCCTTCTGTAGCTGGATCTCGAGGCGGAGGGCCGTCGTCTTGACGGGCGCGAACTTGATCTCGTTCCAGGCGTCCTTGGCGACGCCATACTTGCCGGCGGCCTTGACCGGAAGCCATTCTTCCCCGGACCTGTAAAGGACGCGCCAGGAGGCCGGGACGCGGCACCCGCCGCCGCCCGTGTCGTCGAACCAGTAGACGGAGGCTTCGGACACGCGGACGGGCGCGTCGAACGCGTACTCGAGCCACTCCGCGGTCCCCTTCTTGGGCCACCAGTGCATGTAGCCCGCGGCGTCGTCCGAACTCTCGGGCTCGAACTGGTCGTTGGCGCGCTTCGGGTTGACGGCGTGCTCCGAGGCCGTGACGGACGCCTTGGCCGAGAGTCCCGGCTCGCGGGCGACGCGGGCCTTGCCCGGCTCGCGGGCCA
>JBGSUG010000116.1:0-10633 GCA_041736225.1 Candidatus Aminicenantales bacterium | reverse complement strand
GAACATCCCGCCGGCCCGGGCCCTGACCCTGAGCCCGCCGGTCCTGGCCAACCGGACCGTCCGCAACCCGGCCTTCGCCGGCCAGATCAAGCCGTTCACCTTCGGGGAGACCCAGTTCGTCCCCTCGCCGCGGAACGATTTTGTCGTGCAGGACACGCTGGCCCTCTACTCCGAGATCGGCGGGGTCACCGCCGCCCTGAAGCAGGGGGGGAGCGTCCTGATCACCCTGACGCGGAACGACCAGGTCGTCGCCTCGGCGACCAAATCGCTCGAGGGCGCCTCGGAACCCTTCCGCATCGCGGAGGAATTCCCGCTGGCGGCCTTCCCGCCCGACTATTACCTGGCCAACGTGTCCGTCCTCGATGCCGCCAAGACCGTGGTCCTCTCCGCCAAGTCGGACTTCTACATCAGCCTCAGTCCGGCCCTGTCGCGGGCCTGGATCCTCTACGCCCCGCTCCCCGGGGCCGGCGATCCGGCCTATTCCCACATCCTGGGCCTGCAGCACTTCCAGGCGGGTGACCTGGCCAAGGCCAGGCCGCTCTTGGAGGGCGCCTACCGCCGGTCGCCCGGTTCCGTCCCGTTCGCCCTCGACTTCTGCCGCCTCCTTTTCGCGGCCAAGGATCACGACGGCGTCCGGGCCGTGGCCACCCCGTTCTACGACAACAAGAATTTCGAATTCGCCCAGTACCTCGGCGAGAGCTCCCAGGCGCTGGGGCGGTACGCCGAGGCTATCGCGTACTACAAGGACTACCTGACCTCTTTCGGCACGAACCTCAACATCCTCAATGCGATCGGCGAATGCTACGTCAAGACGGGCGATCTCGCCGGAGCGCAGACGGCCTGGAAGAAGTCGCTCGATCTCAATCCGGCGCAGGACGAGATCAAGAAGAAGCTGGCCGAGCTCCAAGATCGGATGAAGGAGAAAAAATGACCCCCTTCCAGCGACGGCTGGCGGTCGTCCCTATCCTCCTCGGGCTCTTCGCTTCGTGCGCTTCGACCCGGATCGAAAGACAGCTCGACGCCAAGAGCCGGGACTTCGTCTCCAAGACCCGCTACATCATCACTGCCGACGAGCGGAAGACCTTCCTCGCCCTCCCCGCCGAGGCCCGGGAGGAGTTCGTCGCGGATTTCTGGAGGAGGCGGGACCCGAGCCCGCTGACGGCGGAGAACGAGTTCAAGCTCGAGTACTTCAAGCGCATCGAGCTCTCCAACCGCCTCTTTTCCGGCGGCGGCTCGCCCGGCTGGCTCCAAGACCGCGGCCGGGTCTGGATCACGCTCGGGCCTCCCGACAACCGGGAAACCTATCCCCGGGGCCTGACCTTCTACGGCGTGCCGACGGAGATCTGGTGGTACAACTTCTTTCCCATCGTCTTCGTCGACGAACGCTGGGTCGACGATTACCGGCTCGATCCCTCCAGCGCGACGCAGCTAACCTCCCTCAACCAGGCCCAGCACCAGTGGAATCTCCCCGTGGAGGGCCTGGCGAAGGATTACGGCCGGGCCCGCACCGCGACGCTTTCGGGCCTCGAGGTCCGGATCGAGAAAGCCGATGCCGGATCGGCCCGCTTCGTCGTCGTCCTCCCCTACAGGAACATCTGGATGAAGTCCAAGGGGGACCGCTTCGAGGCCCGTCTCGACGTGGACCTGAAGGTCGTGGACGGATCCGGGGCCGAAGTCTGGAGCTTCGCCCGGAGCTATCCCCTCGAAGTGCTCAAGGACCGCTTGAAGACCGCCCTGACGGAGAGCTTCACGGCCGAGGCCATCGCCCCGCTCAAACCCGGCTCCTACAGGCTCAAGGCGATCGTCGTCAACGGCAACGACGGGAGCAAGGCCTCGTTCGAGCAGGCCTTCGACCTCTGAGTCAGTTCCTCGAACGCGTCTTCGCGGCCTCCGTCGCGGTCTGCCCCAGCCTCGCGTTCTCCGCGGAGCGGGCCTGGTCCCCGACCCGGTTATAGAGGTCGGCCAGGAGGAAGTAGCCCAGCGGCAATTCGGCCGGGGCCGGCTTGAGTTCGATCCCCTTCCGGACCAGGTCGATGGCCTCCTCGTAGCCGCCGCCGCGGCGGAGGAGTATGCGGGCCAGATAGAAATAGGCGATGGGGAACTCCGGTTCGACCTCGAGGGTCTTCTTCAGGGTCTCGTATTCCTCGTCTTCGCGACCCATCAGCCGGTAGACCCGGGACAGGTTGTAGAGCGCCTTGAAGCTCTTGGGCGCGTCCCGGATCTCTTGCAGGTAGAGCTCGGCGGCCTCGGCGAGCCGGGCCTGCTTTTCGCGGAGCTGGGCCATGTTGTAGCGGAGGCTCAGGAGCGTGGGATTGATGGCCGCGGCCGCGCTCAAGTGCTCCTCCGCCCGGGCCATATCGCCGCTCGCATCGCGGTTGAGGTAGACCGCGGCCAGTCCGTTGTGGGCCGAGGCGGACCGGGGATTCTCGGCCAGGCACTTCTCAAAATAGGGGACGGCCTTCTCGGGCTCGTTGTGATGGATCATGATGTTCCCCAGCAGGAAATAGAGCTGGGGATCCTTAAATCCGCTGGCCAGGTAGTCGAGGACGAACTTCTCAGCCTCGTCGAAGCGGCCCGTGGCTTGGTAGCAGTTGCAGATGTTAATGACGGCGAAGGAATCGTCGGGCTTGAGATCGAGGGACTTTAAAAAGGCCCCGGCCGCCTCCTCGAACCGGCCCGCCCTGTAGAGGACGTTGCCGAGGGAGAAGTGGGCGTCCGCGATCGTCGGGTCCCCGGCGATGATGGCCTCGATCGTCCGGATGGCCTGGTCGAAATCCCCGCTCATGCCCGTCTCGCGGGCTTTTGTCAGCTCGTTGAAAATACCGATCTTGTCCTTGGGGTCGGCCAGCTTCTTCCCCTGGAGCTTCGAGGAATCCGTGAAGGAGCCGACATAGCCGAGGGCGGCCAGCTTTTCCCGGGTCTCCTCGTCGACCTTCCCGAGGTCCACTTCGAGGGCGTTCCTTCCGGCCTCGGTCATCAACGTCTCGGCCCGGGCCGAGAGGTCCTGGAAAACCCCTTTCTCGAGGTAGACCAGATTTTTCGCTTCGCCCGGGTCGTTATCGAGGTCGTAGAGTTCGGGCACCGGCGCCAGAATGAGCTTGAAGCGGCCGTCCTGGACGCTGCGAAGCTCGGACCAGCCGTAGTGATAGCGCGGGTAATAGCTCTCCGAATAGGCTAAACGCTCCATCGCGGCCCCCGGCGAGAAGAACGACGGAACGAGGCTCCTTCCCTGGACCTCGACGGGGACGGGGATGCCGGCCATCTCGCAAACCGTGGGCATGACGTCGACGAGGCCCACCGTCTCCGCGGACGTCACGCCCCTCAGCGCCGGGAAGGGCGTGGCGATGATCAAAGGGACGTGCAGGGCCGCCTGGTAGATGAAGAAGCCGTGTGATCCCTCATCGTGCTCCCCCAAGCTTTCGCCGTGGTCGGCGGCGAGGACGAGGAAGAGATCGTCGCGGAGGCCGGCCTGGCCGAGGTAGTCCCAGAGACGGACCAGCTGGGCGTCGGCGTAGGCGATCTCGCCCAGGTAGGGACTGCGGGGATACTCGCTCAAGAACGGCTCCGGCGGTTCGTAGGGCGTATGCGGGTCGTAGAGGTGGATCCAGGCGAAGAACTTGCCGCCCTTTTTCCGCTCTATCCAGGCGAGGGCGTCGTCGATGACCTCGCCGGCCGGCCGCTGGACCTCGCCGAGCCCGATCTTTTCGAAGCGGCTCAGATCGAACCTATCGAAGTACTCGTCGAAGCCCTGGTTGAGCCCCCACTTGGCGTCGAGGACGTAGGCGGCGACGAAGGCCGCCGTGTCGTAGCCCCGGGCCTTGAATATCTCGGCCATGGTCACGAGCTCCGCCGGCACGACGAAGCCGCCGTTGTCCCGGACGCCGTGGAAGGGCGGCAGCGTCCCGGTCATGATGGTCGTGTGCGAGGGCAGGGTCAGGGGGGCCTGGCTGATGCAGTTCTCGAATCGGATGCCCCCGGCGGCCAGGGCGTCCATGGCCGGGGTCCGGACGAAGGGATTGCCGTAACAGCCGATCTTGTCGGCCCGGAGCGTGTCCACGGTGACGAGGATGACGTTGAAATCCCGGTCGCCCCGGAGCCGGGCGAAGTCGGCCCGCCCCGGCTTGAGCACGAAAAGGACGGTCGCGGCCACGGCCAGGACGGCGGCCCCAACGATCAGGGTTCTCTTGCGCATCGCGAGCCTCACTGAAATCTATTCTAACACAAAAAAAAAGCCCCGGAAGGAGGGCCTTCCGGGGCTCGAGCGTGTGCGTGGAGCTTGGAGCTAGAAGATGAGGCGGAGGCCGATGCGGGCCTGGCGCGGTTCCGCCATGTAGAGAAGGTCGTGTCCGTCGGTGGAGGGCGAAGTGCCGTCGGTGGCCCAATCGTAGCCGATGCGCGTGCCCCAGCCCGTGATGGTGTCGTCATTGAAGACGTTGAAGACGTCGGCAATGACGCCGAGGCGGTACTTCTTGGCGATGGTGAAGATCTTCTCCAGCCTCAGGTCGAGGGTCTTCTGCATGGCGTAGTGGTTGGAACCGCGCGGCTCGGTGAAGAAAGTCACCCGTCCCTGGTTCAGGGAGCGCGTCCGATACTGCGTCGTCCAGGCGTTGCCCGTGATGCCCCGGAAGTAGACGTTGAAGTTGATGTCGAGGGGCAGGACGTAGGTGCCCTGGATCTTGATCATGTGGGTCGGGTCGTTCGTGAGATTCCCGTCGGCGTTGATCCAGAAGTTGGGACTTTCCATGCTCCCGCCGTAGCCGATGTCGTCGGCCATGCCGTTGTTGACCGTTCCCGTGGCCTTTCCGTAGACGTAGGAGGCGAGGAGCTGCCAGCGGTTCGAGAAGCGCTTGTTGAAGAGGACCTCGATCCCCCAGTACTTGCGGTAGGGGTTCTCGAGGACCCAGGGGTCCCCCTCCCTGATGTTCTTGATGAGGTAGTCGTATGTCTCGAGCGTGTCCTCGGTCTTTTCGTAGATCTGGAAGGTCTGGTCGAGCGGCGCGACATACATGTCGATGAGATCGTATTCGGCGGCCCGGTCCACCGCTGCGATGATCTGGTGCCACGTCCGGTTGATGTAGGAGATGCCGAAGGATGCGTCCTTGAAGAGCTCGCGCTCGATCCCCACCGTCCACTGGGCCATGTAGGGATGCTTGATGTTGGGGTCCATCTCGTAGAGGCTCTCGTGGACGATCCGGTACCACTCGTTCCAATCCCCCCCGGTGGTCGCGGGGTCGTCATCGTCGGGGACGAAGTAGTAGGCGACGTAATCGCCGTAGGCCTGGTCGGGGTTCATCCGGTCGTGGTAGCTGGCGAACATGGCCTCGGTGAAATGGCCGTAGTGGGCCTTGAGGATGGTCGACTTGTCGCCCAGGATGTCGAAGGTGAAGCCCAGGCGGGGGGCCAGGCGTTTCGTCTTGAAGACGCTGCCGCTGACGAACTTGACGTCGCCCCAATTCTGGCTGTAGCGGAGGCCCAGGCTGATGTTGAGCCGTTTAGAGGCCTGCCAGGAATCCTGGACGAAACCCTCGAGGCGGGTGTAACGGGTGTTGTTGTCGTAGCCCGAATACTGGTAGGCCAGATAGTTCCCGCTGTAGATGCCGCCGTAGTAGCCCTCGCCGTAGTAATCGGTGTACCTGACGTTGTCGCCCAGGGGGCCGCCCGTGCCCGTATAGCCCCAACGGTTCCGGGACATCGAGCGTTCGAACTCGGCCCCGAACTTGAACTCGTGGGAGCCGGCGAGGAAGTCCTCGGCGTAATGGGTCATGCTGGCGTTGGTCCCGAATCGGGCCCGGTCGTAGTAACCGAAGGTGCCGGCGCTGGCATAGTACCAGTTAGGCTTCAAGCCACTTGGGGCGTACTGTTCGTAGCCCTCTTGCAGCTCCTGGACGTAGCGGCCATAAGTATCGAAGCCGACCTCGGGATCGAGGTAGTAGCGGCCCTCGAAATAGTTGGTCTTGAGGTCGAAAAAGGTCGTCGGGCTGAGGATCTTGTTCAGGCTGAAGCCGGCGAGCCAGTCGGGCGAATCCTGGGTAACGCAGGCCTCGGGGGAGGTCCAGGCGTCGCCGCCGCGGTTCGTCCCGTTGTAGTTGGTCGTCTGGAACATGCCGCTCATGTTCAGGGTCGGCGTCAGCTGGGCCGTCAGCTTAACGAAGAACCGGGGTTGCTTGTAATCCTGGGACTCGGGGAAGCCGGCCGGACGGGTATACGTCCGGTAATACTGGACGCCGGTATAGAACCAGAGCTTGTCCTTGACGATGGGGCCGCCCACGTGTCCGTTCATGTCCATGAGCTTCGAGCCCGGGGAGGTGAATTCCGGGAAATCCACGAGATAGGCCCCGTTGTTGTTCGCCTGCCAGAACTTGGAATCGGCCTGGTAGCCCTGGAAGTTGAACTCGAAGTGGCCCGAGAAATTGTTGCCGCCGGATTTCGTGATGATGTTGAAGATGACGCCGGTGAAGTTCCCGTACTCGGCCGGCAGGCCGATGCCCATGACCTTGGCCTCTTCGACGATGTTATGGTCCGAAAAGACCCAGGCCGAACCGGCATCCGGGTCGGCGACGTTGACGCCGTCCATGGTGTAGGCGATGCCCGTGTCCGAAGAGGCGCCGTAGGCGACGTTGTTCATGACACCGGGGGCGAGGTTGACGATATCCGCCGTGAACTGGTTATAGGGGATGTTCCGCAGGATCTCGTTCGACAGCGTGACGGACGCCGTCTCGGTGGATTTAACGTCGACCGTCGGTGATTGGGCGATGACGGTGATCTCCTCATTGACCGCGGCCGCTTTCATCTGGACGTCCACGGTCAGCGTCGAACTGCTGTTCACCCGGATGTTCTCGCGGACGACCGCGCCGAATCCCTGGAGCTCGGCCTTGATCTGGTAATCGCCGGGCGGCAGCGCCGGGAAACGGAACTCGCCATTGGCGTCCGTGACGAACGTGCGCGTGCCCATGAGCTTCGGGCCCGAGACCGTCACGTTGGCGCCGGGCATCGGGACGTTCTGATCGTCCGTCACGACGCCGCGGATGGCGCCGGTATCGCGGGATTGCGAGAAAGCGGTGGGGGCGAGGAGGAGGCTGATCGCCACGAGGGATAATAGAACTTTTTTCAAACGAACCTCCTTTACGACTTTCATAGGGAATGGTGCTCTTGGCTTGATTTCATTGTGGGACTCGCCGATGCACACCTCCTTTATGATTTTCTAATTAGCGAATTCTGTGCCAGACTCGCCCATCGTATATCTCATTATCATTAAATGAGATAGCAAACGAAGAAAACTCTCCCTGTCCATATAGTTGGATATTATTCAAAAATATGGAGGCATTCAAGATATTTTTTGGGATCCGCCCTGCTGTCCTCTTAGGATTTGTAATGGCTCTACGCGTGTGCTATCGTAGTTTTTTATGAGAAAGAGCCGTCCAGCGATGAAAGCCAATGCCGCGGGTGTCGCTGTGGCCGTGCTCATTGCGGCGGGCGCCCTGGCCGCCGCGGAGAAGATGTCCTCCGACCTCGAGCGCTGGCTCGAGGACGTCTCGCCGATCATCACCAAGACCGAGCGGACCGTCTTCAAGGATCTCCAGACCAACGCCGACCGGGCCAAGTTCATCCGCTTTTTCTGGCGGACGCGGGATCCCTTGCCCGACACGACGGAGAACGAATTCCAGAAGGAATACGAGGAACGCGTCCGTTTCGCCGACCAGAACTTCGGCCGTTATTCGCCGAAGCGGGGCAGCCAGACCGAACGAGGCTACTTTTATCTCGTCCTGGGGCCGCCCCGCGAGAGGACGTTCTACGCCACGCAATCCGAGATCTGGCCCCTGGAGCTATGGTTCTACAAGGGAGACGGGGAATTCGGCCTGCCGGGTTATTTCTACCTGATCTTCTATCAGCCCGAGGGGCTCGGCGATTACCGCCTGTATTCCCCGACCGTCGAGGGGCCGGAGAGGCTGGTTCTCCCGACGATGGTCAGCGGCAACTCCGTCACCCGTTCGAGCGCCTACCAGGTCATTAAGAAGATCAGCGGAGAGCTGGCCGGAGCTACCCTGAGCTACCTTCCCAGCGATACCGGGGGTGGAACGGCCTCGTTTTCCTCCGACTCCATTATCGCTTCCGTCCGCAGCCTCCCCGAAAAAAAGTTCTCCAATTCGTACGCCCGTTCCTATATGACCTTCAAGGATTACATCGAAACCGAATATACGGACAATTACCTTCCGAGCACCTTCCGGGTCCGGGTGTTCCGGGCGGCCGGCCAGGCCTTCCTCCATTGGGCGATCGAGCCGGAGAAGATGAACTTCGCCACCCAGGGCGACGCGATCTACGCCAGCTTCGAGTTCGTGCTGAGGCTCGAGGACGGCCGGGGCCGGATGATCCACGAGACGACCGAAGAGATCCCGTTGCGGATCAGCTCCGAACAGTACAAGGCCCACGAGCGCCAGCGCTTCTCCTTCCAGGACCTGCTGGCGGTGGCTCCGGGCGAATACCGGGCCCTGTTCCTGCTCAAGAACAAGACCGCCAAGGACTTCTCGTCCTTTGAAACCCGGGTCTCCGTGCCGCCCGCCGGCGCGTCCGACCGGCCGGCGCTCGGCGTGCCGCTTCTCGCCTTTTCCCGGAGCGCCGTCCCCGAAGCCCAGAAGAGGAACCTCAAGGCCTTCGCCTTCGGCGGCCAGGACTATCTCGTCGGCGCCCGCAACGAGTTCACCCAGGCCTCGACCCTCGTCGCCCTCGTCCAGGCCCGGAGCGACGCCGGCCACGCGGCCGGGGCCCGGCCTTCGTTCGTCCTCGAGCTCGTTTCGCTCGACACGGGCGAATCGAGCGGGACCTTCCCGTTGACCGAGGTGGCCGCCGATCCGGGTGACGCTTCGACGCTCCTCGTGTCGGGCTCGGCCCCGCTCAAGGACGTCAGGCCCGGCTATTACCGGGCGGAGATCTCCGCCAGGGACGCCGGCGGTCAGGTCCTCGCCGCGGCGAATGAGAATTTCGTCGTCCTGTCCCAGCCCGTCCCCGTCGTCCCTTGGGTCTACGGGCGGCTGCACGGGCCGTTCCCGGGTCCCGAGCACCTCAAGGTCCTCGGCTCCCAGTACTTTCTCCAGCGGGAGTACGGCAAGTCCCGGGAGGTCTTGGAAATGGTCCTCGAGAACCGGGAAGACCCGGCCGCCCGGCTTCTGCTCGCGAAAGCCCTCTACGGTCTGGAACTCTACAAGGAATCGCTCGCGCAGGCGGTCGCAATCCACGAGCGCACCGGTGATAGGGAAGCGGCCAAGGTTGCGGCCCTGGCCCATGCCGGCCTGAAGAACTGGAGCGCCGCGCTGCCCTATCTCGAAAAACTCATGGAGGAAGCCACTGAGCTTCCGGTCCTCAACCTGGCCGCCGAATGCCACCTGGCCCTAGGCCGTCCCGAACAGGCCCTGCCGCTCATCCGGAAATCGCTCGCGCTCGCTCCCGACCAGCCCGCCGTCAAGGCCATGGAGGAGCAGGCCCGAAAGCGCATCGATCAACGATAGGAGTCATCGATGACATCCAAGAAAGCCGCGTTCATCGTCCTGCTTATCTTCGCATCCGTCGTCTCGGCCTGGCCCCAGTTCCACGGTAAGATCACCGGACGGGTCCTCGACCCGGCCGGCGATCCCATCGAAAAGGCCGAAGTGACGATCATCTCGCAGAAAACAGCGACCGTCCGATACGATCTCAAGACGGATCGCGAAGGCCGCTTCCTCCAGATCGGGCTGATGCCCGGATACTTCATGGTCAACATCAAGAAGGCCGGGTTCATTCCCGGATCCAAAGAGGTCCACGTCGGTATCGCCGGGGAGGAGGTCCTCGAGATCGCGCTCAAGTCGGCGGCGGGCGAAGCGGAAAAGGCCTATTCCGCGGCCGACAAGGCCTTCCTCAAGGGCAACAAGCTCTTCGCCGAGCAGAAGTTCGGCGAGGCGGCCGCCGCTTACGGCGAAGCCATCGGGCTCGACCCGGCCAACTGGGCCTACCGGCTGAATCTCGGGCTGGCCCACAAGAAGGCCGGTCGGACCGAAGCGGCCCTGGCCGAGTTCCGCAAGGCGGTCGAGCTCAATCCCGATAGCTACAGCGCCAACAAGGAAGCCGGCGAGTCTCTGGCCAAGGCGGACCAGTTCGCGGAGGCCAAGCCGTTCTATGAGAAGGCCGCCGGGTTGAGCCCCGACGATCCCGACGCCCATTACAACCTCGGCGTCTGCCTGGTGAACGTCGGGGAGTCGGAAGCGGCTCTGCCCCGTTTCCAGAAGGCTGTGGAGCTCAAGTCCGATTATGCCGATGCCTACTACCAGATGGGGACCATTCTCATCGGACAGAACAAGGCCCCCGAGGCGATCGCCAGCCTGGAGCGGTTTCTAGTGCTGGCTCCCGAGCACGAGAAGGCCGGCATCGCCAAGCAGCTTCTCGAATTCCTTAAAAAATAGCCGCCCTAAGGTTTCTCTCCCGGTTCCGGGAGGCCCCTCTCTACGGCTTTGCTCGGGAATCGCCTCTAGCTCCCCGGCCCCCCGGGAACCAGTTCACCCGGTTCCCCCCGCTGCGCGGGTCCCCTCTCCACTACGGGGATCTTCGAGGCGAATTCCCTCTCCGCCTCGTGAGGGACGCCCGGAAGAGAGAGAATAAACTAAAAAAA
>JBGSUG010000104.1:0-25333 GCA_041736225.1 Candidatus Aminicenantales bacterium | reverse complement strand
CGGGCCGCGCGGCCCGGACGTGCCCGTAGGCGGCGTCGAGTCCCGCGGCCCGCCGGAACTCCTCCTCTGCCTTCCGGAAGGCCTCCTCCGCGCTCAGCCCCTGCCTGCCGAGATCCTCGACCTTGTCCCGCAGGTAGCGTTCGAGCTCGGCCAGGTCGCCCTCGTCGATCGAGGGGCTGCGGCGCATGGCCTTTTTCCATTCCGCGATCGCTCGTTCCAGGTCAAACATGTTATCTCCTCACCAAGAACGGGGACACGTACCCAAGGTACATGTCCCCGCATCAATGCTCCCAGAGCAGGATCAGCGCCGAGTGGACCTTGAGCCACTGGCACTTTTCGCTCTCCAGCTCGGCGAGCCCTTGCTTGGTCAGCGTGTAGTATTTCCGCAGCGGCCCCTTGTCCGAGAGACGCCACTGCGACTCGATCAAGCCGTCCCGCTCGAGCCTTTTCAGGAAGGGATAGAGCATGGGCTCGGACCAGTCCAGCTCGCCGCCCGTGATGTCCTTGACTTGCTGAATGATCTCGTAGCCGTAGCTTTCCCCCTTTCTCAGGATGGCCAGGACGATGGGCTTGGTCGAAGCTCCCGTCAGCGCTTTGGATATCATCCTCTACCTCTCTTCATTAGGTACCTAACGCCATTAAGGAGCAAGTTCCGTGCCATTGTAGCGTGGGGGTTTCGTCGATGAGAACAGGGGGGAAGACGTTCCGGGATCGTCCGCTATCGGACGGTGGCTGTACGTTTTCAGCCTGCCGCCGTTTTGGCCCTTTTCCCTTTTTATTTGTGTTCTTCACGGCCCGGCGAACGTTCTCTCCTTCTCGAGCGTAATTAGTTACTGAATGCATCTTTCTCCGTGAGGTGAATCGTGATCCAGAAGCCGCCCGTAGCCTCCCAGATCCGGCTCATACCCGCACTCGGCTTGAGCTACATGAAAACCGCCTGGCGCAAGATGAAGCGGCAAAAAGGCTACGCTTTCATCAACGTCGCCGGCCTGGCCGTCGGCCTGGCCTGCGCCTTGTTCATCCTCCTCTGGGTCCAGGACGAGATGAGCTTCGATCGCTTCCATGCCAACGCGCCGGGCCTGTTCCGGGTCGAGCAGGACCAGTTCGGGGGACAGGGGACCTTCCATGTCAACGTCACCCCATACCCCCTGGGGCCGGCCATCCAGGACCGTTTCCCCGAGATCAAGACCGCGGTCCGGCAGTCGTATACGGGGGGCCTTCTCATCCGCTCGGGCGACAAGGCCTTCTTCGAGAATCGCGTCATCGCCGTCGACCCGGTCTTCCTCGAGGCCTTCACGTTCCCCCTCGTTCGCGGGGATAAAGGCCGGGCCCTGTCCGACCCGCGCTCCGTCGTCCTCTCGGAGGAGATGGCGCTGAAGTACTTCGGCCTCGAGGACCCCATCGGCAAGATCCTCGTCGTCAACGACGCCCATTCCCTGGCCGTGACGGGAGTGCTGAAGAAGCTGCCCAGGAATTCGACCGTCGCCTTCGACATGCTGGTGCCGTTCGAGTTCCTGCGCTCGCTCGGCGTCGACGTCGAGCGCTGGGGGACCAACGCCATACTCACCTGGGTCGAGCTCCACGATCCGGGCGCCGCTTCCGCCGTCGGCGACAAGATCAGCGCGTTCGTGGCCGAGACGTTCTTCGAGTCCCTGGCGGGAAATCCCGAGGCGCTGGCCCGGGCCCGCAGCGGCCGGAGGCCGCGCTTCACGCTCATGCCCCTGACAGACATCCGCCTCAAGGCGGTCTTCGGGTTCGGCCAGACGGTCGGGACGATCCAGAGCGTCCGCAGCCTATCGGTCATCGCGCTCCTGGTCCTGCTCATCGCCTGCATCAACTTCATGAACCTGTCCACGGCCCGGGCGGCCGGGCGGGCCAAAGAGGTCGGCCTGCGAAAAGTCGCCGGCGCCCTGCGCCGTAACATCGTCAGCCAATTCTATGGCGAGTCTCTGCTGACCACCGGCCTGGCCCTGGCCGCCGCCCTCGTCGTCGTCGCGGCCCTCCGTCCCGCCTTCAACACCCTGGCGGGCAAAGAGATCCATATGGGCGCTCTCCTCGCCCCGCCCTTTTTAATGGGTATGGCGGCGGCCGTGGCCGTGACCGCCTTCGTCGCCGGGAGCTATCCCTCTCTTCTCCTCTCCTCCTTGCGGCCGGCCGGCGTCTTCAGGGTCGGTGCCGGCGCGGGAGGCCGGAGCTCGCTCCTGCGGCGGGTCCTGGTCATGATCCAGTTCGGCCTGTCCATCGCCCTCCTGGTCGGGACTGCGGTCGTCTACAGGCAGATCGGCTTCATGCAAGGCAAGGCGCTCGGCTTCGACCGGGAGCGGCTGATCTACCTGCCCCTCCGCGGCGGCGCCCAGTCCACTTACCCGGCCCTCAAGGCGGAGCTTCTGCGCAGCCCGCTCGTACCGTTCGTGAGCGGCACCGGGCAGATCCCGACCTCTATCTCGGCCAACTCCTGGAACGCCGATTGGGAAGGGAAGGACCCCGAGAGCCGCATCCTGATCGGGATAACCCGGGCCGACTTCGACTATCCCGAGGTCCTGGGGATCGAAATGGCCGCGGGCCGGACGTTCCGACCGGAGTTCGGAACGGACAGAGGCGGGGCGTTCCTCGTCAACGAGGAGACGGTCCGGCTTATGGGACTGCGCCCCCAGGACGCCGTCGGCAAGGTCTTCCGATTCCAGGGAGTCGAAGGGCCCATCGTCGGAGTGACGAAGAACTACCACTACAGGCCCGTCCAGAATCCGCTCGAGCCCATGGCCGTCGTCGTCACCCCTGAGGCCGTCCAATTCGCCATCGCCCGCCTGGCCGGGGACAACGTGCCGGCGGCGCTCAAGCAGGTCGAATCGGCGTGGAATGCGGTCAATCCCCGGCTGCCCTTCGAATACCGCTTTTTCGATGACGACTTCGACGCGAGCTATCGTTCGTACGAGCGGATGGGGGCGCTCCTGATCTGGTTCGCGGGGCTGGCCGTCTTCGTCGCCTGCCTGGGTCTCTTCGGTTTGGCCTCTTTCCTGGCCGAACAGCGACGCAAAGAGATCGGCGTCCGCAAGGTCCTGGGCGCCTCGTCGGGTCAGGTCGTCGGCCTTCTTTCGAAGGAGTTCGCCACGTGGGTCCTCCTCGCTAACGTCCTAGCCTGGCCGGCGGCCTATTTCGCGGTCCGCTCGTGGCTCCGGGGATTCCCCTACAGGACGGGCATATCGCCCGCCCTGTTCGTTCTGGCGGGGGCCGCGGCCCTGACGATCGCGCTCCTAACGGTCAGCGGACAGGCCTGGAAGGCGGCCCGGAGGAACCCCGCCGAGGCCCTGAAATACGAATAGCTATTCGTAGCGCAGGGACTTGACCGGGTCGGAGAGGGCCGCGCGGACCGCCTGGTAGCTGACCGTGATCAAGGCGATGGCCAGAGCCAGAGAGGCGGAGAGGATGAAGGGAACGACGCCGATAGGGGCCCTGTAGGCGAAGCCCTGCAACCACTGCTTCATCGCGAAGTAGGCCGCCGGCCAGGCGATCAGGTTGGCGACGACGACCCACTTCGTGAACTCGCGGGAGAGAAGGCCGGCGATGGCCGGCGCCGAAGCACCCAGCACCTTGCGGACGCCGATCTCCTTGGTCCGGCGCTCGGCCGAGAAGGAGGCCAGGCCGAAGAGGCCCAGGCAGCCGACGCCGACGGCGAGCAGGCTGAAGGAGAAGAACATCCGCATGGCCCGCTCCTCGGCCCGGTAGAGCGCGGCCAGGCGCTCGGTCAGGAAATCGTACTTGACGGGACCGGCCGGGTGGATGCTGTCGAATACGGACTGAACGTGCCGGATGACCTTGTTCAGCGAGCCGGGGACGATCCGCAGGGATAGGGTATTGGCCTGGTTGGGGGCGATATAGGACACGATGGGGACGATGGGCCGGTGCATGGACTCATAGTTGAAGTCGCGGACGACGCCGATGACGCGGCCCGTCCGGTTCGGGGCGAAGGTGCCGAAGTTCGCGCCGACGGCCGCCTCCGCGCTCTTGAAGCCGAGCCGCCGCACGGCCGTCTCGTTGAGGACAAAGGCCTCGGCGGCGTCGCTCGGGATGTCCGCGGAGAAGTCCCGTCCGGCGACCAGGGTCATGCCGTAGGTCTTGAAGAAATCGTGTTCGACCCGGTTGTGGGGCATGGCGAAGGCTCTCTCTACCCGGTCGCCGTCGACCTCGGCCCAGAATCCCGGCGAGTCGAGGAGCCGGCCCGCCGGGGCGCGCTTGGACAGGGTCGCCGCCAGGATGGACGGTTCGCGGAGAAGGGCGGCCTTCATGTCCGTCCAGCGCCGGGAGACGGCCGTTTCGACCGGCACGCAGATGATGTTGTCCCGGGCGAAGCCGATGTCGGCCGTCCTCAGGAAACGGGTCTGGCGGGTGATCACCGTCACGGAGAAGATGAGGGCGATGGAGATGGCGAACTGGAAGACGACGAGCGATTTGCGCAGGGCGGCCCCGCCTTTGCCTCTCGTCAGCACGCCGCGCAGGATGGTCGCGGGCCGAAAGGAGGCCAGATACAGGGCGGGGTAGATCCCCGCGGCCAGGCCGGTGAGCAGGAAGCCGGCCAGGAGCAGGCCCAGGCCGGCGGGGGATAGGAGCGAGCCGGCGCCGAACGGATGCCCGACAAAGCGCCCGAAGACCGGAAGTGCGAGCACCGCCAGTCCGGCCGCGAGGAGGACGGCCAGGAAAGTGATCAAAAAGGTCTCGCCGAGGAACTGCGCGGCCAGGGCCCGGCGGGAGGCGCCCACGACCTTGCGCAGCCCGACCTCCTTGGCCCGCTTGACGCCGCGGGCGGTGGACAGGTTGATGAAGTTGACGCAGGCGATGGCCAGGATGAATAGGGCGATGACCGTGAACAGGCGCACGGTCCGGGCGTCGCCGGCCGGCTCGAAATCGGAGCGCGTGTGGGCGTAGAGGTGGATGTCCCGAACTTTCTGGACATGCAGGGTCATCAACTCGCTAACCTTGACCAGGCGCTTCTGATCATCCTCCTGCGCCGGGAAGTGCCGGTCGATGAAGGCCGGTATCTTGGCTTGGAGCGCCTGGCCGCCGTTCGGCGTCGCCAGGCGGACGTAGACGGCCGTCACGTTGTCGGAGAAGTTCCTTGTGCCGTGGAAGTAATCGGCGTCCCCGCTCCCGGAGAGGCCCTTCAAGGTGAGATAGGAGGCCAGGAAGTCGAAGTGGATGTGCGAATGAGGGGGAACGTCCTCCATGACGCCCGTTACCCGGAACTCCATGTTGTTCCGGGACGGGAGGAAGAGGCTGCGGCCCATGGCGTCGGACTCTCCGAAGAATTTGCGGGCGGTGGTCCTTGAAAGGACGATGGAGCCGACATCGGCGAGGGCCGTGGCCGGGTCGCCCTGGAGAAACGGGAGCGTCAAGATTTCGAAGATCTCCGGCTCGGCATAGAAGAAGCGCTCCTCGGTGAAGGTCCGGTCGCCGGACCTGACGACGGTGCCGCTCGGGTTCCAGGTCCGGGCCAGGCGCTCGATCTCGGGGAAATCGTTCCTCAGGAGCGGGGCGAAGGACGGGGCCAGCGTGGCGAATTCCCCCCGGATCGAGCCGTCGGGATCGAGCGATGCGTTCTGGATCCTGTAGATGCGGTCGGCGTGTTCGTGGAAGGCGTCGTAGCTCGTCTCGGCCCGGACGTAGAGCAGGATCAAGACGCAGACGGCCAGACCGACGGCCAGCCCGGCGATATTGAGAAAGGAAAAACCCTTCGACTTGACGATGTTCCGCCAAGCGGTGACGACGTAGTTCTTGAACATGGCGCTTCTCCGGACAAAGACTCTGCCAAGAGACCTCGGCCTCTATCCAGGTATACGCGGCGCTCCGGCCGAATGTTGCCGGTCCGGGCCAAAAAAGCCCGTCCGGAACCGGACACGGTTCGCCCGTTATCGGACATCCGGCCGATCGCGGCTCCGTGTGGGCATGTCTCGGGACCCGGCCTTCGCCTTGGCATATTTCTGGCAGACAAAAATAGCATGATGTTCAAGAACTACGTCTTGATCGCGCTGAGGAATATCAAGAGACAGCAAGGCTATTCGTTCATCAACCTCGCCGGGCTGGCCTTGGGGATGGCCTGCTGCGTCCTCATCCTGGTCTGGGTCATGGACGAGGTCGGGACGAACCGCTTTCACGACAAAGCGGATTCCATCTACCTCGTCCGGACGACCCAGCACTACGGGAGCCGGGTCGTGACCGGAACGGGCTCGGTCCCGGCGCTCGGCCCGGCCCTCAAGGCCGAGTACCCTGATGTGCGCAACGCGGCCCGGGTTCAGAATGGGCAGTCGGAACACCTTTTGGAGCACGGGGACCGGGCCTTCCGGGAGCCCGTCCAGATGGCCGACCCCGGGATCTTCGAGATCTTCACGTTCCCTCTGGTCAAGGGGAACGCCAAAGATCTCACCGGCGACCCCGCCGTCATGGTTCTCTCGGAGAGCGCGGCCCGCCGGATGTTCGGCGCCGAGAACCCGCTCGGCCGGACCGTGAGCCTGGACAAGACCTACGACTTCAGGGTCGTGGGGGTCATGAGAGACATTCCGCGGAATTCCTCGATCCGGTTCGACATCTGGGTGCCGTTCGATCTGGCCCGCCGCCTGTACAACCGCCCGAACTATCTCGACACGTGGTTCAACATGGCCTTCTGGACCTATGTCGAAATGGCCCCCGGGACGGACATCGCCGCGTTCAACGCGAAGATCAACGACCGCATCCGACGCTCGGACCCGAAGACGATCCTCGAACCTTCCCTCTATCCCTTCAAGGACCTTTACCTCGAGGTCTGGGGCCGGAAAGAGAACGTCCGGATCTTCTCGGCCATCGCCGCCCTCATCCTGCTGGTCGCCTGTGTCAACTTCATGAACCTGGCCACGGCCCGCGCGGCCCGGCGGGCGCGCGAGGTCGGCCTGCGCAAGGTCGTCGGGGCCGGCCGCGGCCAGATCATGCGCCAGTTCTTCGGCGAGTCCCTGGTCTTCGCCTTCGTCTCCCTCGTGTCGGCCCTCTTCCTGATCGCCCTCGTCCTGCCCGCCTTCAACCGGCTCGCAGCGAAATCCCTGTCGCTCGCCGACTTCCTGCGCCCGTCCGTCCTGGCCGGCATCGGGCTCGTCGCGCTCGTCACGGGGGCCATGGCCGGCGCCTACCCGGCCGTCTTCCTGTCGTCCTTCAGGCCGGGGGCGGTCCTCAAGGACGGGCCGGGCCCCGGCTCCCGGGGGGGCCTTTTCCGGAAAGCACTGGTGGTCTTCCAGTTCGCCCTGAGCGGGGCCCTGATCGTCGGGACGATCGTCATCTTCGGGCAGGTCCGGTTCATGAAGACCAAGCCCCTCGGGTTCGACCGGGACCACCTGGCCTATCTCCGGCTCGAGGGCGCCCTGCTCAACGATATCGACTCCGCCAAGCAGGAGCTCCTCCGCATCCCGGGGGTCCGGTCGGCTACGGCCGCGGTCCATTCGCCGATCGGCATCTACAACAACGGCAGCGGCTGGAACTGGGAAGGCCGCGACCCGAACGTCGATCCCCTGGTGACCTATTGGGGAGTGGATGCCGATTTCCTCGACACCTTCGGGATGCGCCTGTCGAAGGGCGAGACTTTCAGGCCCGGCGGGACGACCCTGGCCCCCGATGTCGTCATCAACGAGAACTTCGCAAGCCTCATCGGCTCGCCCGACGTTCTCGGCATGAGTTTGAGCAACGAAACGTTGAGCCTGCGGATCATCGGCGTCGTCGAGGACTTCCACTTCACCCCCGTCAATCGCGAGATCGGGCCGGTCATGATCTACAACGACCCGAGCTACCGGGCCTTCCAGGCCTATCGCTTCATGTTCCTGCGCCTCGAGCCGGGCCACATCGGAGCGACGCTGGCGGCGGTCGAGAAAACCGTCCGGGCGCGCAACCCGGGCTACCCCTTCGAGGTCCGGTTCTTCGATGACGACTACGACCGCCTCTACCGGACGGTGGAGCGGGAGATGGGCATCGTCCGGGCGTTCACTCTCCTGGCCATCCTCATCTCCTCGCTCGGCCTCTTCGGACTGGCGGCCTACACCGCCGAGCAGCGCCGCAAGGAGATCGGCGTCCGCAAGGTCCTGGGGGCCAGCGTGCCCGGCATCGTGGCCCTCCTCGCCGGCGAGTATACCCGCTGGGTGCTGGTCGCGAACCTCGTCTCTATCCCGGTTTCGTATGCCCTCATGAAGGGCTGGCTCAGGGACTACCCCTACCGGATCCCCCTCGGCTGGGAGATCTTCGCCGGGGCCGTCGCGGCCACCCTGCTCATCGCCCTGCTGACCGTGATCGGGCAGGCCGTCCGCTCGGCCCGCACGAACCCCTCCGAGACCCTCCGGTGCGAATGAAGATCGGGGACAGCTCAGTGTTTGAAGCGGAGGGTGAAGACGGTCTCTTGGCCGGGCTTGGAGGCGACGGTGATAGACCCGCCGTGGAGCCTCATGATCTGGCGTGACAGGCTGAGGCCGATGCCCGACCCCCCCTCTTTGGTCGAAAAGAACGGCACGAAGATCTTGTCCAGGTTCTCCGGGGCGATGCCCGCGCCGTTGTCCCGGACCTGGATGACCGGGCGGCCGCGCTCGTCCAGACTCGCGGTGAGCTCGATGCGCGGATGGGCTTCGCCGCGGACGGCGTCACAGGCGTTGAGGACGAGGTTGATCAGGACCTGTTCCAGGAGATTGGGATCGGCCAGGACCTCCAGACGGGCGGGATTCGAGAAGGCGGCGAGCCGGACGCCGCATTCGTCGAGCCGCGACTGGAGAAGCTGGGCGACCTGGGCGAAGAGGTCCGCGGCCGGGAAGAACTTGAGGTCGGGCTTGGAGATCCGGGCCAGGTTCCGGTAGCCGTCGACGAAATGGAGGAGGCCTTCGCTCCTCCTCTGGATGGTCCGCAGGGCGCCGCGGATGTCGCTCATGCTCTCCGGCTCGCCCCCCTCGCGGCTCTTTTCGAGCAGGCCTTCGACCGTCGTCGCCAGCGAGGAGATGGGGGTCATGGAGTTCATGATCTCGTGGGTCAGGACGCGGATGAGCTTCTGCCAGGCCTCGTTCTCCCTCTCCTCGAGCTCGCCCCGGATGTCCTGGATCGAGACGAGCGTGAAATCCCGGCCGTGCTGCTTGAACGCCGCGGCCTGGAGCAGGATTTGGAGTTGTTCGTCGCCGGCTTCGACCTTGATCAGGCTGCGGTCCCGCGGCTTCAGCCGGAAGAGCGTCTCGGGGAGGCCGGGATAGGCCTCCTCGAGGTTCCGGATGTTCTTGAGGAGCGGGATCTTGAGGAGCCGGCGGGCGGCGTTGTTGACGAGCTCGACCTCACCGTCGGGCTGGAAGACGACGAGGCCGATCCCGACGTGCTGGACGACGGTCTGGAGGTAGAGCGCCTGCTCCTCCCTGTCCGCCCGGGCGGCGCGAAAGGCCTCGATGACCCGGGCCAGCGCGGCGTGGAGGTCGGCGAAGGCCCCCCCGGGGCTTTTCCCCCGGAAGGTCTGGGAGAAGTCGTCGAAGCGCACGGAGTCGAAGAACCGGGCCAGGTCCCTGTTGGTCCGGTCGACCGCCCGGAAGAGCCCCGCGACCTGGGCCGCGATGAGCAGGCCGAGAAGGACGACGGCCGCGGGGAGTCTCATTTGGAAGAGGACATAAAAGAACAGGCCGATGAGGACGACGAGGAAGGCCACGCGGACGGTGACGTCGACCCGGAACTTCCTATAGACCATGTTTCTCCAGCCGCCGGTAGAGGGCGGCCCGCGAGATCCCCAGCTCCCGGGCGGCCTTGCTGACGTTCCCGCCGTGCTTGCTGAGGATGCGGTCGACGAACCGGCGTTCCATGTTCTCGAGGCTCGTGCCGGCGGGCGAGGCGTCCCCGGCGGGGCTCTCCGCGCTGCTGAAGAGGAAATCGTCGGGCTGGAGCACGGCCGCGTCGGACATGATCACGGCCCGTTCGACGGCGTGCTGGAGCTCGCGGACGTTGCCCGGCCACTCATAGCGCTCGAGCTTGAGCAGGGCGGCCGGGCCGGCCGTTTTGAGCGGCCGGGCGTACTTGCGGCAGTAGACGGCCAGGAAATGCTCGACGAGGAGGGGGACGTCCTCCCGCCTCTCGCGGAGGGACGGCAGCCGGACCTCGATGGTGTTGATGCGGTAGAGGAGATCCTGACGGAACCTGTTCTGGGCGACCATCTGGGGGATGGGCCTGTTCGTCGCGCAGATGAGCCGGACGTCGATGGCCACCGGCTTGCCGGACCCGACCCGGAAAAGCTGCCGGTTCTCGAGGACGGTCAGGATCTTGGCCTGGAGCGGCAGGGACAGGTTCCCGATCTCGTCGAGGAAGAGCGTCCCGCCGGAGGCCGTTTCGAAGCGCCCGGCCCGGTCCTCGCGGGCGTCGGTGAAGGCGCCCTTGACGTGGCCGAAGAGCTCGCTTTCGAAGAGCGTCTCGGGGATGGCGCTCATGTCCACGCCGACGAAGATCTCCCGGTGACGGTGGGACCGGCGATGGATCTCGCGGGCGGCCAGCTCCTTGCCCGTCCCGTTCTCTCCGAGGATGAGGATGCTGGCGTCGGTCCGGGCGACCTTGTCGATGGCGGCGAAGACCTCCTTCATCGCCGGGCTCGTCCCCAGGAAATCCCGGTAGGGCCGGTCGAGGTCGGCGCTCAGATGACGCTGCCGCTGGCGGAGGGATTGGGTCTCGAGCAGGGACGCGCGGAGGTTGAGGGCGGCGGCCAGCGTTGCCATGAGCTTCTCGTTCTGCCAGGGCTTGAGGATGAAGTCCGTCGCCCCTTCTTTGATGGCCCGGACGGCCATCCCCACGTCCCCGTAGGCCGTGATGAGGATGACGACGGCCAGGGGGTCGGCGGCCAGGATCCGTCCGAGCCAGGCGAAGCCTTCTTCGCCGCCCGTCGCTCCCTTGGCGAAATTCATGTCGAGCAGGATGACGTCGTAGGTCTCGTCCTTCATCAGGGCGGGGATTCGGTGGGGATCCTTTTCGGTGTGGACGAGGGCGGCGTGTTGCTTGATCAGGAGCCGCGCCGCGCTCAGGATGTCTTCGTTGTCGTCGACGACCAGGATCTTGCCCGTCTTACGGTCCATCGGCGGCTCCTCCCGCGGTCATCCCGTTTGATTTTCTTTTCCAACGGACCATGCAAGTTCCATGCCCTGACGGGACGCCTGTTGCCCCGCCGTCATTATACATCAAGTGTCCGGAAACGAACACCCTCTGTCATGGGGGCGAACACCCGGGAATGGCGTCATCCCCCCGGGCCGGGGGGCGGAGCCGTTTTTCGTTGGCACGGTTCGTGCATCAGTAAGGGGCGAAAAAACGAGCGGGTTCGCTCCAGGAGATCGAGCATGGGCATGGACCGGCAGATCGAAAAGAAGAAATGGCCGCCGCGCAAGATCGCCGCCGTCGCCTCCGCGGCGGTGTTCGTCCTCGTCGTCCTCTACCTGTTCCTCTTCCAGTTCAACCAATCGACCCTGAACGTCGACACCGAGCGCATCACGGTTTCCAAGGTGACCCGGGGCGCTTTCCTGGAATTCATCCCGCAGCAGGGAACGGTCATGCCCATCATGCGATATTCCCTGGAGACGACCGAAGGCGGCCGCGTCGAGAAACGCTTCCTCGAAGCCGGGACCATGGTCAAGGCCGGCGATCCGATCGTCGAGCTCGTCAATACCAACCTCCTCCTGGACATCATGTGGCGGGACACCGACTTCGTCCAGCAGAGCAACGCCCTCCGCCAGACCCGGCTGAACATGGAGCAGTACCGCCAGACGCTCCAGCAGGAGATGAACCGGGTGGAGAACGAGCTGGCCAAGCAGAAGACGACTTACGAGCGCTACGGGAAGCTCCATGAGAACAAGCTCGTCTCCGACCTCGAATTCGAGAAGATCCGGCTGGATTACGAATACCAGGTCCGCAACCGCGACATCGTGGCCGAGAGCCAGAAGAAGGAGCTGGAATACCGGGAAGAGCAGATCGCGTCCCTCGAAGACCAGCTCCGCCGCATGGAAGCCAACCTCAAGACGTCCAAGAAGAAGCTGGACGACCTCGTCATCCGCGCCCCGATCGCGGGGCAGCTGACCATGCTGAATGCCGAGATCGGCGCCTATCTGGCCCCGGGGTCGAACCTCGGTCAGATCGACGTCCTCGACGCCTATAGCGTCCGGGCCCAGATCGACGAGCACTACATCACCCGCGTCGAGGCCGGGCTGAAGGGCGAATTCACCCTGGCCGGCAAGTCCTACGATCTCAAAGTCCGCCGGGTGTTCCCGGCCGTCCTCGACAACCGGTTCGAGGTCGACTTCGTCTTCGTCGGCGAGGCGCCGCCGGACCTCCGCCGCGGCCAGACCCTCCACATCCGGCTGTGGCTCGGCGATGTCGCCGAGGCGATCCTTCTGCCCCGCGGCGGCTTCTGGGAGACGACGGGAGGCAACTGGGTCTATAAGCTCGACGCCTCGGGAAAGGCGGCCTTCAAGCACCCCGTCCGGCTCGGCCGCTACAACCCCGAGGTCTACGAAGTCCTCGAGGGGCTCGAACCCGGCGATCAGGTCATCACCTCGTCCTACGAGAGCTTTGGCGACATGGACCGGCTGGTCCTCAAATAACGGAACGACGATCGAAAAGGAGAACCGGATGCTCATCCAGACCAAGGACCTGAAAAAAGTTTACACGACAGAGGAGGTCGAAACGACGGCCCTCAACAACATCGACCTGACGATCGATCAGGGCGAGTACGTGGCCATCATGGGGCCGTCGGGCTGCGGCAAGTCGACGCTCCTCAATATCCTCGGGCTCATCGACAACCCGTCGAGCGGGGAATACATGTTCCTCGGCAAGGACGTGGCCGACTCCTCGGAACGGAAACGGGCGGGCCTGCGGAAATCGAACATCGGCTTCATCTTCCAGAGCTTCAACCTCATCGACGAGCTGACGGTCTTCGAGAACGTCGAGCTGCCCCTTCTCTACCTGGGATATTCGGCCTCGGAGCGGAAGAAGCGGGTCAACGAGGTCCTCGAGCACATGGCCCTCATGCCCCGCAAGAACCACTTTCCCCAACAGCTCTCGGGCGGCCAGCAGCAGCGCGTGGCCGTGGCCCGGGCGGTCGTGGCCCGGCCCAAGCTCATCCTGGCGGACGAGCCGACGGGCAACCTCGATTCGACGCACGGCGAAGAGGTCATGAGCCTCCTCGGGGAGCTGCACGCGGGCGGGACGTCGATCATCATGGTCACCCACTCCCAGGCCTACGCCGAATACAGCCAGCGGATCATCTACCTCTTCGACGGGCAGATCGTCTCCGAGAACATCCAGAAGAAGTTCAAGCTGTGATCAGGCTGCGCGGCGTCACGAAGTATTACTCGACGGGGTACGTCAAGACCTTCGTCCTGCGGAACATCCACCTCGACATCGCCGAGGGGGAGTTCCTCACGATCATGGGCCCGTCGGGCGCCGGCAAGTCGACGCTTCTCCATATCCTCGGGATGCTGGATACGCCCTCGGAGGGGGAGTACTACTTTGACGACCAGGCCGTGCACACCTTCGGCGAGAAGATGCTGACGGACCTCCACAAGCATCAGATCGGGTTCGTCTTCCAGAGCTACCACCTCATCGACGATCTGACCGTTTACGAGAACCTGGAAACGCCTCTTCTGTACAAGAAGATCAAGACCGCGGAACGAAAGGGCCTGGTCGCCGAAGCCCTCGACCGTTTCCGCATGGTCGCCAAGAAGGATCTCTTCCCCCATCAGCTCTCCGGCGGCCAGCAGCAGCGGGCGGCCGTCGCGCGGGCCATCATCACCAAGCCCCGGCTCATCCTGGCCGACGAGCCGACCGGCAACCTCAACTCCAAAGAGGGGAAAGAGGTCATGGAGATGTTCGCCGAGCTCAACGCCGGAGGGACGACCATCGTCCAGGTCACCCACTCCGAGCAGAACGCCGCTTACGGACGGCGGACGATCCACCTCCTCGACGGTTGGATCCAGGCCTAGCCTGCTCGCGGGAAACGGGACGGGAGAACGATGATGAAAAAGATCGCCGCCGCCTTGGCCCTCCTCGCGGTCCTGGCCGCCGCCCAGCCGACGGGCGCCGAACGCGCCATGACCCTCCGGGACTGCATCATGGCCGCCTTGAAGAACAATCTCAACCTGGCCGCAGAGGTCCTCGGCCCCGAGGTCGCGGCCGCGACGGCCAGCCGGGCCGGGGAGGCCTTCCTGCCCAGGCTGTCCTTCACCATCGGCAGGCAGAAATCGAACTCGCCTTCCTATTCCGGGTTCGAGGGGACCGACCAGACCACGACCGACTTCGCGGATTACCAAGGCGCGCTGCGGCAGTTCCTGCCCACAGGCGCGACGTTCTCGACCTACCTCTACTCCTACAGCAATTCGAGCAACCAGGGCTACCAGACGATCAATCCGCGCTACGGGGCGACGCTGTACTTCAACTTGACCCAGCCGCTCCTCCGGGATTTCGGTCCCAGGATCGCCCGCCGGGAGATCCTGATCGCCAGGAACGACCAGGAAATTTCGGAGACCCAGCTGAGGCAGGCCCTGGTCGATACCGTCTTCGACGTCGAGGAGGCCTACTGGAACCTCGTCTACAGCCGGGAATACCTCAAGGTCCAGCAGGAATCCCTGAAGCTCGCCCGGGATCTCCTGGCCAAGAACGAGAAGGAGCTCGAAGTCGGGGTGATCCCGCCGATCGATCTCCTCAGTGCCCGGGCCGAAGTGGCCAGCCGTGACGCCGACATCCTCCAGGCCGAGGCCCAGGTCCGGAACAACGAGGGCACCCTAAGGACCCTCCTCAACCTGCCCCGGGACGAGGGCGCTCCCCGGGCCGTCATCGTGCCGGCCGACGGGCCCGAGGCCGAGCCCCTCCCGATCAGCCTCGATGAGGCCCGGACCCGGGCCCTGGCCCACAGGCCCGACCTGGCCGCCTCCGTGGCGGACCTGAAGACGAGAGCGCTCAACCTCACTTACGCGCGGAACCAGCTGCTCCCCAATCTCAGCCTGCAGGCGAAGTACTCCAGCCCCGGCATCTCCGGAAACCGGATCCTATACCAGGACGATAATCCGCTCACGGGCGTCATCGTCGGCACGATCCCCGGCGGCCGCGCCCTGGCCTATAAAGACGCCTTCCAATTCAAGTACAAGAACTGGTTCGTCGGCTTGACCTTCGAGCTTCCGCTGGAGGCGGTCGTTTCGCGAGCCCAAGTCGCCCAGGCTCGGCTCGAGTCCGAGCAGGCCGCGCTGAGGCTCCGGGACCTCGAGGAGCAGGCCCTGCTCGAGGTCGAGATCGCCGTTCGGGCGGCTGAAACGGATTACCAGCGGATCCGGGCCTACGGTCTGGCCCGGCAGCTGGCCGAGGAGAAGCTGGCCGCCGAGGAAAAAAAGCTCGAGGCGGGGCTCTCGACCAACTACACCGTCCTTCAGCAGCAGCGGGACCTGGCCCTGGCCAGGACGAACGAGATCAAGGCCCAGATCGACTACAACCTCTCCCGGGCCCGCCTCCAGAAAGCCATGGGGACGACCCTCGAATCCAAGAACATCGGTCTGGCCGGCTCTCCCGGCCGTTTGGGCCCGTCACCGGAGGTGAATCAGAGTGGCGGCGGCAGGGGCGGCCGGTACTGATCGTTAGGGGACACTTACTGGAGGTGTCCCCCTACTGATTCAGAAGATCAGCCGTATCGCGTATCGGCCCTTCGCCGCCGGCCCGACTTCCTCGCTCGATCCTGTCCAGGCGGACGACCGAGAGGCCGATGGGGTTAGGCCTCTTCGGGGCGCGGGTGGCTAAGAGGCCCCGCGGAGGCGCGGGATCCATTTGGGGACGCGCTGCCGGTAAGCCCGATATTCGGGCCATATCCCGCCCAGGGGGGATGAGCCGGGCTCAAGTAAAACTATTTTACGGGCGACGAATTTTCTTTCCAGATCCCTTGCCGGACGATACGCCTCCGTCCGCATCCGGACGGCCCAGAGGGACGTCATTCTCGGTTCAGCGGATCATGTGCCCCATGGATAGCGGGTCCGTTCGACGCAATAGGATCCGGACGAGGCCTGGCTCAGATCGACGAGGAATTCGAGGGGAGGGTCCCCCTCGGGCTGATAGGGCCCGACGACCGAGATCCGCCAGGTCCCGCCGGCAAGGCCGGCGATCTTGTAGTCGATGTCGTAGAGGCAGTCGCAGTCGCAGAGCGAGGACGATTCCCTTTCTTTGATCAGAATGACGCCGTTCGAGACCTCGACCGTCGCGGAGATCGTCCCCGGGCAGCAGTTGAACCCGGCGTTGACGTGCTTCAGCTTCAGCCGGCCCCGCCCGTCGTAGTCGTATTCGACGCACTCCCGGCTCGAGGCCGGGTCCGCCGCGGCGCCGGCGGCGGGCGCCCCGAAGCTCTTGCAGTCGGTCCGGCCGACGAGCCGGCCCACGGGGTCGGGTCCGGACGGCGAAGAACAACTCCCGGCCAAGGAAGCCAGAGCCAAGGCCAGAGTGCCGGCCAGAATAATCGGGACGCGGGCCTTGTTCATGGATGTTTCCCGCTCCTCCCCATAAATAGGCCCCGCGGGGCTCCTTGTCAAGGCCGCCGAGAAAAGGACCGGACGAGCTTGGCCGGCGCAGCTTACAGGGTCCGTCCGGATGTCAGGCCCTACTTCACGGCCGACGCCAGCCAGTGTGGCATGGGCGGATCCAGCGGACGGACCGAGACATCGCGAAAACCGGCCTCGGCGAGCCAGCCGCGCAAGTCCTCGTCCGAAAAGACCCAGCCGTTCTCCGAAGTCAGGGCCATGTTGACGCTGAACAGGGCGGAGAACTTCGGGCAGGTGCGGCTCGCGTCCGTCATCATGTCCAGGACGTAGACGAGCCCGCCGGGCGCCAGGGCCTCATGGCAGCGCCGCAGCAGTCCGCGGATCGCGTCCGGGTCTTCCTGGTGGAGGACCCCGAAGAACAGGACGGCGTCGACGTCGAGCGGGAAGGCCGTGGAGTGGTAATCGCCGGCGAGCGTCTTGACCCGTCCGGCGAGGCCGGCCCGGCCGATGATCTCCGTGGCGATCCCCGTGACCGGGGGGAGATCCAGGACAACGCACTCGAGGCCGGGATGGGCCTCCGCGATCAGGACGGCATATGTCCCCGGACCGCCGCCGACGTCGAGCACCCGGCGCCGCCCAGCGAGATTGAGGAGCGGGACGACCGCCCGGCCTATACCCAACGCCCGGCCGTGCATGGCCATGACGAACGTCCGGGTCCGCTCCGGATCGTCGCCGAGATGGAACTTCGGTTTCTCTACGGGCTTCCCAGACAGGGCCATCTCCTTGAGCCGGCCCCACGCGGCGTAGACGTCGCGGTTGTAGCGGATGGCGCCGCTCAGGTCGGCCGGAGAGCCCGGCACGAGGAAGAGGGCCGCTTCGGGGGTGTTCCGGTAGCGGTTTCCGCTCTTCTCGAGGAGGCCGAGCGCGGCGCAGGCGTCGAGTAGGATCCGGCCGCCGCGCCGGTCGAGACCGCACGCCGATACGACGGTTTCCACGTCGGCCGGGCCGAGCTCGGCCAGCTTGGCGAAGACGCCCAGATCCGAGGCCGCGAACAGGGCGGCGGATTCGTAAAAGGCGCTGGCCATGTCCACGATCCGGTTCCGGTCCATCGTTCGCTCCTTTGTCTCCCGCGCGTTCCGCGGAGCCAGGATACCAATCCCGGCCCCGGAGGGTCAATCCCAGCGGGTTGACATCCGGTCCCTGAAAAGGCTACGCTTTCCCTATAACACAGCTCATGCATGGGATGGGGCCAAGCCCGACCGGCGCCGGTTCCCAGGCCTTGCCTGACCCGCAGTTCACCGGCCGCGGCCGTTCCAGCCCCGAAGGAGGGAACCGTGTCCGCATGCCGTTTGGCGAACGTCAGGCCCTTCGTCCTCTGTCTGGCCGGCGCCCTCGCCCTCTCCGTCGCGGCCTCCGCTCAGGGGGGCTCGGCCGTTAAGGAGCAGAGAGCCAATAAAGCGGCCAAGGTCTACGTGACGGCTTCGGGTTTCGAGAGGCAGGTTGCGTCCAAGGCCGCCCCGACCGGCCAGTCCTATTACGTCCTCGAGACCGAGTGGACCAACATCCATCCCAAACAGAAGGTCCGCAAGGACGATCTCGAAGGAAAGCAGGACCGGACCATGGGCGTCGGCGGGCTCATGACCGGCGGCAAGACGGAGAAGAAGGTCGAGTACGTCGACGCCGACGTCGCCTACCTCGTGCCCTCGTTCTTCGACCACGTTTACCTCCTCGCCGACGGCTCCAGCTACGCCCTCGACCCGCTGACCGAGAAGGTCGCGGGCGGCTATGGCCTCAAGAAAGAGTTCGCCCTGCCCAAGCAGGGCGACGCCAAGAAGGTCCGCTTCGTCTATCTCCTTCCGGAGAGCGCCAAGAACATGGCCTTCCAGTTCTTCGATTATTCCTACGGCCATATCCTCATCCCGCTCGCGGGCGACCTCAAGCTCGCCGCCGGCGCGGCAGGGGCGGCGCCCAAGGGATTGGGCTCGCTCAAAGACGAATACCTGGAAATCGCCGCCACTGCCGTCGACTTCAAGCCCGCCTACAAGGACGAGGAAGCGCCCGCAGGCTGGCGATACGCCGTCATCAAGCTCAACGGCAAGAGCCTGTCCGAGAGCAACATCGTCCAGATCGAGCCGACCGAGTACATCTGGCTGGCCACGAAGGCCGGCCACATCTATTACAGCGCCGGGGGCTCGACGACCGACGAGGGCTTCATCCGTTTCACGCCCGAGTTCGCCCAGAACCAGGAGGTCGCGTTCGTAGTGCCGGCGGCCGAGAAGGAGTTCAGCCTGGGGATGCGCGTCGAGGACCGGGTCTACGCCCTGGCCCTCAACGCGCCGCCCGCGGCCGGGCCCGCCTCGGAACCGAAAGCCGTGCACAAGGACGGACAGTCCTTGGAGATCATGCTCTTCGGCGTCCGCCGCGATAAAGGGCTGGTCATCCTCGACCTGGGGGTCCGCTCGCTCGTCGAGAGCGGCGCCGAGATCCAGGCCGAGGCCCAGTTCATCCTCAAAGCGGGAGGCGAGGACGTCGCCTTCGACGAGGAATCCACGAGCGCGCTGGCCCACCGTCCGCCGACGCCGTTCACCGTGCCGCCGCGGACCTTCGTCCGCTTCGAGCTGGCCTACGCTACGGACGAGATCCCCCGGTCGCTTTATTACCGCGGCTACGAGAGCGAGAAGACGTTCGGGCTCTCCGGCCTGAAATGAGCGAAGGAGAGAGGACGATGAACAAGCCCCTGATCATCCTGTTGGCGGCCGTGGTCCTCTTGGCGGCCTCCGGCTGCGCCAAGAAGAAGGGGGAAGCGTCCGAGACGGCGGCTTCGGCTGCCGAGACGGAAGCAGCCCGCGTCGAGACCGCCGAGGGAAACGCGGAGGCGGCCTCCGCCCCGGAGGCCCGCGCCGGCCTGCCCGCGGACGGAGAGTGGCAGGAGTCGTTCAAGTTCGTCCGCGACGCCATCCGGACCGAGCCCTCGCGCTATCCGCTGAAGACGCCGGACGGGGTGGAGTGGAGCCGGAGCGCCAATCCTCTGGAAAAAGCCCTCTTCCTGGCCCGGCTGCTGCAGGAGAAGGGGATGACCGTCGAGATTGCCGAGGGCGAGCTCGACGACGCGGCCGCGAGATCGCTCCTCAGATCGATCTTTCCCGCGGCCAAGGCCGTCGGCTACAAGAGCGGGACGCCCATCTCCGATCCCGCCGAGGATCGGCGCCTCGTTGCCGCGGTCAAGCGCCACTTCTGGGTCCGGACACAGGACGGGGACGACTGGGTCGATCTCGATCCGAGCTTCCCTTCGGCCGAGCCCGGGAAGGCCTTCGCCGAGCTCGGGGAATCGTACGATCCGGCCGACGAGGCCCTGGCGGTGAAGGCCAGCCTGTCGGTCGGGCGAGGCGAGGGCGGATCCGGCGACCCGGAGCCCGTTTTTACGTGGGAGGGGACGCTGGCCGAGGTCGCCAACAGGGCCGTCTCGCTGGCTGTCATGACGGAATACCGCGACGGCGAAGAGGCCGTTCTCAAGGCTTCTCTCTCGGCCGGGGAAGACAGCCTGGCCGAAGGCGAAGTCGCTGCGGGCCAGGGCCCGCAGAAAAAGCTCTCTCTTCGGCTCAAGTTCGAAAGCCTAGGCGGGGTCGTTTCCGAAGTCGAGCGCTCTCTTTTCGAAACGGCGGCCCGGACCGAAGCGCCGCTCTTCCAAAGGCATGTCCTCCTGATCACGGGGGACAGGATCCCGGCCGCCGCTTGGAAGGATGAGCTCCAGAACCTCTCCGCGGGCGAGGCCCGCAGCGAAGCCAAGGCCCAGGCCGACGATATCCGGGCCGCCCTCAAGGCCAAGAAGGCCACGGCCACGACCCTGTCGTCGGGCGTCGAGCTCGAAGCCAAGCTGGGACGCGACCTCGGCCATCTCGTGAACATGATCTTCGCCTCGACCTCGGACGACCAGGCCGAAAAGGCGGGCGCCGCTCTGTCGGTCGCCAGCTGGTTCGCCGTGCCGCGTATCCTCATAACGTCCTTCGGCGGCGGCGAGAAGACGACGGAGACGACGATCGATCTGCGGCAGGACCGGGTCGAGTCGGTGGCGCTCCCCGGCGCGGCCTGGGGCATGAGCCAGGCCTTCCAGTACGGCCGGGGCGTCATGGAATCGATCCTCGAGGGCAAGCTCCTGGCCATCCTCACCGAGAAGCCGGCCCTGACCACGGCCTTCATCATGGAAGAAGCGGCCCGGAAAAAGATCGACATCAGGATGTTCTCGTCGCTCGAAGCGGACAAGCTGAAGGCGCTCGGCCCGCCGAAGGACGTCCAGGCCAGGATCGGCGCGGCCCTCGAGAAAGGGCGGATCGTCATGGTGCCCGAAAAGGGCATCCCCTGGGAAGGACGGACGCGCTGGGGCTGGTGGGAGGTCGACCCGCGGTCGAGGGAGACGATCGGGGTCCTCGACACGGGCCTGCACCAGGCCATGATGCAGCGGACGATCCTCGAGGCCGAGGGACCGATGCAGTCGAAGATGGGGGCCGTGCTCGGGGCCATGGTCGGGGCGATCGACACCTATTGGGTCCTGATGGCCATGGTCCTCAAGCACGGCGAGCTGACCAGGGAGGCCCTCGAGGAGGCCAAGGCCTACATGAAGGGGATCCAGGCCGTCATGTGCCCGGAGTTCGAGAGATCGATTACCGTCGAGGCCAGCGTTAACCTCATCGACATCGAGGATTGCTACAAGTACGACTACGAGATCTTCAAGGCCGAGGCCGGGGTCAAGATCAGCCAGGGCTGGTGCGAGCAGTTCGCCAAGGGCTTCGCCTGCGCCTCGACCTCGATCCTCAATTACCTGATCAGCCAGGCCGGAAACTAGAGATACCGATCGAAAGCCCACGAACACGGAGGATGCCGTCATGAGAATCACCCCGCCGAGAACCCTGTGTGCCCTGGCGATAGCCGTCCTCATCGCGGCCGGCGCGGCCGCGCTCACGGCCCAGGAGATCGTCGAGAAGGAGCCGAACAACGCCCCGGCCCAAGCCACGTCCATTTCGCTCGGAGGCGCGGTCACGGGCTTCGCCAACGAGGACGAGGATGACGACTGGTACGCGCTGATCATCCCCACTCCGGGCCTAGACGCCCTCGTCTTCGAGCTGACCGCGCCGGCCGAGGTCAATATCGTGCTGCGGTTCTGCGACGCGTCCGGGAAGGCGCTGTCGGACGTAGATGCCTTCGGCAGTAGCGAGCCCGAAGCCCTCGTCCGGCTGAAACAGGCGCCGGGGAAGTATCTGATCAACGTCCACACCGACCGGGGCGCGGACACGGAACATCCCTACAAGCTCAGGATCTATAAGTACGACCGGCCGCCGGCCACGGCCGAGGAGGTGCGGAAGGCTCTGGCCAAGGCGCTCGACTACCTCGCTTCTACCCAGCAGGAGGACGGCTCCTGGCCCAGCCACGAGATCGCCGGCGCGGGGCTATCCATCATGGCCTTCATCGGCGGCGAATGCGCCGGGAAGGACCATTCGGCCCGGGTTCGCGCCGGGCTGGACTATCTGAAGTCCCAGTTCACCTCGGGCTCTCAGTTCCCGGCGGGCTCCGAGGAAGGGGCCGTCCAGGGCGGGATGTTCGGACCCGTCAGTAGCAAAGTCATGTACGAGCAGGCCATCGCCACCCTCAGCCTCATCGAAGCGCTCGTCGCGCTCAACGATCCGAGCCTCGAACCGATGGCCGAGGAGGCCGTTCAGCTCATCGTGCGCTCCCAGAACTCGGCCCAGAAACCGGCCACGCTCCAGGGACCGACCCCGGCCGACTCGCCCCACCACGGCGGCTGGCGCTATGAGCCCACCTACACCGACGCGGACCTCTCGGTCAGCGCCTGGCAGGTCCTAGCCCTGAGAGCGGCCGTCAACGGCGGCTTCAGCATCCCCGAGAGGGTCTTCACGGACGCCGCCAAATATGTCCGGACACTCAAGGGCGCCGACGGCTCGTTCGGCTACGACGGCCCGGCCGATATCGGCGACTCCTGCGCCCGGGCGGGCATGGGGGCCCTGGCCCTTCAGCTCGGCGGCTTCCCCAAGGACCCTTTGATCGCGCCGGCCGTCCGATTCATGCAGGCCTATGGGCCGACCTGGAACTTCGAATATCCGGGCGAAGGCTATCCCTTCTATTACTGGTACTACGGGACGCGGGTGATGTACTTCGTGGGCGGCGAGGACTGGCGGGTGTGGAAAGACTACATGTGCCGTTTCCTCGTCGACAACCAGGACGAGAAAGGCAGCTGGGGCGGAGGGCAGGCCGAGGAGAGCGAAGCTCTCATCACCTACCGGACCGCCTTCGGCGCGCTGATGCTCGAGTTCTGCTGTGGCCACGTCCCGATCTACATGTCGCCGCCGCGGGTCAAGGCGCCGGGCGAGGTCCGGGTCGTCCTGGAGAAGGAGGCGGAGAAAGAGGCGCCCATGACCGTGGAGATCATCATGGACGCGTCGAATTCCATGACCGGCATGATCGGCAAGGAGACCAAGATGGCCGCGGCCCGGCGCGTCCTGACGCAGACGATCGAAGGCCTGCCCGATTCGATGAACGTCGGCCTCCGGGTCTACGGGCACCGGTACGCGACGGACGACTACGACAACGCCTGCCGGGACACGGAGCTAGTCGTGCCCATCGGGCCGATCGACAAGATCGCTCTCGTCGATCGGGTCAAGAAGATCCAGACCAAGGGCCGGACGCCCCTCGTGGCCAGCGTGCTCGCGGCCGTCAAGGACTTCGAGAAGATCCCCAACGGCGGGATCGTGCTGGTGACCGACGGCATCGAGAGCTGCAAGGGTGACATCAAGTCGATCGCTCCGGCCATCCAGGCTGCCGGGCTCGAGCTCAAGGTCAACATCGTCGGCTTCGACATCAAGGAGGCCGAAGGAAGGGCGGAGCTGGAGTCGATCGCCAAGTCGACGGGCGGCCGCTACCTCGATGCCCGCAACGCGGACGAGCTGATGGGCGCGCTCGGCCAGACGCTCAAGCTCGAGTTCGTCGCGGTCGACGCGGCGGGGAAGGAGCGCGGGCGGGGCGCGGTCGGGGGGGAGGCGCTCAAGCTGCCGCCGGGCGATTACACCGTCCGTGTCCTCACGGCACCCCGGCCGGTCGAGCTCAAGGTGACAGTCAGATCCGGCGAGATGAAGGAAGCGAAGCTGAGCAAGGCGGGAGGCGCCTGGATCCTCGAATAGCAGATCAAGAAGGGGTCAGGAGGCGGAAGATAAAGACCGCGATAGGGCCCGGGCTCGCGTTGTTCTTGGCGGCGTGCACGGTTGGCGGCGTCGCCGAGATTCCGAAGGGCTTGCCGACGTACTCGGACGTCCAGGCGCGCGACGCCGCCGTTCCCGGGAGACCTCCCATCGTCCCCACAGGTGTTTCGGCGAAGGGAGGAAAAGGGTCGGTGACCCTGAGCTGGACCTCCGCCGCGGGCGCGACGTCATACAACATCTATTGCGCCCGGTCGTCGCCGGTGTCCAAGACCGTGGCCACCAGGATCGCCGGCATCGCCCGCGGTCCCTTCACGGTCCGGCGGCTCTCCGACCGGACTCCCTATTTCTTCATCGTTACGGCGGTCAACGCCGCCGGTGAGAGTGGTGAGTCGTCCTGGGTCATGGCGGCGCCCCGGGCCAAGGCGCCGCGCTCGGAGCTCGTTCGCATCCCGGCCGGGCCCTTCCGGATGGGCGACAGCCTCGACGGCACGACCTACGCGCTCCCTGTCCACACCGTCGAACTCGACGATCTCTGGATCGACCGCTATGAGACGACGTACGCGCTCTGGAAAGAAGTCTACGACTGGGCCGTCGGCAACGGCTACGCCTTCGACAACCCCGGACAGAACGGCTCGACCCGCCAGGGCGACTCCCTGCCGGTGACGATGGTCAGCTGGTACGATGCGGTCAAGTGGCTCAACGCCAGGTCCGAGAAGGAACGACGAACGCCCGTCTACTACGCGGACGATGCCCACACGGCCGTCTACAGGTCCGGGAATCTCGACCTCGCCGCCGCGTGCGTGAATTGGGAAGCGGACGGGTATCGCCTGCCCACGGAGGCCGAATGGGAGAAGGCCGCTCGCGGCGGGGTCGCGGGCCGGCGCTATCCCTGGGGCGACGATCTCGGACCTGCTCAGGCCAACCACGATCTGGGCGTGGCCGTGCCCGTCGGCCTATATCCGCCCAACGGTTACGGGCTCTACGACATGGCCGGGAACGTCTTCGAGTGGGTCTGGGACTGGGGCTCGGAGACACAGGCCTATCACTGGGTCACCGACGGGGCCGAGAACCCTCGTGGGCCCGACGCGAGCGCCAAGGGCACGAGGATCCGTCGCGGCGGCGGATTCTCCTACGGCGCCCAGCACCTCAAGTGCTTCGGCCGGATGTTCCGGAAGCCGACTTACACCGCGCCTTACTTCGGCTTCCGGTCGGCTTCGAACAAACGTTGACGAATCGGCGCGGGACGGCGGCCCGGGCCCTTGCCCGGGCCCGGCGGTTGTGTTAGAAACGGGACAGGCGGCCGCATGAGCGGGCCGCCTGAAAGGGAGGGACCGTGAAAAGAGCCTGGATAGTCATCCTTGTCGTCCTGTTGGCCGCGCCGCTTTTCGCCCAGAGCAAGAAGATCGGCCTGCTCCCCTTCGACGACGCGGCCGGCGTGGGGCCGGAGCTCGGGCGGCAGGTCGCCGCTTACATCCGCTCCGAGCTGCTGAAGTCGAAGAAGCTGCTGCCCAAGTTCATCGCTCCGGAGACCGAGGAAGGCTACGAAGGCGAGGACACGGGCCTGATCGACGTCGAAAAGGCGCTCGCCCTGGCCCGCGCCAACGGGGTCGACTACGTCCTCATCGGGAC